>NZ_JBITMP010000022.1:0-166676 GCF_044466425.1 Nonomuraea sp. NPDC049400
AACTGTGATCTTGGTCGACACTGTTCTAGCAGGGGCTCTGTTGCTGTTTCCGCCGATTTGACGACACCACGAAATCGCTAACTAAGTGGTCTTGGGACTAGGCGGCTCGCGATGGTCTGGTGGCACGACGCCGTCGCGGCAAGGGGGCGGCTCGCGACGGTGTGGTGGCTCGGCGCCGCCGCGGCAAGGGGGCGGCGGGTGAGAGCGCGGCGGCTCGGCGCGGTGGCCGCGATCGTGGCGGCCATGGTGCTTGCGGGTTCCGGCTGCACCGTGATCCCCGTGACCGGCCCGCTCACCGTCAACGAGACGGGCAGCAGCGACCCGCTGAGCAAGCCGTTCCAGCGCATGATCGCCATCCCGCCCCAGCGCACCTGGGGCCCGGAGGACACCGTCAGGGGCCTGCAGGCGGCCATGGCCGCCTACGCCGACGACCCGAGCATCCTGCCGAAGTACCTGACCCCCGAGGCGCGGGCCAAGTGGAACGCCTCGGGCCCGGTGACGGTGATCGAGGACGGGTACGAGTTCGCGCCGCGCGACGGGACGGGCTCGGTGGAGAAGGTCACGCTCAAGGGCCGATGGGTGGCGAAGATCAAGGAGGACGACTCGTACGTCCCCACGGCCGCCCCGTGGGAGGGCACGTTCGAGCTCGTGAAGGTCGAAGGGGAAGGCTATCTCGTCAAGAGCCTGCCGAACGGGCTGCTCCTCACCAACTCCGACGTGACGCGCGCGTACCGGGCCACGAACCTCTATTACGTGGCGGGACCCGCGCACGACCGGCTGGTCGTCGACCGTGTGCGCCTGCGGCTGAAGCCGACGGAGACCTACGCGCAGACCATCCTGGAACGCCTGCTCAAGAGCCCGACCGCGGCCCTGCAGGGAGCGGTGACGACGAGCTTCCCGCCCGGCACCAAGATCGAGTCGATCAGGTCGGAGGAGCGCGTGATGATCAACCTCTCAGGACCCATCGACATTCTGGACCTGACCGCCGAGGCCGCCCTGAAGGCCCAGATCAGGTACAGCCTCAACAAGAACGAGATCGCCAAGGGCCGCGTCATCGAGATCCAGGTGGACGGGGAGCCGTACTCCATCGACCGGCCCGACTCCGACGACGACTGGCTGGCCGGCGGCAGCGACACCGCGTACTACGTCAGCAAGGGCGCCGTCCACTACATGGGCAAGGACGGGCCCGCGGGCACCGTGCCGGGTCCGGCGGGGGAGCAGCGCGAGGGTTACTCGGCTTTCGCCCTGTCCAAGGACGGGTCGCAGATCGCCGCCAGGACCTCGACCGGCATCTCGGTGGCCGGGCTGGCGGCGGGGGGACGCTGGCAGGAGGTCATCCCGGGCGCGAAGCTGACCCCGCCGACCTGGCACCAGGACGGCTCCCTATGGACCTATGACCAGCAGAATGCCGTCCTGCTGCGGTACAACCCGTCCAGCGGGAGAGGCCCAGAACGGGTGGCGGCCCCCCAGCTGAGGGGGCTGGACGTCACCCAGCTCAGGATCGCCAGGGACGGGGTGCGGGTGGCGGTGGTGACCGCGAAGAACACCGTCCAGATCGGCGCGCTGACGGGCGGGGCGGCGGGGACGATGCTGGGGAACTTCCAGTTCCTGACCACCACTGAGGTGGGGAACAAGATCCGCGACATCGCCTGGAGCGATTCCGAGCACCTGCTCGTGCTGGTGGAGAGCAAGGCCGGGCAGATGCAGCTCAACGAGATCAACGTGGGGGACGGGGAGGTTGTGGGGGTGCCCTTGAAGGATGAGCTGCAGTCGGTGGCGGCGCTGGACGATCGGGTGCTGGCGGCGGCCACGACGGACCAGGGCACCAAGATCATCGAGCTCAACCAGGACCGCCAGACCTGGACCGTCAAGATCGAGTCCGACGCCAGCTCCCCCCTCTTCCCCCTCGGCTGACCCACCTCCCGCCTCCCTGCGCCCTGCGACCCTGTGCCTGAGCCCTGCGCTCGCGCTCCGGTGCCCGCGCTCGCGTCCTGTGCCTGCGTCGCTCCCTCGCGCCCTGCCCGTGCGCCGGTGACCTGCACTCGCCCACGCCGCCGCCTTGCCTTGGGTCTGCGGTTGCGCCCTGCGCCTCTGCTTGCGGCTAGCCCGTGCTTGAACCTTGCCCTGTGCGCTCGCCCACGCCTTGCCCCACAACCGACCGCCCCGTGCTTGCCGGCTCCCCAGCGGGCGCGTGGAACCCTTCGGTGGCGGCGCAGTGGAAGGCGCTGGTGGTGCCGGGAAATTGTCGGTCGCGGGCGGCATCCTGGGTCGCGTGCTGAGCGCCGTACTCGATCTCGTCCTGCCTCAAGCCTGCGCCGGGTGCGGCGCCAGAGGGGCGCGGTGTTGCCCGGCGTGCCTGGCCGAGCTCATCGGCGCCCCGGCGCGGCGGCTGCCTGAGCCGGTACCGCGCGGTCTGCCCGACTGCTGGTCCGCGGCCCCCTACGACGGCGCGGTGCGCAGGGCGATCGTGGCGTACAAGGAGCGCGGCGCGGTGGCGTTGGCGGGGGTGCTGGCGGAGGCGGCGGCGTTCACCGTCGTGAGGGCGATCACCGGCACCGGGGCGTCCTGGGCGGACCGGCCGTTCGCGGTGGTGCCGGTGCCCAGCGGGCGGCGGGCGCGGCGGCATCGGGGGCACGATCCGGTCGGGCGGTTGGCGGTGCTGGTCACGGCGCAGCTGCGGGCGTTCGGCGTGCGGGCCGAGACCTGGTCCGCCCTGAGCCAGGGGAGGCGGGTCGCCGACCAGGCGGGGCTGAGCTCCGCTGAGAGGAGCTCCAACCTCGCGGGGTCACTCCAGGTCCCGGAGACCGCGAAAGGCCCTCCAGCGGCCTGTGCGCTCCTCCTGGACGACATCGTGACGACCGGCGCGACCCTCGTCGAAGCCGCCAGGGCGCTGCGGTCGGCAGGGGTGCGGGTGCCGCTGGCGGTGACCGTGGCCGCGACACGCCGAAGATCTTGAAAAGGATTACGGTCACGGTGCGTAAAGAAAGATCCAAATCATGACCCTCACCTGGAGGTCACATGTCACTTGCCCGAGGGCCGGGGTGGCGCTGTTCAACGGACAGGAGTCCCGCACCCATAAGGGTTGCCGATCGGTTAAATAGGGCATAGAGGGCCATCCGAAGACCTCGGGAAAGTCACGGTACGTGATCCTTTGGCCGATCCTCCGGCTGACATTCTTCCTGGATACGGATAGCGTTCTGACATGGCACCCGTTCGGGTCCGTGGTTGCGCAGGGTCGGGGATCCCGGCTCTGCTAGCCGATGCCAGCCGCAGGCAAAACGGTCCACGTAAGGCGACTCTTTGTCGACCGATCACGGTGCGGCTTAGGGGTAAGTCCTGCCTTCCCGAGGGTCCAGATGTCCCTCGCCAGAAGAGAAGGGCAGTAGTGGCGACAGAGCTGCGAAACCCTCAGCAGGCGGATGTGGGGTCGAAGACCAGGTCGGCCGGGCGGGTGCCGCCTGAGTTCCCGGGGACGCAGAGTCGGAAGAGGGTAACGGTGACAGAAAGGCAGACAGAAGACCTCGTCCGACATGCACGTCGTCGGACGCTCTTGCTCAGTCGTTAGACCGAAAGGGGGGCTGTTGCATGGACATCATCGTCAAGGGCCGGCACACAGGAGTTAGTGATCGGTTCCGAGACCACGTGACGACCAAGCTGGCCAGGATCGAACGTCTGGACAACAAACTCATCCGAGTCGATGTGGAGGTGTCGAAGGAACGCAATCCGCGCCTCGCGGACCAGCGCGAGCGCGTCGAGCTCACCATTCACTCCCGAGGACCGGCCATCCGCGCCGAGGCCTCGGCCGACGACCGATTCGCAGCCCTCGACATGGCACTCGACAAGCTGGAAGGCCGCCTCAGGCGACTGGCCGACCGGCGCAAGGTTCATCACGGCAACCACTGCCCGCCCTCTGTGGCGGAGATCACCGCGACGCTCCCCGACGTCGCCGACCTGGCGCCACGGACGGAGCCCACCGCCGCCAAGCAGCAGGCCGAGCCCGACGAGGACGAGCTGGTGCAGCGCGACCAGCGCTACGACGACATCGTCCCGATAGAGATGGACGGTGAAGGGCCGCTCGTCGTACGGGAGAAGTTCCACAAGGCGGAACCCATGACCATCGACCAGGCCCTCCTTGAGATGGAGCTGGTCGGACACGATTTCTACCTGTTCCGTGACAAGGAGAGCGGCCAGCCGTGTGTCGTTTACAGCAGACGCGGCTACAACTACGGCGTGTTGCGGCTCGTAGAGCCCTGATCGCGCGCTAAAAGATCTTCTCGACCACCCGAGAACCGCGGCCACGTGCCATCATGGCGGTTCAACGGCTCTGGCCCCCCGACGAGGAGGAGACGTGAGCGAGCTCAGTCAGGTTCAGATGAGCGAGCGAAGCGAGGGTAAGGCGGTCGCGAGGCACCCCAAGGAGGCCTCGTGACCGAGTCCGGCGAGGCTCGCCCGTCAGCGAGCGAGCCGATCCGCGTGCTGATCGTTGACGATCACGAGCTGATCCGGCGGAGCCTGGCGCTCGCGCTGGCCGCTGAGCCCGACATCGAGGTGGTCGGTGAGGCGAGCGACGGGCAGGAGGCGGTCGAGTTGGCCGATCGTCTCATGCCCGACGTCGCGCTCATGGATGTTCGCATGCCACGGCAGGACGGGATCGAGGCGACGAAGGGCATCAAGGCCTCCGTCCCGAGCACCCGCATCATCATGCTGACGGTGAGCGACGAGGAAGAAGATCTCTTCGAGGCCATCAAGGCGGGAGCCACCGGCTACCTGCTCAAGGACGTCCAGATCAACGACGTGCCGGCCGCTGTGCGGGGCGTCCACGAGGGCCAGTCGTTAATCAACCCGGCGATGGCGGCCAAGCTCATCAGCGAGTTCGCGAACATGAGCCGCAAGGAGGCCGAGCGCCCGCCCCAGCTTCCCGTGCCCCGGCTGACCGACCGCGAGATGGAGGTCCTGCGGCTGGTGGCCAAGGGGATGAACAACCGCGAGATCGCCAAGCAGCTGTTCATCTCCGAGAACACGGTGAAGAACCACGTGCGCAACATCCTCGACAAGCTCCAGCTGCATTCGCGGATGGAGGCCGTCGTGTACGCCGTGCGGGAGCGCATGCTGGAGATCACCTAGCCGCGTTACGGGCGAAGCCGATCCCAGTCCAGCCGGATGCGGATCGGCCCGCTGCCCAGTGTTTCCTCGCGCACCCAGTCGAAGATCTCGGACATGGCGCCACTCCTGGACTCGGGAGCGAACTCACGTCACCGTACTGGCTGAGCCAAGTATGGGACCAGCTCCGGCGGGTCGGCCCGTTCGACGCGTACCGCCTCGCAGCCCACCCACTCGGCGGCCGACCACAGGGCGTCCCTTAAGTCGTCGGCCCGCTTGACGGCAGAAAGGCCCGGCTCCAGGTGGAGCTGCTTGATGACCAGGGTGGTGCCCTCGCGGGCCGGGTCGACGCGGCCGATCAGGCGGCCGCCGGCCAGCACCGGCATCGTGAAGTAGCCGTGGACGCGCTTGTGCTTGGGGACGTAGAGCTCGAGCGTGTACTGGAAGCCGAAGACGCGCTCGGTGCGGCCGCGGTGCCAGATGAGGGAGTCGAACGGCGACAGCAGCGTCGTGCGGTGACGGCCGCGCGGCTCGGACTCCAGGGCCGCAGGATCCGCCCAGGCGTTGGGTTTGCCCTTCTTGCCCGGCCAGCCCGTGACCGTCACGGGCACCAGGCCCGCGGCGCCGCTGAGGAGGATCTCGTCGAGCATGGCCGCCTGCTCGCCCCGCAGCCGGAGGAAGTCGAGCAGATCGGTCCGGTTGGCCACGCCCAGCGAGCGGCCCGCCACGGCGGCCAGGCGTGCGATGCACTCCTCGTCGGAGAGGTCCTCGGCCAGCAGGTCGGCGGAGACCACGCGCTCGGCCAGGTCGTAGACCCGCCGCCAGCCGACGCGGCGGCTGCAGACCAGCTCGCCGATGTCGAGCAGCCACTCCAGCCCGATCTTGGAGTCTGACCAGTCCCACCACGGGCCGCCGTTCTTGGCGCCGCCGACGTCGGAGGTCGTGAGCGGGCCCTGCTCGCGGACCTGCGCGAGCAGCTTGTCGACGCCGTCGGGGACCTCGTGCCAGCGGTAGCGCCGCTTGAGGTATGCCCGGCGCCTGAACGAATAGAGCGGCCAGTGCTCGATGGGCAGGATGCAGGCGGCGTGGCACCAGTACTCGAAGCTCTGGGCGGGGTTGTGCCAGTAGGCCCGCTCGATCTTGGGCCTGCCCACCGCGCCCAGGCGGGCGTACGCGACCAGTTCGTGGGAGCGGGCCAGGACCGAGATCGTGTCGAGCTGCACGGCGCCCAGCCTGCGCAGCATGGCGTGCACGCCGCCCTTGCGGGCGTCGGCACCGATCAGGCCCTGCGAGCGCAGGATGATCCGGCGCGCCTCGTCGGGGGTGAGGTCGGTGACACCGGTCATGGCTGCGATTCCGTACGGCGATGCATACGGGCAATGTAGCGGCGACGACCGACAAGAACGGGCGCTCGTACCGGGGCCCTGCGCTCAGTCGTCCGCTCAGGGGGCAGGCATGTGGACATCCCCGGCACGCCCGGCGCGGCGGCATGTGGACGCCCGCGCCGGGGGCGACGGCGGGCAAAGCATGAGCGCCAGGGACACGCCCGGGATCCGGAGCCGAGGTCGGGGTCACGCCCCAGGGCCCGGAGCCGGGATCCGGAGCCGGGGTCGGGTCTACGCCCCGGGATCCGGAGCCGGGATCCGGGTTAGGGTGCGCGTCCCGGGATCCGGAGCCGGGTCAGGGTGCACGCCCTGGAATCCGGGCCGGGATCAGGGGCGGGGCACCCGTTGGGGCGGGTGCCCGCTCGGCGATGCCTGCGTCAGCGGTGATCTTCAGAGCGCATGCCCACGCGGGGCGCGTCGATCACGACGTCGGTGAAGATGTCGAAGACGAGGGCCAGGACGCCGCCCACGACGAACACGCCGGCGCCGATCCAGACGAGCGTCCAGTTGGCGGCCGTCAGGCCGAAGCCGGCCACCACGGTGCCCACCAGCATCACGGTCACCGCCAGCCACGATGACGCGCGACCGCCGTGGCTGCCGAGATTCTCCGAATGCTCCGACTTCGTCTCCTCAACCATGGCTAATCCTTCCTTTGCCGGTTATCGCGCTTATTGGTGCGAGCCGGCCTCAACCGGCATACCCTCTGCCTTGCCCCATTCTCCCAGACAGGTCAGGCGCCCTCGTCGTCACGGTGGCTGTGTCTGGTTGCGGAACCGCCTACGATGGCAACGGGGAAGTTTGTCTCGGCCTCTCCTCCTGGCGGCGCCGCCGGGGTAGACCTGCGAGGAGCTTTACATAAAGTGGCAGCCATTCTCGACAAGATCCTACGTGCCGGCGAAGGTAAGACCCTGCGCAAGCTCAAGCGGATCGCAGACCAGGTCAACTCCATCGAGGACGACTTCACGAGCCTGTCCGACGCGGAGTTGCGTGCGCTGACGGACGAATTCAAGCAGCGCCATGCCGACGGCGAAACGCTCGACGATCTGCTTCCCGAAGCGTTCGCGGCCGTGCGCGAGGCCGCCCGCCGCGTGCTCGGCCAGCGGCCGTACGACGTGCAGATCATGGGCGGCGCCAATCTCCACCTCGGCAACATCTCGGAGATGAAGACCGGCGAGGGCAAGACGCTCACCTGTACGCTGCCGGCGTACCTCAACGCGATCTCCGGCAAGGGCGTCCACGTCATCACGGTCAACGACTACCTGGCCAAGCGTGACGCCGAGACCATGGGGCGCATCCATCGTTTCCTCGGTCTCGAGGTGGGCTGCATCATCGCCGGGCAGCAGCCCGACGAGCGCCGCAAGCAGTACGAGGCCGACATCACGTACGGCACCAACAACGAGTTCGGCTTCGACTACCTCCGCGACAACATGGCGTGGTCGCTCGAGGAGTGCGTGCAGCGCGGTCACAACTTCGCGATCGTCGACGAGGTCGACTCGATCCTGATCGACGAGGCCCGCACGCCGCTGATCATCTCCGGCCCCGGCGAGCAGTCGGGCAAGTGGTACCAGGAGTTCGCCAAGATCGTGCCGCGGCTGCGCCGGGGCGTCGAGGCGAAGAACCCGGGCGAGGAGAGCACCGGCGACTACATCGTCGACGAGAAGAAGCGCACGGTCGGCGTCCTGGAGGCGGGTGTCGAGAAGGTCGAGGACTGGCTCGGCATCGACAACCTCTACAAGCCCGAGCACACCCACCTGGTCGGCTTCCTGAACAACGCGCTCAAGGCGAAAGAGCTGTTCAAGAAGGACAAGGACTACATCGTCGCCGACGGCGAGGTGCTGATCGTCGACGAGTTCACCGGCCGCATCCTCCACGGGCGCCGCTACAACGAGGGCATGCACCAGGCCATCGAGGCCAAAGAGGGTGTGAAGATCAAGGACGAGAACCAAACTCTCGCCACGGTCACCCTGCAAAACTACTTCCGCCTGTACAAGAAGCTCGCCGGCATGACCGGTACGGCCGCCACCGAGGCCAACGAGTTCCACCAGACGTACAAGCTGGGCGTCGTCCCCATCCCCACCAACCGGCCGATGGTCCGCAAGGACCAGGCGGACGTGGTCTACAAGACCGAGGACGCCAAGTTCAACGCGGTGGTCGAGGACATCAAGGAGCGCTACGAGGCCGGGCAGCCGGTCCTCGTCGGCACCACCTCGGTGGCGAAGTCGGAGCGGCTGTCCAAGGCGCTCAAGCGCCGCGGCGTGCCGCACGAGGTGCTCAACGCGAAGAACCACGCGCGTGAGGCGTCGATCATCGCCGAGGCCGGGCGCAAGGGCGCGGTCACCGTCGCCACCAACATGGCCGGTCGAGGCACCGACATCATGCTCGGCGGCAACTCCGAGTTCCGCGCCGACCTGGAGCTGCGCCAGCGCGGGCTCGACCCGGTCGAGACGCCGGAGGAGTACGAGAAGGCCTACCCGGAGGCGCTGGAGAAGGCCAGGGCGGCGGTCAAGGCCGAGCACGACGAGGTCACCGCGCTCGGCGGCCTCTACGTCCTCGGCACCGAGCGGCACGAGTCGCGCCGCATCGACAACCAGCTCCGCGGTCGTTCCGGCCGTCAGGGTGACCCCGGCGAGTCGCGGTTCTACCTGTCGCTCGGCGACGACCTCATGCGCCTGTTCAACTCGGCCAGGGTCGAGATGATCATGAACAGGCTCAGCATCCCCGACGACCAGCCGATCGAGTCCGGCATCGTCTCCAAGGCCATCGCCTCCGCCCAGCACCAGGTCGAGCAGCAGAACTTCGAGATCCGCAAGGATGTTCTGAAGTACGACGAGGTGATGGACCGCCAGCGCAAGGTCATCTACGCCGAGCGCCACCGCGTCCTGGAGGGCGCCGACCTGCACGAGCAGGTGCGCGGCTTCATCGGCGAAGTGATCGAGGGCTACGTGCAGGGCGCCACGACCGAGGGCTTCGCCGAGGAGTGGGACCTCGACAAGCTGTGGAAGGCGTTCGGCGAGCTCTACCCGGTCTCGGTCAGGATCGACGACCTCGTCGAGGAGGCCGGCTCGCGCGAGGAGCTGTCCGCAGAGCTCATCACCGAGAAGGTCAAGGCCGACGCGCTCGCGGCGTACGACAGGCGCGAGGAGGAGTTCGGCCCCGAGACCATGCGCGACCTGGAGCGCCGCGTGATCCTCTCGGTCCTCGACCGGAAGTGGCGCGAGCACCTCTACGAGATGGACTACCTGCGCGAGGGCATCGGCATGCGGGCCTACGCGCAGAAGGACCCCAAGATCGAGTACGCCCGCGAGGGCTTCGAGATGTTCGCCGCGATGCTCGACGGCATCAAGGAGGACTCCGTCGGGTTCCTGTTCAACCTCGAGGTGGAGGTCCAGGAAAACCCGATCGTCGAGGAAGAGGACGCGGTCCTCGCGGAGACTCGTTCGATCATCGCGCGCGGGTTGCGCGGGCCCGAGCGGCCCGCCGAGCTCGAATACTCGGCGCCCGGCGAGCAGGGCGAGGTCGAGCACACCCGCGTCCGCACGACCCAGGCGGAGCGCGCGGCCTACGGCAACGTGGAGCGTAACGCGCCTTGCCCGTGCGGCTCCGGCAAGAAGTACAAGCGCTGCCACGGCGATCCCAAGAACGCGGCCTGACAGCTCTTCTGAGACCCCCACCTCGGGTGGGGGTCTCTCTTTTTGCCATTGCCGCTTCGAAGTTCTATGCCGTTTCGAAGTCTGTGCAGAGCCATTGGACGCCTCTCCGTTCGAGGCGTACGGCGAGCACGTGGTTGCGCTCGCCGCAATGGATGAGGAGGCACATTTCCACCGCGCCGTCCCGGGGCTCCTTGACGTGCACGCTTCCGGCGAACGGCGGCCTGGCCGTCTGTATCATCTGCCCCGCCCGGACGAGCTCGCGGTAGGCGCGGACCGTGAGCTTGTCCGCCACGGTCTCCGGCGGACGCCGCCCCGCCAGGACCTCGGCGAGGGCCTGTCCCAGGTGGCGCAGCTTGCGCTCGTCGGGGATGGCTCCTGGCGGTCCCCACACCAGGGGGCGCGGGTCCAGGGCCAGGGCGCCGTGGGTCTCGGGTGGCTGCTCTACGTCGTTCGAGGGCTCTGGGGTGATGCCGAAGCGGGGGGCTGGTGACACGCATCCTCCAACTCTTGGGCGAAGAAACAATCGCTTCAAGGAGTTTTCGGTCTGGCTGAGGAATACAAATGCCGCCAACTTCTCCGAGCGTCTCCGGAGTTCGTCCGGGTTTGGTGGGGAAGGTTGCCGGAAGTTGGATCCCTGGTGTGGGGCTTGTATGGCGGTTTCAGGCGTGATCCGGCCGTCTGAGGGCCGCCCCAAACCGTTCAGGTCGAGCAGAGGTGGCGGTTATGTTTCGCCCGAATCGACGTCCGGCTCGGGCTCGCGGCCCGGGGTCATGATGTTGAGCTTGCGGATGAGGAACGTGAAGACCACGTAATACACCACACCGTAAACGACACCCAATATCAGGATTCCAGGCAGATTTTCGGTATTCGACTTGCTGGCGTTCAGGAGCATGTCCAGCAGGCCCGCGGAGAAGCCGAACCCCAGCTGGCCGCCGATCAGGGTGGTCAGGGCCATGGCCAGGCCGGTCAGTACGGCGTGCACCACCAGCAGCAGGGGCGCCACGAAGATGAAGGCGAACTCGATCGGCTCTGTGATCCCGGTGACGAACGACGCCAGGGCGGCAGACAGCATGATGCCGCCCACCGTGGCCCGGCGGTGCGCCGGGGCCGCGCGCCACATGGCCAGCGCGGCGGCGGGCAGGGCGAACATCATGATCGGGAAGAAGCCGGCCATGAACTGGCCGGAATGCGGGGCGCCGCCGAAGTAGCAGTTCCAGTCCCCGCCCAGCACCCGGCCGCCGACCTCGCACTGCGGCACCACGTACCAGACGACCGAGTTGACGAAGTGGTGCAGGCCGAGGGGGATCAGGAGGCGGTTGACCAGGCCGTAGATGCCGGTCCCTATCGGGCCGATCGAGGTCAGGGCCTCGCCCGCGTGGCGGATCCAGTCGCCGAGCACCGGCCAGAGCCAGCCGAAGAGCACGCCGATGACCAGCGCCACGATGGAGGTGATGATCGGTACGAACCTGCGTCCGCCGAAGAAGGCCAGCCAGGACGGCAGCTTGATGCGGTGGAAACGCTGCCAGAGCAGTGCGGTGACCAGGCCCATGACGATGCCGCCGAGGACCTTGGTCGGGTTCTGCATGCCGTAGTCGATGACCTCCTTGACGCCCTGGGCCTGGACCTCCTTGATGAGGACGGTGTCCCTGATGTCCGAGCCGAAGAACATCACCTTGCTCACCCGGTCGAAGACCAGGTAGCCGACCACGGCGGCGAGCGCGGTGGAGCCGTCGGACTTCCGGGCGAAGCCGATCGCCACCCCCACGGCGAACAGCAGCGGCAGGTTCTCCAGCAGCGCCGCGCCGGCCGCGGCCAGCACCTCGGCGACCTGGTTCATCCAGGCGAACCCGGCCACGTCCGCGAGGCCTCCCGGCTCGGCGCCGTTGGAGCCCAGCATGTCGGGCTGCCCGAAGCGCAGCAGCAGAGCGGCCGCGGGCAGGGCGGCGATGGGCAGCATCAGGGAGCGGCCCAGCCGCTGGAGCACGGTCATCACGCGAGCGAACGGCGAAGGCCGGGCGGCGGTGGTCTCGTTCACCGGGCGTTCCTCCGAGCCGGGTGAGGCCTCAGCCCCGTCTTACGGGCATTTCCAGGATGGTGCGTAGCTGGTAGCGGTCCGCACGATACGTGGACACGCCCAGCTCCGCACAGACGCCCCCGGCGAACGATCTGCGCTGCAGCAGCAGTACGGCGCCGCCGCGGGGCAGCTTCAGCAGGTCGGCGTCGCTCGGGTCGGCGATGCCGCCGTCGATGGTGAGCTCGCCGGCGTCCATGACCAGGCCGTAGCGGCTCTCCAACAGCTCATACAGCGATTTATCCGACAGATCCAGGGAACCGAGGTCGGGCGCGAGCTTGACCGGGATGTGGGCCCGTTCGATGGACAGTGGCTCCCCGTCGGCCGTCCGCAGCCGCTCGATGAAGTGCACCTCCTCGCCCGGCTGGATCCCCAGTTCCTTGGCCAGATGGGCGCTGGCCCGCACGATCCGGCGGTCGAGGTCGCGCGAGCCCGGGACCATGCCTCGCGCCCGCATGTCGTCGGTGAACGACGTCAGCTGGAGCGCCAGCTCGATCTTGGGCCGGGCGACGAACGTTCCCTTGCCGGGCACACGGTGCAGGCGGCCCTCGGACACGAGGTGGTCGACGGCCTGCCGCACGGTCATCCTGGACAGTCCGAAGCGCTGGCAGAGCTCGCGCTCGGACGGGATGGCCGCCCCGATGCTGAGCTCGTCGCTGTCGATGAGGTCCAGCAGGATCTCGCGAAGCTGGAAGTACTTGGGCACCGGGCTGTCCGGATCGATGTGCGCCACGGATCCTCCCCTCGTATCTGACCTGGGCAATGGGTTATGGTTCGTACTGGTCTAGTCCGGACTAGACCACATGTCGCGAAAGACGGTCAAGTCCGCACAAGGAAAGAGCCCGAGATGACCACGAAGATGCGCAGCGAGATCGCCGAGCAGCCGGCCGCGCTGCGGGCCACGCTGGACGCCCTGCTGCCGAGGGTCGGCGAGGTGAGAGCGGTGGGCGAGCAGACTCGCCAGCTGCTGTTCATCGCGCGGGGCACCTCCGACAACGCAGCAGTGTACGGGCGCTACCTGGTCGAATCGCACGCGGGCCGCCTGGCCGCGCTGGCCGCACCCTCGATCGCGACGACCTACAAGCGCCGGCTCGACCTGGACGGGGTGCTGGCCGTCGCGATCTCGCAGTCGGGGCGCACTGAGGAGATCGTCGAGACGCTGGCCTGGGCCAAGGACTGCGGGGCCAGGACCGTCGGCATCACGAACGGGGGCGAGGAGAGCCCTCTCGCGCAGGCCGCCGACGTCGCTCTGTGCACGGTCGCCGGGGAGGAGAAGGCCGTTCCCGCGACCAAGACGTACACGACGCAGCTCGCCGCGCTGGCCGTGCTCGCGCTGGGCCTGGGCGCCGACGTGGACGCGGACGACCTGCGGCGGGTGCCTGAGGCGGTGGAGAAGCTGATCACCGAGCCGGGCGATCTGGACGCCGTGGTCGAGGGGCTGTTCGACAAGCCGGGCGTCGTCGTGTCCGGGCGCGGGCTGGCGTTCTCGACGGCCCTGGAGACGGCGCTGAAGCTCAAGGAGGCGTGCTACCTGCACGCCATGGGCCTGTCCTACGCCGACCTGCTGCACGGCCCCATCGCCGTGGTCGACGCCGACACCCCGGCGCTGCTGGTCGCCGCCCAGAACAGCCCGACGCTGCCCGGCACGGTCGCGCTGGCCGAGCGGGTGGTGGCCGCGGGCGCCGCGGCGTACACGATCGGGGGCGGCGAGGCGCTCGCACGGGCGGGCACGGCCGCGCTGAACGGCCCCGACCTGCCCGAATGGGTGGCGCCCATGGGCCTGATCGTGCCGGGCCAACTGCTCACCGAGGCGCTGGCCCGCAGGCTCGGCATCGACCCTGACGCGCCGCGCGGACTGAACAAAGTCACCCAGACCGACTGATTTAACCTGGTCACAAAAGCTAGGGAGGCCGGATGGCGGCGGATGCGAACGCGATCATCGCCGGGCTCGGCGGGGCCGACAACATCATCGAGATCGAGCCCTGCATCACCCGGTTGCGCACGGAGGTGCATGACGCGTCCAAAGTCGACCAGGCCGCGCTCAGGGCGGCGGGCGCGCACGGCGTGATGGCCGCGGGAAACGTGGTCCAGGTCGTCGTGGGGCCGGAGGCGGACACCATCGCCAGCGACATCGAGGACATCATCGGCTAAGGGCGAGATCATGACGACTGTTCTCGCCCCGGTCGAGGGGGAGGCTGTGCGGCTGGCCGCCGTGCCCGATCCGGTGTTCTCCGCGGGGCTCGTCGGGCCGGGAGCGGCGATCGATCCGCTGAGGGGGCCGGGGAAGGCCGTAGCCCCCATAGCGGGAAAAATCATGAAACTGCATCCGCATGCGTACGTGATCGTCGGGGACGACGGCAAGGGCGTGCTGGTGCATCTGGGAATCGACACCGTCCAGCTCAAGGGCGCGGGGTTCCAGCTCCTCGCCGCCGAGGGGGACAGGGTGAGCGCCGGGCAGCCCGTCGTGGCGTGGGACCCCGCGCTCATCGAGGCGGGCGGGCGCTCTCCCGTCTGCCCCGTCGTGGCCCTCGACGCCGAGTCCGTGAGCGAGGTCGCGGAGGGGGCAGTTCATGTGGGAGACGAGCTTTTCCGATGGGACTAGCCACGGCGGCCGAGGCGTCACAATGAACGGGCGCTGTCACGAAGAAGGTCCGGCTGGTCTGGACCGGCACTGAAGGAGGAGTAATGGGTGAGCGCAAGGTCACCGTGGCCGCGGAGGTGGGGCTGCACGCCCGTCCCGCCGCGACGTTCGTCCAGCGGGCCAAGAAGGCCCCCATGGACATCACGGTGACGAAGTCCCACGGCGGGGAGAAGGTCAACGGCAAGAGCATCCTCGCGATCATGGCGCTGGACGTCAGGCAGGGTGAGACCGTCGTGATCAGCGCGGAGGGCGAGGGCTCGGAAGAGGTCCTCGACGAGCTGGCCGAGATCGCCGGTACGCCATGAACCTGCGGGGGGTGGGGGTCAGCCCGGGCATCGGGCACGGCCCCGCTTACGTGCTGACCGTCTCCGTGCCCGAACCCCCCGAGGGCGCCACCTACACCGGTGAGGCGGATCAGGAGAAGGAGCGCGCGATGGTCGCGCTCACGCAGGTCGCGGGCGAGCTGGAGGCCCGCGGCAACCGGGCGGGCGGCGAGGCGGAGGAGATACTCAAGGCCCAGGCGCTGATGGCCGAGGACCCCGGGCTGGTCGTCAAGGTGCGAACACTGATCGACCGCGGCCTGGCCGCCCCCAGAGCGATCTTCGAGGCTTTCACGAAGTACCGGGACGTGCTGGCCGGTTCCGGCGGCTACCTGGGCGAGCGCGCCGCCGACCTCGACGACATCAGGGACCGCGTGATCGCGCTGCTCTACGGGCACGCCATGCAGGGGCTCCCGATCGCGCCCGCGGAGCCGTACGTGCTGGTCGCCAGGGACCTCGCCCCCGCCGACACGGCGCTGCTGCGCAAGCAGGACGTCGCCGCGTTCGTCACCGAGGAGGGCGGGCCCACCAGCCACACCGCGATCATCGCCAGGGCGATGGGCGTGCCCGCCGTCGTGGCCTGCGGGGGCGCGACGGCCATCCCGCCGGGCGTGCGGGTGATGGCCGACGGCACCTCGGGAGACGTGCGCGTGGAGCCCGCCGAGTCCGACGTGGCCGAGGCGGTCGGCGCGGACACCGCGAGGCAGGCCGCGTTCGCCGCGGTGAAGGGTCCCGGCAGGACCGCCGACGGGCACGCGGTTCCGCTGCTTGCGAACATCGGTGGCCCCGCCGAACTCGACGACGCCGTCAGCGCGGGCGCCGAGGGCGTCGGGCTCTACCGGACCGAGTTCCTCTTCCTCGACAGGACCGAGCCGCCCTCCGCCGAGGAGCAGCGGCGTGCCTACCGGGCGGCGCTCGAGGCGTTCCCCGGCGGCAAGGTGGTCGTGCGCACGCTGGACGGCGGCGCCGACAAGCCGCTGGCGTTCCTGTCGGCGCCGGCCGAGCCGAACCCGGCGCTGGGGGAGCGGGGGCTGCGCAGGTTCAGGAGGTTCCCCAGCGTCATGGAGGCGCAGCTCGGCGCGCTGGCGGCCGTCGCGTCCCCAGGGCTCCAGGTCATGGCGCCGATGGTGGCCACGGCCGAGGAGGCCGGGTGGTTCGCGCAGGAGTGCCGGGCCAGGGGCCTGCGGGACGTGGGCGTGATGATCGAGACCCCGTCGGCCGCGCTGCGGGCCCGGGACCTGCTCGCCCGGGTGGACTTCGTCTCGATCGGGACCAACGACCTCGCCCAGTACGCCTTCGCCGCCGACCGCCAGGCCGGCGCACTGAGCGCGCTGCACGACCCGTGGCTGCCCGCGCTGCTCGACCTGGTCGCCATGACGGCGACCGCCGCCTCGCAGGCGGGCAAGCCGTGCGGCGTCTGCGGCGAGTCGGCCGCCGACCCGGCGCTGGCGTGTGTGCTGGTCGGGCTCGGGGTCTCGACGCTGTCGATGGGAGTTGCCGCGCTGCCCGCCGTACGCGCCGTGCTGGCCGCGCACACGCTGGACCAGTGCCGCCGCGCCGCCGAGGCCGCGCGGGCCCAGCCGACGGCGGCTTACGCGCGTGCGGCGGCCCGCGTGCATCTGCCCGGCCTCGACCGGCTGGGCCTGTAGAACGTCCGATCCGGGAAAGGGCGGTCTCGCCCGGGTCGTCACATGGATACCTTTGGAGGCATGCTTCGACGGATCGGTACGGCAGGCCTCCTCACGATCACTCTCGGCGCCTGCGCCGCCGGCGGCGGCTCGGCGGGCGCCACCCCCAGCGGAGGCAAGGCCGCGCCGCCCGCCCAGACGACGACCCCGCAGAGCCCGCCGCAGGCTCAGGCGGACCCCGTCGAGCGCGCCCTGTCGAAGATGAGCGTCGAGGAGAAGGTCGGCCAGCTCTTCATGCCCGTCCTGTACGGCACCGCGGCCGACACGGTGTCGGGCGAGAACCAGGCCAGGTACGGCGCCGGGACCCCGGCCAAGGTGATCGCCAAGTACCACCTGGGCGGCGTGATCCTCTTCCCGCACAACGTCAAGGGCGTCGGCCAGGTCGTCGGACTCAACAACGGCCTGCAGAAGGCGTCCAAGGAAGTCCCGCTCCTGATCGGCACCGACCAGGAGAACGGCCTGGTGGCCAGGATGTCCGCGCTCATGACCGACTTCCCCGGCGCCGCCGAGATCGGCGCCACCAAGGACCCCGACCGGGCCAGGGCCGTGGCCAAGGCCACCGGCGAGGAACTGCGCGCGCTCGGCGTCAACCTCGACTTCGCCCCGGTCGCCGACGTGAACGTGGACCCGGACAACCCCGTCATCGGCCGCCGGGCCTACGGCGACGACCCGGCGCGGGTGGCGAAGATGGTGGCGGCGGCGGTCAAGGGGTTCGGCGAGGCGAAGGTGGCCGCCACCGCCAAGCACTTCCCCGGCCACGGCGACACCAACGTCGACAGCCACACCGGGCTGCCTGTGATCAAGCACACGAGGGCCCAGTGGGAGAAGGTCGACGCGCCGCCGTTCAAGGCCGCGATCGGCGCGGGCGTGGACGCCGTGATGAGCGCCCACATCGTCTTCCCCAAGCTCGACCCGTCGAGGGACCCGGCGACGCTGTCCAAGCCCATCCTGACCGGCCTGCTCAGGCAGAAGCTCGGCTTCAAGGGCGTGATCTCCACCGACGCGCTCAACATGGCGGGCGTGCGCAAGAAGTACAACGACGGGGAGATCGCGGTGCGGGCCGTCCTGGCCGGGGCCGACCTGCTGCTCATGCCGAACGACCTGCCCAAGGCGCATCAGGCGGTGCTGGCGGCGGTGAAGTCGGGCCGGATCTCGCAGCAGCGGCTCGACCAGTCGGTCACCCGGCTGCTCACGCTCAAGCAGAACAGGGGATTCCTGGTCAAGGCCCCGGTGGCGGACGCGGATGAGGCGGCCCGCGTGCTGCGCTCCGCGGAGCACCGCAGGCTGGCCGCCCGTGTCACGCGTTAGTGCGCGCCGCGCAGCCCACTGGCGATGAACATCCCGGCCAGCACGGCGAACAGGAACGCCTGCAGGAACTGGATGAGCATCTCGAGCGCGGTCATCACGATCGTCATCAGCACGCCGAGGACGCCGAGGCCCACTCCCAGCGGGGTGAGCCGCTCGAACAGGAACCAGAAGCCCACCGAGCTGAAGAAGGCCACGATGATGTGGCCGGCGAACATGTTCGCGAACAGCCGGACGAAGTGGGTGAACAGCGACGTGAGGAACACCTCGGCCAGGATCATCGGGGCGTAGAGCCCGTACGCCCAGCCCGGCAGACCGGGCAGGTGCACGATGCCCCTCAGGTAGCCGCGCACGCCGTGGTGCCGGACGCCGAGATAGACCTTGATGCCGTACACGGTGAGCGCCAGCACCAGGGGGAAGGCGATGTGCGCGGCGACGGGGAACTGGATGAGCGGGATGATGCCCATCAGGTTCCAGATGAGCACGGTCAGGAAGACCGTGAGGAGGAAGCCCATCCAGCGGTCTGAGTCTTTGCCGAGGTTGGGCCGGGCGATCTGGTCGCGTACGAATACGTACGCGTACTCGCCGATGCTCTGCCAGCCCCGCGGGACGAGCTTGGGCTTGGCGAATGCGGCCCAGCACACGGCGATGGCGATGACCGAGCTGAGCAGGGCGATGAGCACCGGTTTGGTGAGCCATTCCGGGCCGCCGGGGAAGATCGGCGCGAACTGGAAGAGTTCGAGTCCCGGGGCTTTCCATTCAGGGGAGGCGTTTAAGCCATTGGAGGTGATCAGGATCGTCGTCCGCACGGCGGTCCTTTCTGGGTAGCGACCTATCGCTGGAGGATCACTTTAACTAGACATTTCGGACGTTCCTTTTGTGGGGTTTTGTCGATAAATAAATGATCGGCCGGTGTAAAGGGGGCATCCGTGGCTGCTCTACCCTGGAACGGTGCTTACGGGTGTGCTCATCGACTGGGGCGGAGTCCTGACGACCGGCCTTTCCGACGCCATCACGCGCTGGATCGTGGCCGACAGGATCGACGGCGACCACTACCGCGAGGTCATGCGGGAGATGATCGACCACGCCTACCACGGTGATGGCGAGAGCGTCGTCCACGCGCTGGAGAGGGGCGAGATCGACGGCTCCTCTTTCGAGCGCGACCTCGCCGCCAGGCTGCTGACCCTGGACGGTGTGCCGCCCGAGGCTGAAGGGCTGCTTGCCCGGATGTTCGCGGGATTCGATCGAGTTGACGCAATGTACGACATGCTCCGCGACGTACGGAAAAATGGTGTCAAAACGTGTTTGCTCTCTAACTCCTGGTCGAACGAGTACCCTCGCGACGACTGGGACGAGGTCTTCGACGCGATCGTGATCTCCGGCGAGGTCGGCATGCGCAAACCCGAGCCGCGCATCTTCCATCACGCGCTCGACCAGATCGGGCTCGCCGGCGAGGAGTGCGTGTTCATCGACGACATCGAGGCCAACATCCTGGCCGCCCGCGCGCTCGGCATCGCCGGCATTCACCACAGAGACGCGAACTCGACCATCGCGGAACTCGAGACTCTCCTCCGTCTGACGTTGCGACGGGCATGATAGAGCCCTTGCAAGGCTGAGACGGAGGTCCTCGCTGCGGATCCGTCCCAGCACGCCGAGCCGAGCTCGGCCAGAAAGCATTGAAAGGTTCGTCATGCGCGTCTATCTGCCGTGCACTCTCCCGGCCCTCGCCACGGCGGTCGAGACGGGAGAGCTGGGCCCGGCCCCGCTGACCGGCTACGCGGTGACCCCCGCGCTGACCGAGTGGTACGCCTCGGGCGACACCGAGGAGCTCGAATACGTGGCGCTCATCGAAGCGGCCCGCGCCTCGCTGCGGATGCTGGCCGCCGACCTCGCCGACGGCATCCAGGCCGCGCCACGGCGCGTGGTGGTCGCGGCAGAGGTGCCCGACCGCTCGGTCTCCGCGGGGGTAGACCTGGAGGAACGGGCGCGAGTGCGTCTCGCCGACTCGATCCCGCTGGCCAAGGTGGCCGCGGTGCACATCGACGACCACGAGGCCGTCCCCGACATCGAGGCCGCCGTCGCCGCGCTGCCCGCCGCCGACGAAGGCGACGACGACGCGAGATTCACCGTGGACGGGGCCGAGGCGCACGAGCTCATGTGGTACGCGACACAGGAGATCCCCGACCTGCTGCGCTGAGTAACGATGGCGTTACTTCGATCACACTTCCTTGACCATCCAGAGGCGCGCCTCGCTAAGGTCCCGACGCAACATCGTTTGTCTGACGCAAGGAGTCGGTTCCAAGTGAAGCTTCGAGTCGTGGCCACCGCCGTGAGCGCCATGGCAGCGGTCGCGCTGGCGGTCGCCCCTGCGAACGCGCAGGCCAAGCCGCATCCGTACGACCACAAGGACCCGGCCAAGTCGGGCTGCTGGAACTCTGCCAAGGTGGTGCGGACGGCCGACATCAAGAGCCGTCTGGAGCCCACGGTCGGGACGATCAAGCTGTGGTGGTCCTTCAAGTGCAAGACCAACTGGGTGGAGATCAGGACGGCCGCGTCGGCGACCGGCTCCATCAGCGTGTACGCCAAAGACGGCCGGAGTGACACGTACCGGTTCAGCAAGGGCAACAAGGGTCGGCACTGGGGCAACATGATCGAGGCCAACAACATGTGCGCCTGGGGCAGCGCTTCCATCCGGTGGAACGGCGGCAAGGGCGGCCAGTACGGCCAAGGCACCACCGGCAAGGCCTGCAAGTAGTTTTCCAGGGGCCGTGGCCGGATGGTCGCGGCCCCTGCGGTGGGTATTCCTCGAAATGTCATGCGTGCCGTCTAAGCTTGTCGCAACATGACGAAGCACATCATCTGGGATTGGAACGGCACGCTCTTCCACGACATCGACGCCGTGGTCGGAGCCACCAACGAGGTCTTCAAGCCGTACGCGCTTCCTGCCCTGACCGCGGACGGCTTCCGCGCGGTCTACACCCGGCCCATCTGGGTCGCCTACGAACGCCTGCTCGGCCGCCCGCTCGCCGAGGGCGAGTGGGAGTTGCTGGACGACGGGTTCCACGAGCACTACTTCCGGCTGAGCGAGGTGTGCGGGCTGGCCGACGACGCCGAGTCCGCCCTGGCGAGCTGGACGGGCACCCAGTCGCTCTGCTCGATGGCGCCCCACAGCCACCTGGTGCCCAAGGTCGAGTCGTTCGGCATCACGGGGCACTTCAACCGGGTCGACGGGTTGCTCGGCACCACCGGCGGCGAGAAGGCCGCACACATGGTGGCGCACATCGAGGCCATCGCGGTGGACCCCGGCGAGATCCTGGTGATCGGCGACAGCGTGGACGACGGGCTCGCCGCCAAGCACGTGGGTGCCAGGGCGGTGCTCTACACGGGCGGGATGACCACCAGGGCCGAGCTGGAGGGCACCGGTCTCCCCGTGGTCGACACGCTCTCCGACGCGCTCGACTACGCGTAATGCCTTCGTGCCGGCCCATGCTTTAATCGCTCAGGCCCCGACCTGAGCGGCGGTGCCCGTCGTACGCTATGCAGCGTCACCCCCCCAGGAGGCCGCCATCAACCGCCTTGTGCTGTGGAACGTCGACCTGACGCTGGTCGACGTCGCCATCGTGACCAGAGACGCCTACGCTGAGGCGTTCCGCTTCGTGACCGGGCGACCGCTGGTCAAGCTCGTGCCCCCGATGGGCCGCCCGGACTCCGAGATCGTCTTCGAGACGCTCGCCGTCAACGGCATCCAGGCAGAGGACGATCATCTGCCCAAGTTCCTGTCGGCGCTCGCCGTGGCCTTCGCCGACCGGCGCGGGCGGCTGGCCAAGGAGGGGCGGATGATGCCGGGGGCCAAGGATGCGCTGAAGGCGGTGTCCAGGCTGGACGGTGTGATCCAGACGGTGCTGACCGGCACCATCAAGAGCAACGCCGTGCACAAGCTCAAGGCGTTCGGGCTGGACAAGTACATCGACTTCGCGCTGGGGGGATATGGCGAGGAGGTCTACCCCAAGGCGACGCTGCTGCAGGTGGCGCAGTCGCGCGCCAAGCAGCGCCTGGGCACGCCGTTCACCGCGGCCAACACCGTGGTGATCGGGGACTCCACGCGTGACGTGCAGGCCGCCAAGATCGGCGGAGCGGGGATGATCGGGGTCGCCTCGGGGCGCTCCATGGCCGCCGAGCTGCGCGACGCGGGCGCCGACGTGGTGCTGCCCGACCTCTCCAACGCCTCCGAAGTGGTGGCCGCCGTGGCCTCCCTCACCTCCTCCGTCGGCCGCGCCGTCCTCTGAACACCCTTCCAGCCCCGACCGGGAGCCGGGGCGAGGCTAGGGGAGGGCGTTGAGGAAGCGGGCGGCGGCTGGGGCGGCCACGGTGGCGCCTGTGCCGGCGCCCTCGGCGATGACCGCGAAGGCCAGGTCGCCTCGGTAGCCGATGAACCACGAGTGGGTCGGTGGTTCCTTGCCGGAGCCGTATTCCGCCGTGCCCGTCTTGCCGGCCGTGCCCTCGGGGAAGCGGACGGCGTGGGCGGTGCCTTCGGTGACGACGGCGGGCATGAGCTTGCGCAGGGCGGTGATCACGCCCTGCTCCAGCGGGCGCGGATTGGTCGGCTGGGCGCCGGGGATCAGCTCCTCCTTGACGAGGCTGGGGGCGATCCACGCGCCCGATGCGATGGCCGCCGCGACCGAGGCCATGTTGAGCGGGCTCGCCAGAACGCGGCCCTGGCCGATCGAGGCGGAGGCCAGGTCCGTGTCGTCCTTCGGGTCGGGGAACTCGGCACGGACGGCGGGGACGCCCGGGGTGATCGGGGTGCCGAAGCCGAAGCTGCGGGCGACCTCAGCCAGCCGGCCGCCGTTCAGCCGGTCCACGCTCATCTCCCCGAACGTCGTGTTGCACGAATGCGCGAACGCCTTCTCGAACGGCAGCGTGCCGAAGTCCTCGAAATCCGCGTTGTGGAACGGGAAGCCGCCGATGTTCTTCTCGGCGGGACACGTGACCTGGCGGGACGGCTCGATCCCGTCCGCCACCAGCGCGGAGGCCGTGACGACCTTGAACGTCGAACCGGGCGGGTACTTGCCGAGCAGCGCCCGGTTGAAGCCTCCTGGCTTGTTCACCACCGCGAGGATCTCGCCGGTCGAGGCGCGGAGGGCGACAAGAGAGGCGGGCTTGGAGACGCCCTCCAGGGCCTTGGCTCCCGCCCGGTGGACCTTCAGGTCGATGGTGGTCTGGAACGGGCGATATCCGGCCGCGCGGACGACCGTCTGGATGGGTTCGCCGCCCTCGTAGAGGTCGATCCGGTTGCGGGCCGGCGACTTGAAACGTTCGGGGAACATCTGCTTGATGCCCTCCACCAGCTGCTGCACCGAGCCGGGCGCGGACGGGGTGTTGATCGGGGTGCCGTCGGCGGCCAGGACCTGCAGGGGGTCGCCCTGCTGGCTGATGACGCGCAGCGAGCGGCCCTGCTTGAGCAGCGGGTGGATGGTCGCCGGCGTCCAGGCCACCTTCCAGGCGCGGTCGCGTTCGACGAGCTTGAGCTCCCCGCCGTAGTCCCAGTCCTGCTGGCCGGTCAGCTTCGCCGCGAAGCCGATCTCGTCTCCGTAGGAGGCGAAGACCCCCGACGCCGTGGGGACGTGGAACCGCGCCTCGGTGACCTTGAGGTCGGTGCGGAAGCGGCGATGCCAGGTCTCGAAGTCGGCCGGCGGGTCGGCCACCAGGGCGCGCATCCCCGCATAGTCCTGTGCCGACCACGCCGCCAGATACTTGTCGGCCGTCTCTTTCGGCGAGCCCTCCGTGCGCAGCGCCCAGATGACGCCTCCCGCCGCGACGACCGGGACCAGAAGTCCCGAAAGGAGCCACGGCCAGCGGCGCTTTTTCCCCCGTTGTGGTGCCATGAGGCAGAGGACACCAGAGGGATGGCCTGGGTGTCCAATACTGATATGAGGGCTTTAAAGATATAAATGTGGATATAGTGGCTGGTCGTGGACCTCGTCCGGCATCTACGCTACTTCACCGTGGTCGCGGAGGAACTCCACTTCGGCAACGCCGCGATCCGCCTCGGCATGGCGCAACCGCCCCTCAGCCAGCGCATCAAGCGCCTGGAGGAGGAGCTCGGCGTGCGGCTGTTCGACCGCTCCGCCCGCCAGGTGCGCCTCACCGAGGCAGGCCGGCTGCTCCTCGGCGAGGCCCGCGAGATCGTGGCCAGGGTGGACCGGCTGCACGAGCTGGCCAGGCAGGGCGAGGGCGCGGTGCTCAAGGTCGGCGTCCCGCCCGACCTGGCCGCCGCCGTGATCGCCGCCCTGGTCGCGGGGTTCCGCGAGACCAATCCCGAGGTACGCCTCGCGCCCGCCGAGATCTGGACCGCCGACCAGGTGACGGCGCTGGCGGAAGGGGCCATCGACGTCGGCCTGGTCCGCCATCCGGTCTCCGCGCCCGGCCTGAGGTTCGGCCAGGTGCTCGTGCAGGCGCAGGGCGTGCTGCTGGCCGAAGGCGACCCGCTCACCGGTGTCGGCGAGGTGCATCTGGCCGACCTGGCCGGACGCGAGTTGCTGATGCCGCCCCAGGAGGGGGAGCCGGGTCTCTACGCGGAGATGCTCTCGGAGTGCCGCCGCCACGGCTACGTGCCCGTGCAGGTGCACGAGGGCGCCGGGCTGGGGCTGGTGCTGGCGGGGGCGGCAGTGGCGTTCGGCCCGAAGGTGGAGCTGCCGGGGCTGGCCTGGCGGCCGCTGCTAGGCTCGCCGATCACGTGCCGGGTCTCCACCGCCTGGCGCGTGGCGGCGAACGCGGTCGACGACTTCTCGGCCGTGGCCGTACGTACGTTGAAGGAGAGCGCCGGGATGACGGACGAGGCCGCCGTGTCCGTGCGGCGGGTCAGCCGCCGGCCGGGGATGCTGGCATGAGCCCGCCCGATTTCGACTCACTGTTCCGCGCGGCGGGCGTGACCGGCTGGCTGTATGCCGCCGACATCGACTCGGGGCGAGATGTGGGGCACAGGCAGGACGAGCCGGTGCCCACGGCGTCGATGTTCAAGGTGCCGCTGCTGGTGGCGCTGTGCCGGCAGGCCGAGGCCGGGCTGCTGGACCTCTCCGACCGGGTGACCGTGACGGCCGGCGACCGGGCGTCGGGGCCGACGGGGATCTCGGCGATGCTCGACGACGTGACGATCTCGCTGCGCGACCTGGCGTACCTGATGATCACGGTGAGTGACAACACCTCGGCCGACGTGCTGCTGGGCCGGGTGGGGTTCGACGCGGTCAACGCCATGCTGGCGGGGTTCGGGCTCGACGGGACGCGGGTGACACACAGCGCCCGGGAGCTCCTGGACAGCATGAGCATCGACGCCGGGCATGGGTGGCCGTTCGTGGATCCCGAGGACATCGCGCGGCTGAGCGTGCTCGACCCCGCGCGGACGAACCGGTCCACCCCCCGCGAGCTGGCCAGGCTGTTCGGCATGATCTGGCGGGACGAGGCGGCCTCGGAGCAGTCGTGTGCCTGGATGCGCGGCGTGCTCAACATGCAGGTGTGGCCGCACCGGCTGGCCTCCGGCTTCCCGTACGACGACGTCGCCGTCAGCGGCAAGACCGGCACGCTCCCCACGCTGCGCGCCGAGTCGGGGGTCGTCGAATACCCCGACGGCCGGCGCTACGCGGTGTCCGTGGTCACCCGCTCCTTCAGCACCGCGCTCAACCAGCCGCGCGCCGACGCGGTGATCGGCACGGCCGCGCGTATGGCGGTGGACCACCTACGGAGATAGCAAGTTATGTGGAAGGTCGGGTATGACTTTCCCCCGAACGGGCGACAGGATGGGTCACATGGTTGCTGAGGGCGAGCTTCTCTGGGAGCCGAGCGAAGAGGTGGTCGCGAAGGCCAGGCTGACTCACTACGTGGAGTGGCTGGGGCGGTCGGGCCCCTATGAGGACGTGTGGCGGTGGTCCGTCGAGCACCCGGAGGAGTTCTGGACGTCGGTCTGGGACTACTTCGACGTGATCGGCGAGCGCGGCGACGGGCCCGTTCTCTCGGGGACGATGCCGGACGCCAGGTGGTTCGAGGGCAGCTCGCTCAACTACGCCGAGAACGCGCTGCGCCGGTCGGAGGGCACCGCCGTGGTGTTCGTGTCCGAGGACGGCGCCCGCCAGGAGCTGACCTGGGGCGAGCTGCGCGAGGAGGTGGCCCGCGTCCGGGCGGGGCTGGTCCGGCTCGGCGTGCGGCGCGGCGACCGGGTGGCGGCCTACCTGCCGAGCATCCCGCAGGCCCTGATCGCCTTCCTGGCCACCGCCTCGCTGGGCGCGATCTGGTCGGCCGGCTCGCCCGACTTCGGGGTGCCGAGCATCGTCGACAGGTTCAAGCAGATCGAGCCCAAGGTGCTCATCGCGGTCGACGGCTACCACTACAACGGCAAGACGTACGACCGCTCCGACGCCGTCAACGAGATCGCCGCGCAGCTGCCCACGCTGCGCGCGACCGTGTGGATCCCGTACCTGGCCGCGCTCGACGAGGGCCGTGCGCCCCAGCAGGCGCAGCCCAGCGAGGCGCACACCCGGGAGGTGCCGCACGGCGAGGTGATCGGCTGGGAGGGGCTGCGATCCGAGGAGGGGCCGCTGGAGTTCGAGCGGGTGCCGTTCGACCACCCGCTGTGGATCCTCTACTCCAGCGGCACGACCGGGCTGCCCAAGCCGATCGTGCACGGCCACGGCGGCGTCGTGCTGGAGCATCTCAAGTCGCTCGCCTTCCACCAGGACGTGGGCGAGGGCGATGTGTTCTTCTGGTACACCACCACGGGCTGGATGATGTGGAACTACCTCATCGGCGCCCTGCTGGTGGGGGCCACGCCGGTGCTGTACGACGGCGCGGCCACCTATCCCTCGCCCGCCGCGCTGTGGCGCATCGCGAGTTCCGAGGAGGTGACCTACTTCGGGGTGGGGGCGCCGTACATCATGGCCTCGCTGAAGGCCGGGATCCATCCCGAGGGGCTGGAGCGGCTGCGCGGCATCGGCTCGACCGGGTCGCCGCTGCCGCCGGAGGGGTTCGAGTGGGTGGCCGCCGAGCTGCCGGGGGTCCCGCTGGGGTCCTTCTCCGGGGGCACGGACGTGTGCACGGGGTTCGTCGGGGCGACCGCGCTCCATCCGATCAGGGCGGGGATCATCCCGTGCCGGTCGCTGGGTGCGAAGGTGGAGTCGTACGACTCCGCCGGCAAGCCGGTCGTCGGCGAGGTGGGCGAGCTGGTGCTGACCGCGCCGATGCCGTCGATGCCGGTGAAGTTCTGGAACGACCCCGACGGCCGGCGCTACTTCGAGAGCTACTTCGACGTCTACCCGGGCGTGTGGCGGCACGGCGACTGGATCAAGATCAACGAGGACGGCAGCTGCGTGATCTACGGCCGCTCCGACTCGACGCTCAACCGGGGCGGCGTCCGGATGGGCACCAGCGAGTTCTACCGGGTGGTCGAGCGGTTCGAGGAGATCGCCGACAGCCTCGTGATCGACACCGGGCAGCTCGGGCAGGAGGGGCGGCTGCTGCTGTACGTGACGCTCGCCGAGGGCGCGACGCTCACCGAACCGCTCGAACGCGCCCTCTGCGACGCCCTGCGCAAGGAGCTGTCACCGCGTCACGTGCCCAACGAGATCCACGCCGTCCCCGGCATTCCGCGTACGCTCTCCGGCAAGAAGCTGGAGGTGCCCGTCCGCAAGATCCTGCTGGGCACGCCCGTCGAGCAGGCGGCCAACCCCGACGCCATGGCCAATCCCGAGGTGCTCCGCCACTTCAGGCCGGAAGCAGGATGATCTTTCCGCGGGTGCCGCCCTCCTCGGCCCGGCGATGCACCTCGTGCAGCTCGGTCAGGGGGAGCGACTCGGCGATCTCGAGCGTGAGCTCGCCCCGGTCGATGAGGGCGGCGAGCTCGGCCAGCTGAGCCGGGTCGTTGCGGGCCACGAAGTGGGTGCCGCCCTCGATCGGGGTGGCGATGGTGATCACCGTGCGCCCGAGTCCGGCCAGGGCGGCGGCGTCCTCGCCGGGGAGCGCGGCCAGGTTGAGCAGCACGTCCATGCCGCCGGGCAGCGGTGTGGTCGTGTAGTCGATCACCTCGTCGGCGCCGTACCGCCTGACCGCGGCCGCGCTGCGCGGGCTCGCCGTGGCGAACACGACCGCCCCTGCCAGTTTGGCGAGCTGGACGGCGAACATCCCGACTCCGCCGCCCGCGCCGTTGATCAGCACGCGCTGCCCCCGCGTGAGGCGGGCGTGCTCGTGGACCGCCTGCCAGGCGGTGAGCCCGGCGACGGGGACGGCGGCCGCGTGGGCGAGCGGCACGCTCCGCGGTGCTCTGGCCAGGAGGCTCGCGGGCACCACGGCGTACTCGGCCGCCACGCCGCCCACCAGGCCGAACACACGATCACCTGGGGCCAGCCCGGTGACGCCCGGGCCGAGCTCGAGGACCGTGCCGGAGACGTCCGAGCCGAGCGTGCACGGCAGGTCCACGTGGAGCACGTCGCGCAGCAGGCCCGCGCGCAGGCCGAGCTCCGACGGGTTGAACGAGGTCGCGGCCACCTCGATGAGCACCTCCCCATGGCCAGGACGGGGTGTCGGGATCCGGTCGTAGCGGATCTCACCTCCGTATTCGTGGATGCGGGCGGCCGACATGGTCTCGGGTTTGGGAACGGCGCTGAACTCCGCCGCGTGCTCCGCCACCCAGGTGGCGAACGTTCGTGGCGGGGTCTTGGTGACCTCCTCGACCGTCGCCGTGCGGGGAGCGGGGTGGGCGACCAGGTCTGCCTGGGCTCGGAGGACGCCGTCCACCGCCTGTGGGGGCCAGCCCCTGGCCAACAGCTCCTCGCGGGTGTGCTGCGGGGGGACCTCCTCCCAGCGGGCCGGGAATTTCGTGATTTCGGAAATGATGCGTACCTGATCGGCCTGGGTGATCGACTCCGGGCCGGTCAGCTCGTGGACGGCGCCGTGGTGCCCGCCGTCCAGCAGCGCTCGTACGGCTACCGCCGCGATGTCCCCCTCGTGCACCACGGGCATGGCGGCCCCGCCGTACGAGCCGCGCACCACCCCCGCCCGCACCTGCGCCGCCCACCGCAGCGCGTTGGCCGCGAAGGCGTGCGGGCGCAGGAACGTCCACTCCAGGCCGGAATCCTCGATCAGCCGCTCGACCTCGCGTTCGTGGTCGCGTACCGCGGCGGAGGAAAGGTAGACCACGCGGCGGGCCCGGCGCGCGATCGCGTCGATCACCGCCTTCGCCCCGTCCGCCGTGGCGAACGGCCACACCAGGAACACCGACTCCACCCCGTCGAGCGGCAGCGAGCCGGGGTCCGTCAGATCGCCCGTGGCCCTGGTGAAGGGCCGGACCTCGGCCCCTGCCTCCCTCAGCTGCGCCGCCACCTGGCTGCCGACCGTGCCCGTCGCGCCCGTGACCAGTACTGTTCTCATGCAGGCCACCGTAGAGGTCCGCCACGAGACAACCAATGCGTCATCGACGTTGATTTCATACGCGATCGTCTTCCTCTAGGCTTCCTCCATGGATGTGCTCAGCGACGTGATCGCTCTCATGCGCACGGGCAGCCCCCGATCGGCCCGTGTCGAATGGCAGGCGCCCTGGGGGCAGCGCTTCCCCTCCGTGCCAGGCTCCGCCGGGTTCCAGGTGGTCCTGCGGGGATCGAGCTGGCTGATCCCGCCGGACGGCGAGCCGGTCGCGCTGTCGGTGGGCGACGTGGTCTTCTTTCCGCACGGTCACGGCTACGCCATGGCCGACTCGCCGTCCACCCCGGTGGCCGAGCCCGACTGCGACCCGCTGGACGACGGGCTCGGCCTGTTCGCCTCGGCGTCGATCGACGGCCCCGTGTCGGCCGTCCTGCTGTGCGGGGGCTACCGGCTCGACCCCGGCCGGGCCCATCCGATCCTGCGCGAGCTGCCCGACATGATCCACCTGCCTGCCCGGCTCGGCCTGCACACCGAGCTGCGTGCCGCCGTCGAGGCCCTGGGCGCGGAGATCCAGCGTCCCAGGCTGGGCGCTGACACGGTGGTGTCGTCGCTGCTCGACCTGCTCCTGCTCTACCTCCTGCGGGCCTGGTTCGAGGGGGAGCACGGCCAGTGTTCGACCGGAGGGTGGGCGCAGGCGCTGGCGGATCCCGGCATCAGTGCCGCGCTGGACGCCATCCACCGGGATCCGGCGCACCCGTGGACGGTCGAGGAGCTGGGTGCGCGGGCGGGGCTGTCGAGGGCCGCCTTCTCCCGCCGCTTCGGCGCGCTGGTCGGCCGGCCGCCGCTCACGTACCTCACCTGGTGGCGCCTGGCCACGGCGGCCCGCCTCATGCGGGAGTCCGACGCCCCGCTGGGTCAGATCGCCGCCAAGGTCGGTTACACCTCGGAGTTCGCCTTCGCCAACGCCTTCAAGCGGGAGTACGACGTGGCGCCGGGCAGGTACCGCCGCGAGGGCTGCTCTTTGCCCGCGAAAGAACTCCTTAAAACGTAACAATTTCCACACGACTTTGAGTGCGGGAAAACTCGTATTCCGCAGCCATTGACGCTCCACCCTTCGGTGATTTACCGTCGCCGCATTGCTTAAAACGATTTTGCCGGGGGAGCCGCGGCAAATGGATGAGACTCCCGTTCTGTCCCTCTCACAGGTCAGCAAGGCGTTCGGTGCGGTGCGCGCCGTACGCGAGGTCTCTCTGGAGCTCTTCCCCGGCGAGGTGCACGCGCTCGCCGGGGAGAACGGCGCGGGCAAGTCGACGATCGTGAAGATCCTCTCCGGCGTGCACCGCCCGGACTCGGGGCGGATCCTGCTGGACGGCGAGCCGGTGGAGTTCGGCGGGCCCGCGGACGCGCAGCGAGCCGGGGTCGCGGTCATCTACCAGGAGCCGACCCTCTTTCCTGATTTGTCGGTCATGGAGAACATCTTCATGGGTCGCCAGCCCCGTGGCCGGCTCGGCATCGACCGGCGGGCCATGCGCGCGAGCGCCGCCGAGCTGTTCGCCAGGCTGGGCGTGCACCTCGACCCCGACCAGCCGGCCCGCGGCCTGTCGATCGCCGACCAGCAGCTCGTGGAGATCGCCAAGGCGCTCTCGCGGCAGGCGCGGGTGCTCATCATGGACGAGCCGACCGCCGCCCTGTCGGGCACGGAGGTCGCCCGGCTGTTCGGCGTCGCGAGGGCGCTGCGCTCGCAGGGGTGCGCTCTGCTGTTCATCTCGCATCGGCTGGAGGAGATCTTCGAGCTGTGCCGGCGGGTCACCACCCTGCGTGACGGCGCGTACGTGGCCGGGGACCTGATCGCCGACCTCACCCCCGACGACCTCGTACGCCGCATGGTCGGCAGGGAGCTGGACGCCCTGTTCCCCAAGCAGGAGACGTCCCGCGGCGAGGTGGCGCTGAAGGTGCGCCGGCTCACTCGCGAAGGCGTCTTCGCCGACGTGTCCTTCGAGGTGCGGCGGGGCGAGATCGTCGCGCTGGCCGGGCTGGTCGGGGCCGGGCGCTCCGAGGTGGCCAGGGCCGTGTTCGGCATCGACCGGTGGGACGCGGGGAGCGTGGAGGTCGACGGCGAGCGGCTGCGGCCCGCCAGCCCCACGGCGGCCATGGCGGCAGGACTGGCGCTGGTGCCCGAGGACCGGCGGCAGCAGGGGCTCGTCATGGACCTTTCCATCGAGCGCAACATCGGGCTCGCCGGGCTGGCCGCCGTACGCCGGGGGCCGCTGATCTCCCGGCTCGCCGAGCGGGAGCGGGCCAAGGACTGGGCTGTGCGGCTGCGGCTGAAGTTCGGGCGGCTGACGGACCCCGTGAACGTGCTGTCCGGCGGTAACCAGCAGAAGGTGGTGCTGGCCAAGTGGCTGGCGCGCAAGCCGTCGGTGCTCATCGTGGACGAGCCGACCCGGGGGATCGACGTCGCCACCAAGGCCGAGGTGCACCGGCTGCTGTCGGAGCTGGCCGGGAGCGGGGTGGCCGTGCTGATGATCTCGTCCGAGCTGCCCGAGGTGCTGGGGATGGCCGACAGGGTGCTGGTCATGCACGAGGGACGGCTGGTGGCCGAGATCGCCCGTGCGGACGCGACCGAGGAGAGCGTGATGGCCGCCGCCACCGGAAGGAGCCTCGCGTGACCGTGACCGCCGCGAGGCCCGAGACAACCAGGCGCAACGGCGGCCGGCGGCTCGTGGACCGGGTCGCGCGGGTGCGGGAGCTGGGCATCGTCGTCACGCTCGCCCTGCTGTTCGGCGTCACGGGCGCCGTCAATCCGTCGTTCCTCACCTACGCCAGCCTCCGCGACATCCTGCTGAACTCCGCCATCGTCGCCATGCTCGCCGTCGGCCAGACACTTGTCGTCATCACCAGGAACGTCGACCTGTCCGTCAGCTCCGTGGTGGGCCTGTCGGCGTTCGGGGGCGCGCTGATCCTGGCCGACCACCCGGGCGTACCGGTCGCGGTCGTGATCGCCGGGTGCGTGCTGCTCGGCGCCCTGTGCGGGGCGGTCAACGGGCTGCTCGTCGGGGCGGCGAAGGTGCCCGCGCTGGTCGCCACGCTCGGCACCCTGTACGCCTTCCGCGGCATCGACTACGCCTGGGCCGGCGGACGCCAGGTGAACGCGGCCGACATGCCCGAGGGCTTCCTGTCCCTCGGGACGCGCTCGGTGCTCGGCGTGCCGCTGCTCGCCCTGATCGCCCTGGTCGTGCTGGCGGTGGTCGGCTGGATGCTGGGCAACCTGCGCTCCGGCAGGGAGCTGTACGCCATCGGCTCCAACCCCGAGGCGGCGGTGCTGGCCGGGATCCGGGTACGGCGCAGGATCGTCGCGGCGTTCGTGGCCAACGGCGCGCTGGCGGGGCTGGCCGGGGTCATGTGGGCGGCCCGCTTCGGCACCGTGGACGCCACCGTGGCCACCGGGAAGGAGCTCGACGTGGTCGCGGCCGTTGTGGTGGGCGGGGTGGCCATCTTCGGCGGCAGCGGCACGGTTTACGGGGCGGCGCTCGGGGCGCTGCTGCTGGCGAGCATCACCAGCGCGCTGGCCGTGCTCAGGGTGGACGCCCTCGCCCAGACCGCCATCAACGGCGCCCTGCTGATCGCCGCCATCGTCCTCGACCGCGTGCTCGCCCTGCGCGTCGCCGCCGCCCTCCGCCGCCGCAGGTTCCACGATGTCGCCGACCCCGCACCTGGGAGGCCCGACGATGGCCGTTGATCTCGCCCGGACGGCCCGCCGGTGGGAGGGGCTCATCCTCGTCCTGCTCGTCGGCGTGGTCGTGTGGGCCTCGCTGGGCGTGGACGGGTTCGCCAACGGGTCCAACATCTCCTTCCTGCTCCTCGACACCACCGAGATCGCCCTCATGGCCCTGACCATGACGCTCGTGATCGTCGCGGCCGAGATCGACCTGTCGGTGGCCTCCACGCTGGGCCTGTCCTGCGCGGTGCTCGGCTGGTTGTGGAACTCGGGGCTCCCGATCGAGGCGATCATGCCGATCTGCCTGCTGGTGGGCGCCGCGTGCGGGGCGTTCAACGGGCTGCTCGTCACCCGGCTCGGCCTGCCTTCGCTGGCGGTCACGATCGGGACGTTCGCGCTGTTCCGCGGCCTGGCGTACGTGATGCTCGGCGACCAGGCGGTGGCCGACCTGCCGCCTGGCTACACGAGCCTGGCGACGGCCTCGCTGGGGCCGATCCCGCTCGCGACCGTGCTGGTCGCGGTGCTGGCGGCGGTGGCAGCCGTGGTGCTGCACGCGACGGGGCTGGGCCGGTCGATCTTCGCGCTCGGCTCGAACGTGGAGGCGGCCTTCTTCGCGGGCGTCCGGGTCAAGCGGATCAAGCTCTGGCTGTTCGTGGCCTCCGGGGTGATGGCGTCGCTGGCGTCCCTGGTCTACACGTTCCGCTATGCCAGTGCCAGGGCGGACAACGGCGTCGGGCTCGAACTGGCGGTGGTGGCCGCCGTACTGTTCGGCGGGGTGTCGATCTTCGGCGGGCGTGGCACGCTGCCGGGGGTCCTGATGGCGGTGCTGCTGCTCGGCGTCGTGCGCAACGCGCTCATCCTCGCCGACGTGGCCAACGAGGTCCTGAACTTCGTGACGGGCCTGCTGCTCGTCGCATCCGTGCTCGCGCCGAACTTGGGGGCGGTGTGGCGGCGGCGCACAACACCACAAGTGGAAGGGAAGTCCGCTTCATGACAACGCGCACCCCTTGGCGGCCCACGGCGCTCCTTGCGGGACTCGTCCTGCTGACGGCCGCCTGCGGCGGCACCACCAAGAGCGACGTGGCGCAGCAGTCCTCCGCCTCCGCCACAGCCGCCGCGTCGTCCGCGCCGGCGAATCCGAACGCCCCCATCAAGCAGGGACTGAAGATCGCGTTCCTGCCCAAGCAGGTCAACAACCCGTACTTCACGATCGCCGACGGCGGCGGCATCGCGGCGGCCAAGGAATTCGGGGGCGAGGGCAAGGAGGTCGGGCCGTCCGAGGCCAGCGCGTCCTCCCAGGTGTCCTACATCAACACGCTGATCCAGCAGAAGCAGGACGCCATCGTCATCTCCGCCAACGACCCGAACGCCGTCGTGCCCGCGCTCACCCGCGCACGGGCCGCCGGGATCAAGGTCGTCAGCTACGACTCCGACACCACGCCCCTCGGCCGCCACGTGTTCGTGAACCAGGCGAGCGCCGAGGACCTCGGGCGCACGGAGGTCCAGCTGCTGGCCGAGCAGATCGGGCACAAGGGCAAGATCGCCGTGCTGTCCGCCACCCCCAACGCGACGAACCAGAACACCTGGATCGACTTCATGAAGGACGAGCTCAAGAAGCCCGAGTACAAGGACATGGAGCTGGTCAAGGTCGCCTACGGCAACGACGACGACCAGAAGTCGTTCACCGAGACGCAGGGACTTCTCCGCTCTTATCCGGACCTGGCGGGCATCATCTCGCCCACGACCGTGGGGATCGCCGCGGCCGCCCGTTACCTGTCGGACTCCCCGTACAAGGGGAAGGTCAAGCTCACCGGGCTCGGGACCCCCAACCAGCTCAGGAAATTCGTCAAGGACGGGACCATCGAGGCGTTCGAGCTGTGGAACCCGGCCGACCTCGGCTACCTGGCGTCGTACGCGGCGGCCGCGCTCGTGTCCGGGCAGATCACCGGGGCCGAGGGGGAGAAGTTCAAGGCGGGCAAGCTGGGCGAGTACACGATCGGGGCCAAGGGCGAGGTGCTGCTCGGCAAGCCGACCGTGTTCAACAAGGACAACATCGACAAGTTCGACTTCTGACGCTCAGGCCCGGCCGCGCGGCACGACGAGGCCCGTCTCGTACGCGGCGACGACGGCCTGGGTTCTGTCGCGCAGGCCGAGCTTGCCCAGGATGCGGCTCACGTGCGTCTTGACCGTCTCCTCCGTGACCACCAGCCTGGCCGCGATCTCGGGGTTGGACAGGCCCTCGGCGACCAGCCGCAGGACCTGCGTCTCGCGAGGGGTGAGCGAGGCGAGCGCCGACGTGGCCGGCTTCGGGCCCAGCCGGGCGAACTCGCTGATGAGGCGGCGGGTGACTCCCGGGGCCAGCAGCGCCTCGCCGGCGGCGATGACGCGGACCGCGTCGAAGAGGCGCTCGGCCGTGACGTCTTTGAGCAGGAAGCCGCTGGCTCCCGCGCGCAGGGCGTCGTAGACGTACTCGTCGAGGTCGAACGTGGTCAGGATGAGCACCTTCGGCCCGCCCGCGAGGCGCCTGGTGGCCTCGATGCCGTCCATGACCGGCATGCGCACGTCCATGAGCACCACGTCGGGGGACAACTCCCGGCAGGCCCGCACCGCCTCGGCCCCGTCGGCGGCGGTGCCCGCGACCTCGAAGTCGGGCTGGGTGTCGAGCAGCTCGGCGAACCCGGTCCGCACGACCAGGTGATCGTCGGCGATGACGATCCTGACCTTGGCGTGCTCGCCGCTCATCGGGCCGTCCCCGCCCTGCCCGGCAGGCGGGCCTCCACGAGGAAGCCGCCGCCGTGGGCGGGACTCGTGCGGAGCTCGCCGCCGACCGCCGCGGCGCGCTCGCGCATGCCGGACAGGCCGTGTCCGCCCCCTTCCGCGCTCGACGGCCCCGGGCCGTTGTCGCGCACGAGCAGGCGCAGGTCCTCGCCGGTGTAGTCGAGCTCCACGTCCACCGCGGCCCCCGGCGCGTGCCGCCGCGCGTTGGTGAGCGCCTCCTGGACGATCCGGTACGCGGCCAGCTCCACGCCGGGGTCGAGCTGCACCGGCGAGCCGCGCAGGATCAGCCGGGTGCTCGTGCCCGACGCCTCGCGCGCCTCGTCGATCAGCTCGTTGAGCTCGTGCAGGCGCAGGCCGGGCTGGGGCCGCCGGGCGGCTTCGGCCTCGGCGTCCTCGCGCAGCACGCCGAGCAGCCGCCGCATCTCGGTCAGCGCCGCCCTGGCGGTGTCGCCGATCGCCAGCAGCCGCTCCGCGCCCGCCGCCGGCATCCCGGGTACGGCCACGCGGGCGGTCTCCGCCTGCACGGCCACCATGGAGATGTGGTGGGCGACGACGTCGTGCAGCTCGCGGGCGATGCGGGCGCGCTCGCCGCGGGCGGTGTGCTCGAGCAGGCTCTCGGCGACGACCTGCCGGGCGGCGGTGTCGGCCCTGGCCTTGTGCCGCGCCCGCACGGCGATCCCGGCCAGCGCCGCCGCCGGGGCCAGGAACCCCAGCAGCAGCGCCAGCCTCCGCACGTGGTCGCTCGGCCCGAGCGCCACCGCCAGCACCGGGTACGGCACGGTGACCAGCACTGCCGCCGCCTGCGACCCGTGGCGGCCGAGCCGGTAGCCGGTGACCAGCTGCGCCAGCACACCCGCCACGGTCAGCGTGTGGAACGCCGTGATCGACAGCAGACTCGCCCCGGAGGTCAGGATCGCCGCCACGGCCGGCTGGGCCCACAGCAGGGGCAGCGGCAGCGTGGTGGCCAGGGCGAGCAGGGGAAAGGCCATGAGGAACAGCGGCGCCTGACCTTCACCGGTCACCGGCGCGTCCTCGGACCGCACGGGTGAGCTGCCCACCGCGCCGTCCACTGGGGCGCTCACCGTCTCGCTGAAGGCGGGCACGTTCCCGGCGTGCGTGACCGACTCCGCCACCCCGAGCAGCGCCAGCACCACGCCGGCGACGACCGGCGCGTACGGCGCCGAGGCGACCCGGCACCCCCAGCCGTAAGCCCCCGAGGCCAGGCGCCTCCACTCGTGCGCTCGTTCCACCAGGTCATTGTCCCGGGCTCCGGCAATCCTGGCATCCCTCACAAGAGGGACGTGACGTAGCTGACGCCAGCGACGGCCCAGATCGCTCCGCCGCGTGACGACCGCGGCAGTGGCCGCTGCCTAGTCTGCCTGGCGTGGAAGCAACCATCGAAGTCACCGGACTGCGTAAACGGTTCGGCCAGACCCAGGCGCTGGACGGGATGACGTTCACCGTGCTGCCGGGCCGGGTCACCGGGTTCGTGGGGCCCAACGGGGCGGGCAAGTCCACCACCATGCGGGTGGTGCTCGGCCTGGACGCGGCCGACGAGGGCCACGCGCTGGTCGGCGGGCGGCCGTACCGGAGCCTGCGCAGCCCGCTGAGCCACGTCGGCGCGCTGCTGGACGCGGCCGCGCTGCAACCGAGCCGCACGGCGCGCAACCACCTGTTGTGGCTGGCCCACTCCCAGGGCCTCGGCGCCGGGCGGGTGGACGAGGTGATCGAGCAGGTCGGGCTGACCCCGGCGGCCCGGCGCAAGGCGGGCGGCTACTCGCTGGGGATGCGCCAGCGGCTCGGCATCGCCGCCGCGCTGCTCGGCGATCCGCCGGTGCTCATGCTGGACGAGCCGTTCAACGGGCTCGACCCCGAGGGCATCGTGTGGATCCGCGGCTTCCTGCGGTCGCTGGCCGCGGAAGGCCGCGCCGTGCTGGTGTCCAGCCATCTGATGAGCGAGCTGCAGGACACCGCGGGCCATCTCGTGGTCGTGGGCAGGGGCCGGGTCGTCGCGGACACCAGCGTGGCCGATCTGATCACCACAGCCTCGCGCGACCGGGTCACGCTGCGCACGACGGCCCGCGCCGAGGCGATGTCGGTGCTGGCCGGCGCGGACGCCATCGTGACCGTCACCGAGCGGGACACGCTCGTCGTCTCCGGGCTGGCCGCCGAGCACATCGTGCGGCTGCTCGGCGCGCAGGGGGTGCCGTTCTCGGAGGTCGCCGCCCACCGGGCGACGCTGGAGGAGGCGTACCTGGATCTCACCAGGGACGCGGTCGAGTTCAGAGGAGCGGCACGATGACCGCCCTCACCCCCTACCGCTCCGGGGCGCGGACCGGCAGGGACGGCTTCGCGCAGCTGCTGCGTGCCGAGTGGATCAAGCTCCGCACGGTCCGCGGCTGGATGCTCGGACTGGCGCTCGCGGCGCTGCTCATCGTCGGGCTGGGAGTGCTGTTCGCGACCGGCAGCCGCTCCTCGTGCATGAACGGGCCGATCGAGGTGCCCTGTCCCGCCCCTCTGATCGGTCCCGGCGGCGTGGCCGTGGAGGACCGCTTCTACTTCGTGCACCAGCCGCTGGACGGCGACGGCAGCATCACCGTACGCGTGAGCTCCATGACCGGGCAGCTCCGCAAGCCCGACGTCACCCCCGGGGTCAGGAACGTCGTTCCCGGCGTCACACCGTGGGCCAAGGCCGGGGTCATGATCAAGCAGAGCGTCCGGCAGGGGACGTCGTATGCGGCTCTGATGGTCACCGGCAGCCACGGGGTGCGCATGCAGCACAACTTCACCGAGGACGTGGCGGGGCGCCCCGGCGGCGTCTCGGAGGCGTCGCCGCGCTGGCTGCGGCTGACCCGTACCGGCGACACGATCATCGGCGAGGAGTCGGCCGACGGCTCGCACTGGACCACGGTGGGCACCGTCCGTCCGCCAGGGCTCGCCGGGAAGGTGCAGATCGGGCTCTTCGCCGCCTCTCCCGGCGACCTGACCGTGAGCCCCAATGTGATGTTCGGGGCCGCCACCGCCTCGCGCTTCGCCGAGGTCACCGCCGTCATGGACCAGGTCGGCGTGCGGGGCGTGGCGGCCGGGGGCGCGTGGAGCCGTGACGACATCGGCGTCACGATGGAGCCGGACGGCGTCACCCCGCACCACCCGGGCGGGCTCGTCCGGTCGGGCGGCACGTTCAAGGTCACGGGGGTGGGCGACATCGCGCCGTCCGCGGAGGGAATGCCGGTCGAGCGCGTGCTGGCCGGGGTGCTGGCCGGGCTCGTCGCGGTGATGGTGGTGGCGGTGATGTTCGTCACCGCGGAGCACCGGCGGGGGCTGATCCGCACCACCCTGCTCGCCAGCCCGCGGCGCGGCCGGGTGCTGGCGGCCAAGGCCGTCGTGATCGCCGCGGCCACCTTCGCCGCCGGGCTGGTCGCCACGGCCACCACCGTGCCGGTCGGGCGGTCGATCCTGGCCGCGAACGGGAACGTGCTCGCCCCGGTGACGACGCTCACCTCGCTGCGGGTGATCGCAGGCACCGCCGCGCTGCTCGCCGCGGCCGCCGTCTTCGCCCTCGCCGTGGGGGCGCTCTTCCGGCGCAGCGCCACGGCCGTCATCGCGGTCATCGTGGCGATCCTGGTCCCGTACGTGCTCGCGACCGCGTCCATCCTGCCTGACGAGGCGTCGCGGTGGCTGCTGCGGCTCACTCCGGCGGCGGGGTTCGCGATCCAGCAGAGCATGCCCACATACGCGCACGTGACCGTCCGCCACGCACCCGTGGAGGGCTACTTCCCCCTGCCGCCCTGGGCGGGCTTGGCGGTCCTGTGCGCCTACGCCGCACTCGCACTCGCCCTGGCCGCGTACCGGCTGCGCAGGAGCGACGTATGAGGCGGGAAGTGCACGCCGAGTGGAGCAAGCTGCGTACCGTGGCGGGGCCAGGGTGGCTGCTGGGCGCGCTCGTCGCGCTGACCGTGGCCGCGGGCGCGGTGGCCGCCGCGGTCGTGCCCTGCGCGGCGGCCGGGTGCGGACAGGACGCCGCCAGGATCAGCCTCGCCGGTGTCCAGCTGGGCCAGGCGATGGTCGCCCTGCTGGCCGTGCTGGCGATCTGCGGCGAGTACAGCACCGGCATGATCCGCACCAGCCTCACCGCGATGCCCCGCAGGGCCACCGCCCTGGCCGCCAAGGCGGTCGTGGTGGGCGGGCTGACGCTGGCCGCAGGGACCGTCGCCGTGCTCGGGTCCGTGCTGGCCGGTCGGCTCCTGCTGCCGGGCAGCGGCTTCACACCCGCGCACGGCTACCCGCCGCTGTCCCTGGCCGATGGACCCACCCTGCGCGCCGCCGTCGGCTCGGTGCTGTATCTGGTCCTGATCTCGCTGCTCAGCCTGGGCCTCGCCACTGCCGTACGCGACTCAGCGGCGGCCGCCGGGGTGGTGCTCGGCCTGCTCTACGTGTTCCCGCTCGCCGTCCTCATGGTCTCCGACGAGGAGGTGCGGCAGGTGCTCTGGACGATCTCCCCGACGAATGCGGGGCTGGCCGTCCAGGCGACCGAGGATCTCGCCGATCTCCCCATCGGCCCGTGGGCCGGCCTCGGCGTGCTGGCCGCCTGGGCTGCGGCGGCCCTCGCGGGCAGCGGCCTGCTGCTACGGCTACGTGACGCGTGACCTTTGCGAGCGTGCGTGGTGATCCCGTGTGCATAAAAGCGGAATAGCGGCATTTAGCGGGGTTCGCTGATTATTCGGGAATTTGCTTGGCTAAATTTGTGGCCGGAGATGAATTCTCGGCGTTCTGGGTACGCGTCGTTTCATGACGACAATGCTTCGCGCAATTGCGGCTCTGGTCGCAGGATGTGCTCTGCCGCTGCTCGCGGTGGTGCCCGCCATGGCGGAGGACCCGCCCGTCCCGGCGGAGCGGCCGTCGGTCCTGGCGGAGCAAGCGCCTGGACCGGCGGCGCAACCGCCGGTTCTGGCGGAGCAACCGCCGGTACAGGCGGAGCGCCCGCCCGCCGAGGCGGAGGAGGAGACCGTCACCATTCTGCGCCCGGGCGCCCGCGGCGATATGGTGAAGCTGCTCCAGCAGCGCCTGCGCGACCACGGCTTCTACTACGGCGCCATGAACGGAAAGTACGACGTCCAGACGAGGTACGCCGTCTGGGCCTTCCAGAAGACCCGGCGGATGAGGCCGATGAACGCCGTGGGGCCGAAGGTCTGGCAGGAGCTCGACCGGCCGAGACGGCTGCGCCCGCTGGTGCCCGACGGTCCCGCCGACCGGGTCGAGATCAACCTGACCGACCAGCTGCTCACCGTCTACCGCCGTCGCCGCCCGGTGCTGACCTCGCACGTCTCGACCGGCGCCAACGTGCACTACTGCGAGGCGGGCCGCTGCGGCTACGCGATCACCCCGGTGGGGGACTTCCGTGTCTACAGGCGGGATCCCGGCTGGACGAAGAGCCCCCTGGGCATGATGTTCAACTCGCTCTACTTCACCGGCGGCATCGCGATGCACGGCTCGTCGGTGGTGCCCACCAAGCCCTCCTCGCACGGCTGCGTGCGCGTCCCGGTGCCCACCGCCGTGCGCCTGTACAAAATGGTGGGAATAGGAGAGCCGGTGTACGTGCGCGGAAAGTCCTAAACGCCCTGCGGAAGCCGGAACAGCCGGTCGGGGTCATAGGTGGACTTCACCTCGGCGAGCCGGGTTGCGTTGGGCCCATAATACGCATTTCGCCAAGTCTTCAAATCGGGGTCAATGTAATTCACATACGCGTGATCCCCGAAATATGGAGACATGTCGGAATGTAGGCCACGCAGCCACGCCCGATCCGTCCCCTCCTCGTAATACTGAACGCTGAAGAGCGCCGCCCGATGTGGAAACGCCGTGGCCGCGGGGCCGACGCGGCCGATGGCCCCGCCCATGGCGTCCAGCAGCACGGAGTGCCGCCCGCCGCGCGCGACCCCGTTCACCAGTGCCCGGACACCGGCCGCCGGCAGCTTCCCGTACGACATGTGCGACTTGGCCGAGAACGCCTCCCGCGGCATCCGCCGGCACTCGGCGACCGACTTGGCCGCGCAGCCGCCCATGACCTTCATGCCCTCCAGGTAGGAGACTGTACGGACCGAGCGGGACGACGGCCGCCCGACCTTGGCGACGAGCGGGGCCAGCAGCCGGTCGAGTGCGGCTTTGCCGCCGACGTAGGTGCCGATGACGGAGGCGTCCAGTCCGCTCGCCGAGCGGTCCAGATGGAGGGACGACCACAGCTCGTCCGGCGCGGAGGGCCCCCACGACTGCCATGCCTTGACCACGGCCTCCGCCTTGGTCCACGGCCAGTGCAGGAAGAACACGGTGACGTCGCGCGCCTCGAACGTCCTGAACGTGAAGGACACCGCCACGCCGAAGTTGCCGCCGCCACCGCCCCTGCAGGCCCAGTAGAGCCCGGAGTTACGCGCGGCGTCGCAGGTCAGTACCCTGCCGTCGGCCGTGACGACGCGTACGGACTCGAGGGTGTCGCACGTGAGCCCGTACTTCCTCGACACCACGCCGATGCCCCCGCCCAGCGTGAGGCCGCCGATCCCGACCGTGGGGCAGGAGCCGGCGGGGATGCTCACGCCGTGGCGCGAGAGCTTGTCGTAGACGTCGATCAGCTTCGCGCCCGCGCCGATCGTGGCCCGGCCGCCCGAATATGCGACCGAGCTCATCCTGGACACGTCGATCACCAGCCCCGTGCCCGTCGACCAGCCCGCGTAGGAGTGGCCTCCGGAGCGGGTGGTGACCGGCACGCCGCTGGTGCGCGCGAACGTCAGGCACGCCGACACGTCGGCCGGGTTCGCGCAGTAGGCGACCCCGCCCGGCCTGATCCGGTCGAAGGCGGGGTTGTAGAGGCGGCGCGCGGTGTTGTAGCCGGCGTCGCCGGGCAGCACGAGCGTGCCCGCCAGCTGCCTGCGCAGCCGCGCCCAGTTGGGCGGCGGCGCGGAGATCTCGAGCGCCCCTGGCCGGGACGCCGCGGCGGCCAGCGGCGCCAGCGCGGCGACATGCAGAAAATCCCGGCGCTTCATGGACATCTCCCAGCTGGTCGGTGTTCGGCCGATCGGTGAGACGTCAGGATGACCCGCCAGGTTGGTCACATCTTCATCACTTCGGGCCTCACCCGGCCGTCCCGCCGAACGCGTTCCGGGTGGGTACGGCGCCCACCCGCGTGAGCCGGGGCGCGCTCGCCCCGGCCTTCTTGAGCACTCCGTCCTTGACCAACCGCAGCGGCGACCCGACCGGCTGCGGCCCGTCCCCGGTGGTCTGAACGAGCCGCAGCGCCAGCGCCGGGCACATTTCGACGGTACGCCGCGCCTCCTTGGCCATCCACCCGGGGACGTTCCTGAACGACGGGAACCCGTAGTCGTCCAGGTCCACGAACTCCGGCAGCAGATGCGCGCACAGCCCGTGCCCCTGGCAGCGGGACCAGTCGACCTCCAGCCGGTACTCGACGTCCGCCTCGCGCTCTGGCATGGGCAGCACGCCGCGCACCGGCCGTCCGCACGAGCCGTGCTCCAGGTGGAGCGCGATCTCGCTCTCGAACGCGTCCAGCGCCGACAGCACGAACTTGGCCGTGCCGTCCGGGTGGAAGCAGGCTCCGCGCCGCTCCACGCCGCGTACGCAGCGCCGTACGGCATCCACCGAGCCGGTGCCCTCGACCAGCGCGCACATGGCCCTGGCGATGTCCGGCAGGCCGAGCCGGCACGGGCCGCACTGGCCCGCCGACTCGGCCGCCAGATAGGAGGCGACCCTGGCGGCCTCGCCCAGGGAACACGTGGATTCGCCGAGCGGGACGATGATCCCGGCGCCCAGGGTGGCGCCGGCCTGCTTCATGCCCTCGCGCGAGATCACGGCCGTCTGGACCGCCTCCGCCGACAGCCACGCGCCGTGGTAGCCGCCGATGAGCACCCCGTCGCCGACCTCGGCCTCGGTCAGCGCGAGCACGTCGGCCAGGTAGGTGCCGGTGGGCGCTTCGATGACCGCGCCGCTGGCCGCGCCGCCGCTGACGGTGAGCAGGATGGTGCCGGGCTCCTTGCTCGTGCCGACCTCGGCGTACCGCTCCGGGCCGAGCTCGGCGAGCAGCGCGAACTGTGCGTACGTCTCCGTGTTGGACAGCAGGGTCGGCAGGCCGTCCACGCCGCTGATCGCGGCCCGCCGCTTGCGGCCGGGCGGAATGCCTTCCTGGCCGTTGACGGCGTTGACGAGCGCGCCGCCCTCGCCGGAGATGAACCTCTCCTTGATCCCGACCACCCGGATCGGGACGCGGCTCTCCGCGCCGCCCGACACGTTCGCGGCTCTGCGCTCGGCCACGGCGGCGGCGACGGACGCCTCGGCCACCTCGCCCCCGGCCGTGGCGACGACCACCTCGCGGGCACCCAGCGCCTCGGCCGCCAGCACCGCGCCGTCCAGCACCAGGTGCGGGTTGCGGGTGAGCAGCATGGCGTCCTTGGAGCTGGCGGGCTCGCCCTCGGCGCCGTTGACCAGCACGACGCTCTCGCCCGAGCCGGCCGAGTCGGCGACGGCCCGCAGCTTGCGCGCGAACGGGAACGCCGCGCCGCCGCGGCCGCGCATGTCCACCTCGTTGGCCTGCGAGATGAGCTCGCCGAGCTCGCGCGGCTCGGGAGCGCCGTGGAGGGTGCGGTGTGCGGGAAGATCCAGCCGCCGGGTGTGGTCGAGCCCGGCGGTCAGCCGGGCAGGTCCCATGCGTAACACCCGCGGCACTCGGGCCGGAATCACAATTGCTCCTGTGGGGTTGCGGGGGTCATCCGGCCTCCTGATGTGCGTGCCGGGCAGGTCTCGGTCGGGATCATCCAGCCTGATGCGCGTGCCGGGCAGATCTCGGTCGGGATCATCCGGCCTCCCGGTACCTGCGCCGGGCGTCGGCGAGGCTCACCGGCGCGTTGACCCTGGCGGCCGCCTGAGCCGCCGCCACCGGCGCCGCTGTCTTCTGCGGCCGCGCTATGGGCACGTTCGCGGTGACGGCCGAGCTCACCACTGGCCCTTCGACCCTCTCAGGTACGATCGGCGGCCGGCGTACCGTGGCCAGCACGCGCACGACCAGCGCGGAGCCGACCGCCGCGAGGCAGGCCACGTAGGACCAGGCCACCCAACCGGCCGGCGGGCGGCCGGCCGTGAGTCCATGCATGATCGCGACCGGCCAGGCGATGTACGCGGCGGAGTGCAACATCCGCCACATCCACGGCCTGCTCCGCACCGCGAAGCGCCCCCTCAGCATTCCCGTGGCCACAGCCAGGATCATGAGATCGAAGGCCAGCGTGCCGAGCCCCACGTAGATCCCCGCCACGGGCACGACCGCCGCCCCCAGCGGCACGTGCCCGAGGCTGATCATGAGTGTGATGTGCGTGACCAGGTAGGCCAGTCCGATGAGCGCGGTGGCCTTGTGCGCGAGCTGCGCCCTGACCCGGTTGGCCGGCGACAGGAAGACGCGTTCGGTCGTGAGCAGACCGAGCGCCACTGTCGCGGTCAGCAGCACCAGGGCGAACACGCCCGCGTAGAACTCGAGGAAGCTGACCCCTCGGCCGAGCAGCGCGACGCCGCGTTCCGTCCTGGTCAGCGCGAACGCCGACAGCAGGATGGCCGTGATCGAGGCGCTCGCCCCCAGCCGGACGTTCCTGGAGTCCAGCTTGGTGGGGGCGTGCCGGGGGTGTCGTCTGTGGAGCATCTATGTTCCCTCCAAGGTCGGGTGAGGGTGCGACTCGGAAGGCTGGGTGCCCGTGAGGGCTTTCAGATCAGCAACGGCGCCCCCGGTTGATGCATGAGACGACGAACTGCATCAGCCGATCGGGCATCACGTTCGCGAAGTCCGCGTGGTCGGTGACCGGGTTGTGCTTCTGTTCAGGGAAGGCGTCCACGGCGAAGGACGGGCCCTGCGGCACGGAGTACGTGAGGGTCATGCGCAGTGCCGGAATCGCCCTGGTGCCCTGTGGGCAGGCGCCGCCCTGACCGGGGAAGACCACGTGCGTTCTGTGATTGGCGCTGTCGGTGTTCTGGCCGTCCCAGCAGCTAGGGAAATCCAGGATACGAACGACCTGGCTGCCGCGCGGGCAAAGCGGATATTTGTCGGGACTTATGCGATTTTGGAATCCCGTGCAGGTCCAGGCGGCCCTGGCGTTGGCGCCGCCGTTGGTGGCCGCCTTGGCGTCACCGGTGATCAGCCTGAGGAACCTCGGCATCGCGACGACCCTGGAGGTGGCGTTGCCGCGGAACTGGAGCGTCACGGAGCGGGCACGCAGCACCTGGCCGACGTTGCCGTCCGGGTCCTCGGTATTGACGTCCACCTTGCGGTCTCTGAGGACCGGCCAGAAGTAGGTGGATTTGTCGCCCAGCCGGCACGTGGTGCCCGCGGCGGCCAGGCTCTCGTCCGTGGAGAAGCCGTCCGTTGACAGGTTGCCCACGTAGTCGTGGAGGTGGTGGGCGCCGTTGCTGACGCCGGGGGCGACGATGAAGTTGTCCGGGTTGTTGTGGCCATTGCGGTTCGTCCCGCACTGGGAGACGAAGGAGCCACGCGAGCCGTTCCTGCCGATGCGGGCGTCAAGCTGACGCGGCGCCACCTGGCGGATGTCGACGAAGTCCTCGACGAACGGACCGAGGTCGGCGCACTCGTTGTGGTCGCCGTCGGACGCCGTGGGCGAGGCGGTGGGGGAGGCGGTTCCGTCCGGGTTCTGGCCCTGCCCCTGGCTCTGGCTCGGCACCGGCGTGGCGGTCCTGGTCGGGCGGTTGCGGCGGAACGTCGAGGCGGTCTCCTCCGGGTCGGGAGCCTGGCCCTGGTCGGGCGCGGCCGTCTGGTCCGCCTCGGGGTCCTGAGCCGGGTCCAGCACCGCGGCGCCGCCGCCCTGGGGCGCCTGGTCCTGCTGGTCGGCGTTCTGCTGCTGGTCGCCGTTCTGCTGGTCCTGCTGCTGACCTTGGCCCGGGTCCTGCTGTTGCTGGTCCTGGTTCTGACCCTGCTGATCTTGATCCTGCTGCTGGTTCGGGTCCTGCTGGTTCGGGTCCTGGTTCTGGTTCTGGTCCTGGTTCGGGTCCTGATTTTGGTTCTGGTCCTGGTCCTGGTTACGGTTCCGCTGCCGCTGCGGCGTCTGGGTTGCCTGCGGCGTCCGGTTGGCCTCGGCCGGGTCGCAGTGGTCGGCGCGTGCGGGGCCGACGCCGATGACGGCCGCGGACACCAGTCCGCTCGCCGTCACGGCCAAGGCGGACATGGCCGCGGCCATGCGTCTGGATCTCCTCATGTGTGTCTCCTCTTTTCGACCGCCATCGCGACGGGTGGAGCTGGTGAGGGCATCGGCGGTTCGGGCAACTGGGTGTGGTCGACCAGGCCGGTGGACTCCAGGTACGCCATGTGGCGCATGACGAAGTTGATGCCTTCCTGGGCGAACTTCCTGATCTCCGAGTTGCGCGTCCCGGACCGTACGCTCGCCACGACGGTGAAGACCTTGCCGTGCGCGGCACGCAACAGGTTCGCGTAGTCCTTGTCGAAGGCGGGGCCGCTCTCCGAGGCCAGCTGGGCCAGCCAGCGCTGCTGGTCGGCGTTGGGCTCGTCGGGCAGTGCCACGCCGAGCTTCTTGGCCGCCTGCCGGGTCATCAGGTCCAGCTTCATGTGTTCCTGCATGATCAGCTTGCCGACCTCCTTCACGCGTTGGGACTCGGCGCGGGTCTCGGCGTACTGGCCCGCGGGCATCTCCCAGAGGCCGGCCTGGCGCACCTTGATGAGCAGGTCGCGGTCGGCGGCCGTGAGCGGTCCTGAGGACGTCTGCGTCCATGTCGCGGCCGCGGGATCGATCGAGGGCGGCATGACCAGCACGATCGTCACCGCGGCTGCGACGACAAAGCCACCGAGCATGAAGAGCTCGCCGCGCAAAAGCCTGTGCATGGTCGGAGGTACGCGGGCTTCCCGGGCCTGGTTCACTCATGGCCGGAGATAGTTAGAAATGACTGGAGTTATCGGAGTGGCTACCGGACTGATAACGAAGGTGTAAAGATGTGCCCCGTGCTAGGTCACCTCGACGGCAGGTTCGAGAGTGCGGATGCCGAGGCGGAGCACCGCATCGCGGTGCTTTACCAGGAGTTCGGCGGCCCTCTGCTGCGCCACGTACGCAAATCGACAGGTAACGACCTTCAATGGGCCGAAGACGTCGTGCAGGAGACGCTCGTCAGAGCCTGGCGAAACTCGGCAAGACTGCAATGGGAACCAGGCCTCATATGGGCGTGGCTACTCACCGTAGCCCGCCGAATCGTTATCGACGGACGTCGACGGAAAAGCGTCCGGCCTCACGAGGTCGAGCCGCCCGAAGTCGACATGATGGCGGTGCCCGACGGCTCGGAGCGGGCTCTCTCGGCGATCGTCGTCGCCGACGCGCTCCGCAGCCTCTCTGAAGAACACCGCGAAGTCATAGAGCAGACCTACCTCAGAGACCGTACGATAAATGAAGCGGCGGAGATTCTGGGGATCCCGCCGGGCACGGTGAAGTCCCGGCTCTACTACGGGATCCGGGCTCTCCGTGAGCTGTTGCGGGACAAGGGGGTAGCCGGCTGATGCACGACGGGGTGGCCGCCTATGTCCTCGGCGTCCTCGACCAGGAGGAGCACGAGGCGTTCGAGCGCCACCTCGACACGTGCGAGAGATGTCAGGCGGAGTTGGTTGAGCTTGCCGAGCTTCCAGAGGAGCTCGACGAGCTCAAGAACGCCCCCTCAGCCTCCGACGACGACCCCCCGATGTCGATGTCACGTTGACGTCTATGCCCTTTTCGGGTGATATCGGTACGGCGAGGCTTCGCGTCCGGTGAAGCAGTGACCGGGCGACAGGGGGAGGTGTTCGGTGGGCATCGACGGTGATGCGCCCGTTCCCCCGCATCGGCGGTTCGGCGAGGAAGGCGGCCGGCTGTCGTACGGCGGCTACCTTCGCCTGCCCGCACTTCTCGCACAGCAGCAGCCTCAGTCGGAGGCCCCCGACGAGCTGCTCTTCATCACCATCCACCAGGTCTATGAGCTGTGGTTCAAGCTGCTGCTCCACGAGTTGGAGAACGCCCGCGAGGCCATGTTCGAGGGCGAGCTCTGGCAGGCCAGGCACCTGTTCCAGCGGGTGCACACGGTAGAGAAGGTGCTTATCGGGCAGGTGGAGGTCTTGGAGACGATGACGCCTCAGGACTTCCTCGAGTTCCGGGCGAAGCTGGAGCCGGCCAGCGGCTTCCAGTCGGTGCAGTTCCGGGAGCTGGAGTTCCTGTCGGGGCTGAAGGACGAGCGCTATCTCGGCACCTTCAGGCACGCCAGCGACACGGAGCTCGCGCGGCTGCGCCGCAGGCTGGAGGAGCCCACGCTGTGGGATGCTTACCTCACCGCCCTCTCCCAGCGTGGTCTGCCGGTCTCCGACGACGAGATCATGGACTCGCTGCTGGCCGTGGCGAGGGACCGCAGGTCCTACGACGACCTGTGGCAACTGGCCGAAGATCTGCTGACGCATGACGAGAACGCCGCGCATTGGCGGATGCGTCACGTCCAGATGGTCGAACGCCAGATCGGCACCAAATCGGGCACGGGAGGCTCGACCGGTGCCCCATATCTGCGCGGTAGAACGCGTTTGCACTATTTCCCGCTGTTGTGGGAACTAAGGGCCTGGCTATGAATGGCTATGGCAAACCCTCACAAAGGAGTGAGACCGAAATGCCCCTCGACGAGGCCAAGGATGAGCTGCTCCAGCGAGCCGCGGAGAGTTGCGCGGTCAGCAGCGAACATGTGAGTCCCGAGGAGGCACTGTCCTTCCTCCGGGTCTACTACCGGCATGTCGCGCCCGAGGACCTGCTCGACCGCAACCCCGTTGACGTTTACGGCCCTGCGATGTCGCAGCGGCAACTGGCCGAGGTCCGCCCCCAGGGCAGGGCGGTCGTCCGTGCCTACACCCCCACGCTGGAGGAGAACGGCTGGGACCCGGGGCACTCCGTCGTCGAGGTGGTCACCGACGACATGCCGTTCCTGGTGGACTCGGTGACGATCGAGCTCGACCGGCACGACCTGGGCATCCATCTGGTCGTCCACCCGCAGATGCGGGTGCGCCGCGACATGACGGGCCGCATGCTCGGCCGCGGCCAGGAGGACGTGACCGGCCAGATACTGGTCGAGTCGTGGATGCACATCGAGATCGACCGGCAGTCCGACCCCGAGGCGCTCAGGCGGATCGAGGCCGACCTGCAGCGGGTGCTCAACGACGTGCGCCACGCGGTCGAGGACTTCAGGAAGATGCGGGCGCTGGCCGTGCAGACCGCGGAAGACCTGAGCATGAGCCCGCCGCCGCTGGAGCCCGCGGAGGTCGAGGACAGCCTCGACCTGCTGCGCTGGCTCGCCGACGGGCACTTCACCTTCCTGGGCTACCGCGAGTACCGGCTGGAGCACACCGACGAGGGCGAGACGCTGCGGGCGCTGCCGGGGGCGGCGCTGGGCATCCTGCGCGACGACAAGGTGGGCTCCGAGAGCTTCTCCGCGCTGCCCGCCGAGGTGCGCGCCAAGGCGCGGGAGAAGCAGCTCCTGATCATCACCAAGGCCAACTCCAGGGCCACCGTCCACCGGGCGACCTATCTCGACTACATCGGGGTCAAGCTGTTCTCGCCCGAGGGCGAGGTGATCGGGGAGCGGCGCTTCCTCGGCCTGTTCACGCACGTGGCCTACAACGAGTCCATCTCCAGGATCCCCGTGCTCCGGCGGAAGCTGGCCGACGTGCTGGAGCGGGCCGGGCTGGCGCCCGACAGCCACGACGGCAAGGACCTGATCGAGATCCTCGAGACGTTCCCCCGCGACGAGCTGTTCCAGACCTCGATCGACCAGCTGCTGCCGATCGCGCTCGGCGTGCTGCGGCTGCGTGAGCGCAAGCAGGTCAAGCTGTTCCTGCGGCGCGACGACTACGGCCGCTACATCTCCTGCCTGATCTACCTGCCGCGCGACCGCTACACCACCAAGGTGCGGCTGAAGATGCAGGAGGTGCTGCTGCAGGCCCTGGGCGGCAAGTCGCTCGACTACAGCGCGATGATCGGCGAGTCGGTGCTGGCCCGGCTGCACGTGGTCGTGCGGGGCGAGCGCGGCAGGCAGCTCCCGCCGCCGAGCGTGGACGTGGAGGAGCTGGAGGCGCGCCTGGCGGCCCTCACCCGCTCCTGGGAGGACGACCTGGCCGCCGCGCTGGGCGAGATGACCTCGGAGGAGGAGGCGCCCGCGCTCATCCGGCGGTACGCGTCCGCGTTCCCCGAAGGGTACAAAGCGGACTTCCCGCCCAAGGTGGCCGTCGTGGACCTGCGCCGCCTGGAGGAGATCGTCGCCGCGGGCGACGGCGAGGAAGTGGGCATCAACCTCTACGAGCCGTACGACGCGAGCGAGGGGGAGCGGCGGCTCAAGATCTACAAGGTCGGCTCGCCCATCTCGTTGTCCCAGGCGCTGCCGCTGATCCAGCGGCTCGGCGTGGAGGTCGTGGACGAGCGGCCGTACGAGATCGACCGCGACAACGATCCGGGCACCAAGAACGCCTGGATCTACGACTTCGGCCTGCGCTACACGCCGTCCGACGAGGTCGACAAGAACGACTTCAAGCGGCTCTTCCAGGACGGGCTCACCGCCCTGTGGAAGGGGCGGGTGCAGGCCGACGACCTCAACTCGCTCATCCTGAGTGCCGGGCTGACCTGGGAGCAGGTCGAGATCCTGCGGGTCTACGCCAAATACCTGCGGCAGGCCGGGAGCACGTTCTCGCAGCCCTACATGGAGCGGGTGCTGGCCGGTAACGTGCGGCTGGCGCGGCTGCTCGTACGCCTCTTCGAGGCCAGGCTCGATCCGCGGCGGCCCGAGGACGTGCGGATCGATCTCGCCGAAGCGCTCCACGAGGAGATCCTGGGAGCACTCGACGAGGTGGCCTCGCTGGACGAGGACCGGATCCTGCGGGCGTACCTCGAGATGATTTTGGCGACCCTGCGCACCAACTACTTCCAGACCGTGGACGGCAAGCGCAAGCCGTACATCTCCTTGAAGGTCGATCCGCAGGCGATCAGCGTGCTGCCGCTGCCCCGGCCCAAGTACGAGATCTTCGTGTACTCGCCGCGGGTCGAGGGCGTGCACCTGCGCTTCGGGAAGGTGGCGCGGGGCGGCCTGCGGTGGTCCGACCGGATGGAGGACTTCCGCACGGAGATTCTCGGCCTGGTAAAGGCGCAGATGGTGAAAAATACCGTCATTGTGCCCACTGGGTCTAAAGGCGGATTTGTCGTAAAGCAGCCGCCTGTGTCCGGATCGCGGGAGGACATGCTCGCCGAGGGCGTGGCCTGCTACCGGACGTTCATCTCGGGGCTCCTGGACGTGACCGACAACCTCGAGGACGGCAAGGTCGTGCCGCCGCCCGACGTGGTCAGGCACGACGGCGACGACACCTACCTCGTGGTCGCCGCCGACAAGGGCACCGCCACCTTCTCCGACATCGCCAACGGCGTGGCCAAGGAGTACGGCTTCTGGCTGGGTGACGCGTTCGCCTCCGGCGGCTCGATCGGCTACGACCACAAGGCCATGGGCATCACCGCCCGCGGCGCGTGGGAGTCGGTCAAGTACCACTTCAGGACCATGGGCGTGGACGTGCAGGCCACCGACTTCACGGTGGCCGGCATCGGCGACATGTCCGGCGACGTGTTCGGCAACGGCATGCTGCTGTCCAGGCACATCCGGCTGGTGGCCGCGTTCGACCACCGGCACATCTTCATCGACCCCTCGCCCGACGCGGCTCGCTCGTTCGAGGAGCGCCGGCGGCTCTTCGAGATGCCGCGCAGCTCCTGGGAGGACTACGACGCCAAGCTGATCTCGGCCGGCGGCGGCGTCTTCCCGCGCACGGCCAAGTCCATCCACCTCACGCCGCAGATGCACGAGGCGCTCGGCATCCCGGCAGGCGTCAAGTCCATGGCGCCGAACGACCTGATCAGCGCCATCCTGCGGGCCCCGGTCGACCTGCTGTGGAACGGCGGCATCGGCACGTACGTCAAGGCCGCCTCCGAGTCCCACGCGGACGTGGGCGACAAGGCCAACGACGGGCTGCGGGTCAACGCGGGAGACCTGCGCTGCAAGGTCATCGGCGAGGGCGGCAACCTGGGGCTAACGCAGCTCGCCCGGATCGAGTTCGCCCTGAACGGCGGGCTGGCCAACACCGACTTCATCGACAACTCGGCCGGCGTGGACACCTCCGACCACGAGGTGAACATCAAGATCCTGCTCGACCAGGTCGTACGCGACGGCGAGTTGACCGACAAGCAGCGCAACCAGGTCTTCACCTCGATGACCGACGAGGTCGCCGACCTGGTGCTGCGTGACAACTACGCACAGAACGTGGTCCTCGCCGCGGCCCGTGCCCAGGCCGTGGAGATGCTCCACATCCACTCCCGCTACCTGCGGCGGCTGGAACGGGACGGGCTGGTCAACCGGGAGCTGGAGTTCCTGCCCTCAGACAAGGTGCTGGCCGAGCGCCGCCAGGCCAGGCTGGGCCTGACCGCGCCGGAGTTCTCCGTGCTGCTGGCCTACACCAAGCTGGTGGCCGACGCCGAGCTGCTGGGCTCCGACCTGCCCGACGACCCGTACCTCGCCTCGTGGCTGGTGTCGTACTTCCCCTCGGCGCTGCGCGAGCGCTTCAGGGGATACATGGACAACCACCCGCTGCGGCGGGAGATCATCACCACCCGCGTGGTGAACGAGCTGGTCAACTCCATGGGCACCACGTTCATGTACCGCTTCGGCGAGGAGACCGGGGCCTCGACGCCGGACATCGTGCGTGCCTACCTCGTGGCGCGCGAGGTGTTCGACCTGGCCAGCTTCTACCGGGCCGTGGAGTCCCAGGACAACAAGATCGGCACAGAAGTACAGATCGCCATGCTGCTGGAGGCCCGCAAGCTCGCCGAGCGCGGCACCCGCTGGCTCCTGGTCAACCGCCGCCCGCCGCTGGACCTGTCCGGGGCCGTCAACTTCTTCGTGAAGGGCGTCAACGGCCTGCTGTCCCACATCCCCAAGCTGCTGACGGGGCCCGACCTGGCGGCCTACGAGGAGCGCCGTGACTCGTTCGTGGCCAGAGGCGTGCCGCAGGAGTTGGCCGAGCGGGTGGCCGCGATGGTGCCGGCGTACTCGATGCTGGACCTGATCGAGGTCGCGTCGGTGACGGGCCGCCCGGTCAACGAGGTGGCGGAGGTCTACTTCGACCTGGCGGACCGGCTCCAGCTGGCGCGTCTCAGGGAGCGCATCATCGCGCTGCCCCGGGACAACCGGTGGAACTCGATGGCCCGCTCCGCCCTGCGCGACGACCTCTACGCCGCGCACGCCTCGCTGACCCGCGACGTGCTGGCCCACAGCACGCCGGGGCTGTCGCCGGAGGAGCGCCTGGCCAGGTGGTCGGAGGCCAACTCGGCGGCCGTCTCCCGGGCCCGCCAGACGCTGTCGGAGATCTGGGAGAGCGACCACTTCGACCTCGCCACCCTGTCGGTCGCCCTCCGTGCCATCCGCACGCTGGTGGCGGCCAGCAACCTGCCGCACACGGATTCCTAAGGGGCCACGCTGCTGCGGCGGCCAGACCGGCGGTAGGTCAACCGCCGCAGCAGCACCTCCAACGGGCCGCGGTGACCGACGCGGCGCATCCAGTCCGCGAGCAGGACCGAGACCGCCCAGATCGCGACCGCGATCCCGAGCGCGGCGGCGAAGCCCAGGTCGTCGCCCAGGTCCAGGGTGAACGGATAGAACAGCAGGAGGAAGACCACCGACTGGAACAGGTAGAACGTCAGCGACCGCTGGCCGAGCGCGGCCAGGGCGGTGGTGAACGGCCCGTGTCCGGCGCTGGTGGTGCGACGTGCGCGTTCGGCTCGCGTCGCGACCAGGCCGATGAGGGCCGCCAGGCCGATCCCGCCGGCGTAGCCGGTGAGGGTGTGCGCGAGGACGACAGCCGAGGGCACGGCGGGCATCCACGCGCCGGCCATCAGCAGGGCCCCAGGGAGCCTGCCGACGAGCGCGACGCCGAGGCAGATCACGGCGACGCGGCGCAGCAGGGTCCGGTGGCGCTCGGGCTCGTCCAGGATCCGGCGGCGGGCGGCCCAGATGCCCAGCAGCATGCCCGGCACGATGTCGATCGTGCCCAGCACCGTCTTGAGTGGCCACGTCTGGAGGCCGGACAGCAGGTGGGAGCCGAGGTCGGACGGCATCATCCCGGCCCCCGCGATGTCCACGGCGCCGGCGAACGCCAGCATGATCGGCGCTGAGACCACGAGCGCCGCCGGGACGAGGGTCAGGGCGGCCGTCCAGCACAACACCGAGTCGCGGGCCCGCACCAGCGGGGCGAGCACCAGCAGCGTCAGCCCGTACACCGCGACGATGTCCAGCGGCACGAGCACCCCGTGCACGAAGCCGATGACGATCAGCCACAGGCTCCTGCGCCGCAACAGCTTCCTGAGCGAGACCCAGTCGCCGCCCCGCGTATGGTGCCGGTACGCGAGCTGGCCCAGCGCGTAGCCGAACAGGAACACGAACATCGGCCTGGCCTGGTTGTGGGCGAGCAGGTGATCGAGGAACGCGGCGACGCCGTCGAGGACGCCGGGAGAGCCGGAGACGAACACCGGCGCGTGTGCCAGCGCGATCGCCAGCAGCATGAAGCCGCGGGCCAGGTCGGGCGCCAGGGAGCGGCCGCGCAATGTCGTGACGGTCACGTCGTCACCCGACCCGCTGCAGGGCGCGCTCGCGGCGCGCGGCCACGGCCGACCCGGACTCACCGCGCGCCATCCCGCGCAGCACCATCGGCGCCACCAGCAGTCCGAGCACCGCCCAGGCGCCCAGCACGCCGGCGGTCTCCAGGTGCCGCCAGGACTCGCCGATCTCGACGCCGACCGCCGCGTCCGGCAGCAGGGCCGAGCGCATGCCGAGCCCCATCCAGTAGATCGGGAAGATCTGGGCGATCCACTGGAGCCATTCGGGCAGCGCCGTGACGGGGTAGAAGATGCCGGAGATCCCGATCAGCGCGAGGACGGGCAGTTGGATCAGCCCTTGGGCGCGGGCGCTGCCGAGCACCGAGCCCAGGACCGCGCCGATGGGCAGCGTGGCCACCAGGCCCAGGGCCAGCACCCAGGCCAGCGTCGGCCAGGAGCCCGGGCCGATCCGCAGGCCCTGGACGATGAGCATGCCGGGGATCAGGAAGATCGCCAGGTCGGCGAGCAGCCCGCCGGCGACGGAGACGACCTTGCCGATGAGGTAGGCGGGCATCCCGTGCGGGGTCGCCTTGGCCCGCAGCAGGGTGCCGTCCTCGCGGTCGGCGGTGAGCTGCTGGCTCATGCTGACCAGGCCCATGCCGGCGTTCATGCCGAGGATGCCCGGCAGGGCCAGGGTGCCCAGCAGCAGGCCGCTGGATCCGAACGACCTGTCCCGCAGGAAGAACATCGCGGCCAGCAGCAGCACGGGCCAGAGGAAGTGCGAGAGCAGCTCCGGGCCGTTGGTGAACGACTGCCGCAGCTCGATCAGCCCGCGGGACCAGCCCGCGCGCAGTGCCGTCGTGGCGGGGTTCATCGGGCCCCCTCCATGGCCGATTCGGCCTGGCGGACCAGGGCCAGGTACGTCTGCTCCAGCGAGGCCCGGTGGACCTCGAGCTCGCGGATCCGGTCGCCGTACCGGTCGAACAGGCCGCGGGCGAACCCCGTCGAGTCGGTGGTCTTGTGCGTGTGGCGCCGCCCGTCGCGCACCCAGCGCACCTCGTCCTCGCCGGCGATGCGCCGGGCCAGCTCGCCGGCGGTGCCGTCGGCGACGATCCGCCCGCCGTTCAGGATGAGGATGCGGTCGGCCAGCTTCTCCGCCTCGTCCAGGTCGTGGGTGGTGAGCAGGACGCTGATCTCCCGGGTGTCGACCAGGCCGCGGACGAGGTCGTGGAACTCGTGCCGGGCCTGCGGGTCGAACGCCGCGGTCGGCTCGTCGAGGAACAGCAGCTCGGGGCGGCCCACGAGGCCGATCGCCACGTCCAGCCTGCGCCGCTGCCCGCCGGACAACGTCTTGATCTTCTTGTTCGCGTGCCCGGTCAGGCCGACCGCCCCGATCAGCTCGTCGGCGTCCCACGGCCGCCGGATCCGGTCGGTGGCATAGCCCGCGTAGTAGGTGCCGAGGTGGGTCAGCAGCTCGCGCACCCGCCATTTGCCGTGGTCGCGCCACGACTGCAGCACGACGCCCAGCCGGGCCCGCCATCGCTCGTCGCCGTGCGCGGGATCGGCGCCGAGCACCTCGACCCGGCCCCGCGACCGCATCCTGAAGCCCTCCAGGATCTCGATCGTGGTGGTCTTGCCGGCCCCGTTCGGCCCTAACAGGGCCAGCACCTCGCCGTGGCGAGCTTGGAACGTTACATCGTGCAGGACGTCGGCCGAGCCGTAGCGCATGCGCAGCCCGTCGACGTCGAGCACGATGGTCTCGCTCGTCGTCATTGCGTTCTCCTCCTCGTCGTGAGGGCATGGCGCATCGCGGCCCGAGACGTGCCGTCAAGGGCCGGAAGCGTGAAAGGGAAAGTGAGAGAGCGGGCTACCAGCGCTCGGTCGCCAGCGTCCGCTGGGCGCGCGCCATCAGGTCGCCCCGGTCGACACCCGCCAGGGCGAGCGCGCGCGGCACGGTGCCGATGCCGGTGTTCAGGACCCCGATCAGCAGGTGCGCGGGGCGCAGGTCCTTCTTGCCCGTTGCGGCGGTGAAGCCGCGCTCGAGCGCGAGCCGGGCCGAGGCTCCGACACCGGGACGGCGCTCGGGGTCACGGCTGGGCTTCGGGAGGTCGTAGGCGGCCAGGGACACCCCGGCCACGCTCAGGCTGTGCTCGAACTCCCGGTCCAGTGCGCTCCTGATGGCCTGGCGGTCAAGGCCCGCGGAGCTCAGCACCGTATGAGCGGCCGTCCCCTCATGGGAGGCCAATGCCAGCAGCAGGTGATGTGCCTCGGTGTCCGCGGAGCCGTCCTCCCACGCCTCGGCAGCCCCCTGCTTCATGATCGCGTTGATGTAGTGGTCGATTGCGCTCATTGTCGTCTCCTCAGCGTGACGCCGGCCGCGATCAGCCGCTTGGAGTGCTTCTTGTGGACCGCCTGGCGCGTGACGCCGAGCGCCTCGGCGACCGCGGGCCAGCTCCAGCCCGCGCGCATGGCCTGCTCGACGGCGGCGTCCTCGATCTGGTCGGCCAGGCGCCGCAACGCCGCCGCGGCCGCCAGGGCGTCGGCGGGATCCTTGGCGACGGGAATCTCATCAGCCGGCATGTAAGCAACCGTAGTTGACTAAATGAGAGTTAGTCAACCCGAGTTGCTTAACGCGCGGACAAGTGAGCCCGAGGTTCCGCCGGGCGAGAGGCGGTGGCGGGTGTTACTGGCCGGAGGCGCGAGTGAGCGCGCCGTCGTGGGCGATGACGGCGGCGGGGGCAGGGGCCTTCAGCGAAGGGACGACGGTGGCGTACTGGTGCGTCTCGATCAGCTTGAGCGTGCGGCGCAGCACCGGCGTGGTGATCGCCCACTGCGCTGACTCCGGCACCGGGATGTAGTCGTCCTCGGCCGTCTTCGTCGTCGTCGACGTCGTGCGGGACAGCGAGTATTGGATCAACGCCCCGCCGTCCTCGGTGCGCAGCGCGTAGACCGGATAGTTGTCGGCGCTGAAGATCGAGTCATAACTGAACCCGTCGTTCTTCGCCTTCTCGCGGAGGCTGGCGATCTGCTCGGCCACGTCCGTCGTGTACGGCCCCGCCGCCACGAGCCCCGCCGTGACCCCCGCGGACCCCGTCTCGGCCACGCTGGCGTGCACGGGCCCCATGAACTGCGGGCTGATCGTGACCGACTTGTCGTCGGGCGCCAGCGCGGTCGCGTAGCCGTCGGCGTCCCGCTGGATCTCCGGCATCTCCTGCCCCGGCAGGAGCTCGGCCGCGGAGCTGAGCCGCCACCGGTCGGTCTTGGCGAACGTCAGCAGCGTCGGGCTGCCGTCGCGCGTCGCCAGCGCGCTGAACCAGAGCGGCGCGGTCTCGCCCGGCGGCAACCTCGGCACGAACAGCGTCGGCGTCCCCCACTTGTAGTGGGGCGGCGCGTAGGCGGAGGACAGGTATGCGGCCACGGTGAGCGGCGTCTGGCCGCCCGTCGTGAGGTCCACGGCCATCGCCAGCCGCCCCTGGAGGTCGCTCTTCACCCGCAGCGCGTCGTCGGTGACCGTGATCTCGGAGAACACCCGGGCGGCCTCGGCCTGCGTGACCGCCGGTGCGGTGGCGGAGGCCGAAGGGGACGCGGAGGGGGTGGCGGCCGCCTTGGACGGCTGTGGCGAGGCATTGCTGGTGCAGGCGGTCGCCGCGGCCAGGACGCCGACGGCGAGCGCCAGCGCCTTCCGCCGCCCGTATGCACGCACCTCGCCATGTTATTCGGGCGCGCGGGAAGCCGGAGCCTTCCACACCCCCTTTCGTGGCGTGAAAAGGTATGGGATGTCCTCGGTGGGGATGGGGGGCGTTGCTCTCCGGGGGAAGTAGGCTAGGGAGACGTGGCAGGCATCGATCCGGCAGAAGAGATCAACGAGCTCGCGGGCACGCTCCGCAGCATCCAGGACGTGCTCGACCTCGACGCGATGCGCAAGCAGATCGAGGAGCTGGAGCAGCAGGTTGCCGCCCCCGACCTGTGGGACGACCCCGACCAGGCGCAGAAGGTCACGAGCAAGCTCTCCCACCTCCAGGGCGAGCTCAATCGTGTCGAGGGCGTCTCGCGCCGCCTCGACGACCTGACGGTCCTGTACGAGCTGGCGGCCGAGGAGGGCGACGACGACACGCGCAGCGAGGCCGACAAGGAGCTCGAGGCGCTCAAGTCCGACATCGGGGCCATGGAGGTGCGCACCCTGCTCTCGGGCGAATACGACTCCCGCGAGGCGCTCGTCACGATCAACTCGCAGGCGGGCGGGGTCGACGCCGCCGACTGGGCCGAGATGCTGCTGCGCATGTATCTGCGGTGGGCCGAGCGCAAGGGCTACGCCACCGAGGTCTACGACACCTCCTACGCGGAGGAGGCCGGCATCAAGTCGGCCACGTTCACCATCAAGGCGCCCTACGCGTACGGCACGCTCCGCGGCGAGCACGGCACCCACCGGCTGGTCCGCATCAGCCCGTTCGACAACCAGGGCCGCAGGCAGACCTCGTTCGCCGGGGTCGACGTCGTGCCGGTCGTCGAGCAGACCGACCACATCGACATCAACGAGGACGAGATCCGCGTCGACGTCTACCGTTCGAGCGGTCCCGGCGGCCAGGGAGTCAACACGACCGACTCGGCGGTGCGCATCACGCACATCCCGAGCGGCATCGTCGTCTCCTGCCAGAACGAGCGCTCCCAGCTGCAAAACCGCGCCACCGCCATGAACGTCCTGCAGGCCAAGCTGCTGGAGCGCAAGCGGCAGGAGGAGGCGGAGAAGATGTCGGAGCTGCGCGGCGCGACCACGACCTCCTGGGGCACGCAGATCCGCAACTACGTGCTGCACCCATACCAGATCGTGAAGGACCTGCGTACGGGCACGGAGGCGGGCAACCCCTCGGCGGTGCTCGACGGCGACCTCGACGGGTTCATCGAGTCGGAGATCCGCTGGATGCGCCGCCAGGAGTCGGAGAGCGCCCAGGCGTCCTAGAGCCCGCTCAGGTGCTTGACCGCCAGGGTCACGAAGAGCAGGACGACCAGGAGTAGAGCGATGAGGGCGGGTGACAGCCCGGCGAAGCCGTGCTGGTGCATCCGCTCTCTGCTGGCGCGGCACATGGGGCAGCGTCCCTCGATCACAGGGTGGGCGCACTGCGCGCATACGAGATGTTCACAACTCATGACAGCCCCAAGTCTAGCCGCACAATCGTTTTGTTTCCGTTATGGACTTTCCAGCCCAGTCTTCCCCCTAGACTGTCGTCTGGCCAATCGAAACGTCGATCATCAGTAAAGACGACGTAACCCCGAGTGGCCGGTGGCGGGAAGTGGGCATGTGCCACCCTCGCTTCCGTCCTGACCCCTAGACTGGCATGCCGTGATGCTCTCGTGATCCATTTCGATAATGTCACCAAGGTCTACGCGAACCAGAACCGGCCCGCCCTCGACCACGTATCCGTAGACGTGGACAAGGGTGAGTTCGTGTTCCTCGTCGGTCCTTCGGGATCAGGCAAGTCCACGTTCCTGCGTCTGATCCTGAAGGAGGAGCGACCCAACTCCGGCGCCATCCATGTCGCCGGCAAGGACCTGGGCCGTCTCTCCAACTTCAAGGTGCCGCACCTGCGCCGCCGCATCGGCTGCGTGTTCCAGGACTTCAGGCTGCTCCCGAACAAGAACGTCTACGAGAACGTGGCGTTCGCGCTCGAGGTCATCGGAAAGCCCCGGCGGTTCATCCGCAAGGTGGTGCCCGAGGTCATCGAGCTGGTCGGCCTTGAAGGCAAGGCCCACCGCATGCCCGACGAGCTGTCCGGCGGCGAGCAGCAGCGCGTCGCCATGGCCCGCGCCTTCGTCAACCGGCCCATGATCCTGCTGGCCGACGAGCCCACGGGCAACATCGACCCCGCGACGAGCATCGGCATCATGAAGGTGCTCGACCGCATCAACAGGACTGGCACCACGGTCGTCATGGCCACGCACGACGCGGCCATCGTCGACTCCATGCGCAAACGCGTGGTGGAGCTGGAGGACGGCAAGATCGTCCGTGACCAGTCGCGTGGCGTTTACGGCCAGGCGTACTGACAGGGAGCTGCAGACAGAATCATGCGGGCGAATTTCATCTTCTCCGAGGTCTGGATCGGCCTCCGTCGCAACCTGACCATGACGGTCGCGGTGGTCCTCACCGTGGCGGTCGGCATGGCGATGCTGGGCGTCGGCTTGATGATCAACGCCCAGGTCGGCTTGATGAAGGGCTACTGGGACGACAAGGTCGAGGTCTCGGTCTTCCTGTGCAGCAAGGGCTCGGCCATCCCGGCCTGTAACGGCAAAGAGATCACCAAGGCCCAGACGACGGCCCTTGAGCAGACCATCAAGAGCACCCCCGGTGTCAAGGAGGTGATCTACGAAGACCAGTCGATGGCGTACCAGAACTTCCAGAAGATGTACGAGACCAACAAGGCCCTCCAGACTGCCGCGAGGATGGAGGACATGCCGACGTCCTTCCGCGTCAAGGTGACAAACCCGGACAACTACCAATCCGTTGTCCAGGCGCTGCAGGGCAAGCCGGGCGTGTCGCAGGTGATGGACCACGCGCAGCTGATCGGGCCCTTCTTCGAGCTGCTCGACAAGCTCTCCTTCTACGCGCTCGCCGTGGCGATCATCCTGGTGCTGGCGGCGGCGCTGCTGATCGGCAACACGGTACGGCTCTCCGCGTTCAACCGGCGTAGAGAGACGGGCATCATGCGGCTGGTCGGCGCGTCCAACCTCTACATCCAGCTCCCGTTCGTCATGGAAGGCGTCATCGCCGGTCTCATCGGTGGCGTGTTCGCGGCGATCATCCTGATCGTGACCAAGGTCTTCCTCTTCGAGGAGCTGGGGCGCTACCTCGGCAACGCGACCGCGCAGCTCGGCTGGAACGACGTGGCCGAGACCATCACCATCACCATGATCATCGGTGTGGTCATCTGTGTGCTGGCCTCGTTCGTGACGCTCCGCCGCTACCTCAGGGTGTAGGTGGAAACACCGGTAAAGTCGAAGCATGCCACGTGAGACCGGGCGTAAGGTCATCGCCCAAAACAAGCGTGCCAGGCACGACTACCACCTCGAGGACACGGTCGAGGCGGGTCTCGTGCTCCAGGGCACCGAGGTGAAGTCGCTGCGCGAGGGCCGCGCCTCGCTCGTCGACGGCTACGCCAGCATCGACGGCGGCGAAGCGTGGCTGCTCAACGTCCACATCCCCGAATACTCCCAGGGGACGTGGACCAACCACGCCGCCCGGCGCAAGCGCAAGCTGCTGCTCCACCGCAAAGAGATCGACAAGCTCGCCGCCAAGACGAAGGAGGGCGGCCTCACGATCGTGCCGCTGACGCTCTACTTCAAGGACGGCAGGGCCAAGGTCGAGATCGCCCTCGCCCGAGGCAAGAAAGACTGGGACAAGCGGCAGTCGCTGGCGGAGCAGCAGGCGAAGCGGGAAATGGCCCGCGCGCTGCGGCACCGCAACCGATGAGAGCGGCGGCACCTCACCCGATGAGACGCGCTCGCCGCATCCTTGCCGCGGCCGCCACCCTGGCGGTCGCGAGCACCACCCTGACCGGCTGCTTCGAGGAGCCCTCGCCACACGACGCGGTGCGCGACTTCCTCGTGGGCTGGCAGTCGGGCGACTACGACCTGGCCGCAGGCCGCGCCGACGGCGACCGCGCCACGGTGCGCAAGGCGCTGTCCGACGCCAAGCTGGAGCTCGACGCGGCCTCGTTCCGCTTCAAGATCAAGAGCCTCAGCATGACGGACGACGAGGCCAAGGCCGACTTCCACGCCGAGGTCGACCTGGGGGAGAACAACCCGCTCTGGGAGTACGACGGGATGCTCCCGCTCCACCTCGTGGACGGCATGTGGAAGGTGCGCTGGTCACCCTCGGTGCTGCATCCGCAGCTCAAGGAGGGGCAGCGGTTCGCGGTCGACACCAACCCCAAGTCGCGCCAGGCGATAGTCGACCGCACGGGCCAGCCGCTTCAGGGCAACACCGTGTTCTACAGCGCGGGCGTCCACCCGGCCAGACTCGCCGGCAAGGCGGAAGAGGTCGCCGCGAAGCTGTCCGAATACACCGGCTACGCGCAGGACCGGCTGCTGAGCCGCATCAGATCGGCTCCGCCCGACAAGTTCGTGCCGCTGGTCACGTTCGGGCGCAACCGCTACCAGACCATGAAGTCCAAGCTCGACACCATCGAGGGCATCGAGGTTCAGGAGCAGGACCAGCCCGTCAACCCCGAGCCGCCCCGGCAGATCGTCGGCAGCGTCAGCGCCCTCACCCCCGAGACCGAGCTGCAGCTCGGCGGCCCCGAGCGGGCCGGTGACTCGATCGGCAGGACCGGCCTGCAGCAGGCCTACCAGGACTACCTGACCGGCTCCACCCAGACCAGGGTGATCATCCTCGATCTCAAGACCGGCAAGGAGGTCGCCCTGCTCAAGGAGTGGCCGGGCCAGCAGAACGTCCAGGTGAAGACGACGATCGACCGGCAGGTCCAGGCGGCCGCCGAGCGGGCGGTGGCCGACACCGAGACGAGCGCGATCGTGGCGGTGCAGCGTGACACCGGCCAGATCCTCGCGGTCGGGGCCAAGGGCGACATGAACCAGGAGAAGCACGCGCTGGCCGGCAAGTTCCCGGCGGGCACGGCGTTCTCGATCGTGGCCGCGGACGCGCTGATCAAGCACAACGTCAGCCCCAAGCAGCGGCTGGCGTGCCCGGAGGAGCGCACGGTCGGCGGCGCCAAGTTCGTGCAGGCGGGGCAGCCCGCCGGGGTGACGACGTCGGCCACCTTCCAGGACAACTTCGCCAAGGGCTGCGTCACCGCGCTGGCCTCGCTGGCCCGCCGCGTCACGGGCGCGGACCTGGCGGCGAGCGCCAAGGCGTTCGGCGTGGGGCAGCCGTGGCGGCTGCCGCTCAAGTCGTTCAGCGGCTCGCTGCCCGCACTGCCCGGCGACGCCGACAAGGCCAGGGCCATCGCGGGCGAGAACGTCGAGGTCAGCCCGCTCGGCATGGCGCTGGTTGCCGCGGCGGTCGCCTCCGGCACCTGGCACCCGCCGGTCCTGGTCACCGATCCCAAGTCACCCGATCCCGCGGCGGAGGCCGTACAACCCAAGCAGCCCGCTCCCGTGCCCCTGGACCCCGAGGTCCGCACGGCGCTGACGGCGATGATGCGGGCCGGCGCGGCCGGCATGAGCACCCGGGGAGGCAAGGACAGGGTGTACGGCGTCAAGGCCACGGTGGGCAGCCAGTACACGTGGTTCGTGGGCTGGCGGGGCGACGTGGCCGTCGCGGTGCTGGCGAAGAACTACGACGCCGCGGCCGAGGCAGGCAGCTTCTTCTCCGCGCTTCGGAACTCACCGTGAAATTGTCGTCACCCTGAGCAACCATTCGCGGCCTCGGCTGCGTCTTACCTAATGACTGGGCCCGCTCGGGGGGTTGCGGATCCAGTCGCCGTGATGAGACAGGACTTCATCTCGGGGGAAGTCCTGCCGTCCGGACCGGCTCGACCCTGCCGGTCGGCCCCCGGGAGCGCGAGCTGCTGTGCCACGCTCCCGGGGGTTTCGCCATGGGGAATTAAGTTGGCGTTGAGGGTGTTGTCTCTTGTAGATTCATGTTGCTCACCCGGCGACGGGTGTGTTGACAACTGCACAGGGGGTGACTGGCTTCGACTTCGACTTTGCAAGCCAGGTGAAGCGGGCCGAGGACTGCGGACATAACCTCGTTAATCCTGTGACCGCAAACAACAAGTGCCAATTCCAAGCGCACTGTGGTAGCCCAGGACTCCCTGGGCCTCGCTGCCTAAGTAGCGAAACCACTGTCAGCCCGGGAGTGCCTTCGGCCCGGTGTCTGGCATCGCTAGAAGGCTCAACCGTTCGACCCGGCCACGGGGGAGATCGGGAAATCAAACAGTGGCTGAGCCCGTCGGCGACTCGCCTGCGTGATCGCCGGGGCCGAGAAAAGCACAGCAGGCTGCGCCCGGAGAAGCCCTGACTTGGGGTTGAAGGACGCGGGTTCGATTCCCGCCACCTCCACACGATCGAAAACGCCTCTGACCTGCCGATACGTGGCAGGTCAGAGGCGTTTTCCGTGTCTGCGGGGGCACCCTCGGTACACATTCGACACCTCTCTGCCACCAATGAGTGCTTTGTATGTGCTTAGGTGGTCCCCTGACAATTGTGGGTCGGAATGAGGTTGAAGGGTGTCAAGGTACGGCTGGCGTCACTCGGCGTTCGCGCCCGTGGTGGGCCTGGTGGTCTCCGCGCTGCTCATGGCGGCCGGATTGGTGGAATCCCTCCTGCAGGCCGTGGGCGCGAGCACGGCCCCGACGGCCGCGGAGCTCGTGGTCGCGCTTATCATCGCGGTGTTCTTAACGGCCGTTCTCCGCATCGCGAGGGCCGTGCCGGACATCCGGCGGGAGAGTGTGGCGACGGCGCGCGCCGTGGCGAATGTCCAGGCGGTGAACCCGGCCGAGGACACGCTGGTGGCGCGGCGGCTCAAGCTGTTCAAGGAGGCGGCCGAGGCCGGCAATGACTGCGAGGCGGTGCTGAGTGCCCGCTCCGCGCTCGACGACAGCGAAATGGCCAACAAGCATCACCTGGACCACGCGCTCATCTGGGCGCTCCCGGTCTTCGGGTTCATCGGCACCGCGCTGACCATGGGTGCGATGGTCAGCTCGTTCTCCGACGCCCTGGACAGCAAGGGCGACCCCGGCGTGCTGATCGCCGCGCTCAAGCAGCACGTGCTGCCCGAGCTGGCGTCCGCGTTCGGCGTCACCCTGATCGCGCTGTTCCTGAGCGTGCTCGCGTTCGGCGCGATGGCCTTCGTGGAGCGGGCGGAGCGGGCCGGCGTGGTGGCCGCCGACGAGGTGTTCCTGACTTATATCGCGCGCCTGCCCGCGAAGCAGGCGGCCCCGGCCATGAACGGGCTCACCCAGGAGCTTGCCCTGTCCAGAGGCAGGACGGAGGAACTCGTCAAGGGCATCGACGCGCTGCGCACCGCGGTGGAGCGGCTGAGCGCGGTCGAGAGCAGGCCGCAGAAGTACACCCTGGTGAGGGAGCCGTGAGGAAGCAGGCCGCCAGGTCGTTCGCGCCGCCGCTTGACTTGCGCTTCATCGACCTGTTCATGGCCATCGTCCTGGCGCTGTCCTTCGTCGCGATCATGTTGACCGTCGTGGCGCGGATGTTGCCGACGGAGGCGTCCACACCGCCCCCGCGCCAGGAGACGCGCCAGAGCGTGGCCCAGCTGAAGAGGCAGCTCGACGCGGCCGTGGAGGCGCAGCAGGCCGCCGAGGAGGCGCGGAAGAAGGTCGAGGCCGAGCTGCGCACCGCCCAGGCGAAGATCGCCGAGCAGACCGCCTTCGCCCTGCCCTGGTGGCTGATCGGGTTCTGTGCCCTGCTCGGCGTGCTCGCCGTGTTCATGGGCTGGCGCATCCGGCTGTGGAACAAGGGCAACCTGCCACGATTGCGCAGCTGGCTGCTGGTCACCGCGGTGGTGATGGTGGTCACCGTGGTGATCAGGTGGCTGAGTGACAGCGAGGGCTATCTGCTACTCGCCGCGATCCCCTGGTGGGCCGCCGACGCCCTCTGTCTCGGGCTCCTGCTGGTCGCGTACGTGCTGATCTCCGTGATCCGGGAGAGCCACGCCACGCTCGGCGTGATCAAGGCGCGGTCGGCGCACGGGTCGATCCCGGAGCGGCAGGTGGTGGGATAAATCCCGTCGCATCCGCGCGAAAGGCCCGGTAGGGTCCGGACCAGACTGGCCGCGGGACTCCGGTACGACTTCCGGAACCCGCTTGTACCGCGATGCTTCGCAGCTCGTGCCCCCATTCCCCGGCCAGTCCGCCGACCCCTGGAGAGCCCATGGAGACGTACGCGGACCTGATCGAGTGCGAGGACGTCCTGCTCTTCGCGAACGCGGCCGTCACCTCCACCGGCCAGCGCGAGTTCCACAGCACGGCCGGCGACCAGCGGCTCTCCCTCGACTTCCTGCACCGTTACATCCAGGGCAACTATCCCGACCTGTACGCCGCCACGCTGGCGCTCGACATCAACGACCACAACGCGGCCCTGATCATCGCCAACCTGCTGAGCGGGTCCGAGGGCGACGGCAGGCTCATCGCCCGGCGGCTCGGGAAGATGAGCCCGCCCAGGGCCTACCGGCTCTTCCAGCGGCTGCGCCACGACGGCGTCAACAACCGGCGCACCAGGGCCCTCATCCGCGACTGGCTCGACGGCCGCCCCGACCTGGCCTTCGACGCGGTGAAGTACCGCGCGCAGCTGAAGTCGGCGGTCCGGCACGCGCACCTGAAGCTCCCTGGCGAGCTGGGCGACTTCCTGTTCGCGCCGTTCAGCCGTGCCCGGTACGCCACGCCCCTCCTGGAGGCGTGGCGCCGCGCTCACTTCGACAAGAGCGCCCTGTACGACCTCCCGTACACCGTCGCCGAGGGGTTCGCGGCCCGCCACGGCATCAGCAGGGCGCTCTTCCTGGAACGCATCGCGCCCCGGCTGACCAGGCTGGAACGTCTCCGGCTGACGGAGTCCGCGCAGGCGAGCGGGCTGGACACCGAGGCGGATCTGGCCGCGATGCCGCTGGTCAGGCTGGCCTCGTACGTGCTCTCGCTCCGTGCCGACGTGCGGACGCGGCGCCGTGCCGAGCTGGTGGGCGCGCTGCGGGCGGCCGCGGCTCGCGCGGCCGGGGCGCGGGCGGGCACGTGGGGGAGTGTCGCGGCGGTGCTGGACGACAGCTTCTCGGCGTTCGGCTCGCCGGTGAAGCGGCGTCGCCCCCTGGCGGTCGCGCTGGCCTGCCACTACCTGCTTGAGGCCCTGGCCGGCGACTACCGCGGCCTGTGGTTGTCGCTCAGGACGGACGCGCTGCAGGCGCGGCCGTCCGGGCCCACGCCGCTGGGACAGCGCGTCATCGACGCGCTCGAACACCGGCCCGGCCTGCTCGTCATCGTCTCCGACGGCTGGGACAACGCGCCGCCCGGGCTGGCGGGCGAGGTGCTGCGGGTCTGGCGGCGCAAGCTCGACCCCGGCGGCGAGGTCGGCATCGTGCACGTGAACCCGGTTTACGACGCCGACCAGTTCGACGTGCGGCGGCTGTCGCCCATGGTGCCGACGGTCGGCATCCGCGACGCCGAGGACCTGCCCGCGCTGGTGGAGCTGGCCAGGTTCGCGGAAGGGCGGGCGGGGCTCGGGGAGCTGCGGGCGTACCTCGAGGACAGGGCGGCAGGGCGATGATCGATCTCACGGGGCTGGAGACGCGGCCCGCGCAGACCTGGGGCGCGCTGCGGCTGGTGCCGCTCGTGCGCCGCGAGCCCATCGAGGACCTGCGGCTGCACGCCAAGGTGTACGGCGACGAATTGTCCATGGTGTACCTGCCGGACAAGACCGTCTACACCGCGTACGTCCCGCACGCGTTCGTCGCGTCGTGGAGCGACGATGGGACCCCGGCGGCCGCGTACGGCACCCAGCTCGGACAGCCGCTGGAGCACATGTGCGTCAGGACCAGGCGCAGGATGGCCAGGCGCGTGGACAAGGGCAGGCTCAGGTTCCTGCCGCTGCACCTTGCCGTGGAGGGCTTCCTCGCGCTGCACTTCGGCGGCCCCGTGATCGCGTGGGAGGAGTGGTCGCGCCAGGCCCTCGCCCACGGTCTTTCGGCCCGCGCCGAGGACGCCTACACCGGGGCGGAGGTGCGCGGGCTGGAGGACGCGCTCAAGGTGTTCGAGATCTACCCGGGGCAGTGCGGGCTGCTGCTGTACGCCGGGGACGCGCTGGCCAGTGCCTTCGTGGTGCCCCATCCGGAGGACTACCGGGCGCTGCACCCGACGCTCGTCCGCGACATGTACGGGGAGCTGATCTACGACTACGCCCTGTTCTATCCCGTCAGGGACTTCCCCGCGGTGATCGACGAGAGCGCGGTCTCCTCGCTGGGCGACCTGCGGGCCGAGGCCGTGCGGGCCGAACGCGACTGGGCCGGCTTCCATGACTCGGTGATGGCCGCGGACCTCCTCCGCGCCCCCGCGCAGGTGGAGCAGGTCTACCGGCTGGGCCGCTTCACGTTGAGCCGGTTCCTGCCGGCGTTCGAGCGCAAGAGCGAGAACCACATCGGTGAGACGATCACCGACGCGGACGGGCGGCTGGCGTACCTGAAGACGTTCAGGCTGTCGGAGGCGCAGGTCAGGCGCGGTCATCTGCTGAGCACGCTGGCCGGGCACGGCTGGAGTCTGTCCGCCGCCGCGGCGACCCTGCGGATCAGCGCCGCGGCCCTGGGGCTCCGGCTCGAGCGGGCGGGGTTCGGGCACCTGCTGCGGCAGGACGTGCTCGACGGCTACCGCAAGGCGCTCAGTGAGCGCAGCCGGCGTACTCGTCGAGGCGGCGCAGCATCGCCACCAGCATGAGCGGGAACATCACCACATGCGCCACCACCATCAGCACCCCGCCGTCGATGACGCCCAGCCACAGCAGGGGGAAGAGCGGCACGACCGGGACGAACATCACGGCGCACATCTCCAGCGTCGAGGCCCAGCCGTGCCGGCGGATCCGCATCCACACGGCCATGCCGACCGACATGTTGACCGCCATGACGAGGTACGCCAGGTCGGGGTGCTGGTCATGGGAGACGCCGAGCCCGAGTACGGACTGGAGCATGCCGAGCGCGAACATGCCGGCGAACATGGCGATGATCATCTCGACGTAGTGGAGGGCGAACCGGCCCCAGCGGCGAGTGGTGTGCGTGCCTGTCGTTGTCATGCCTCGACTGTCTCCGGTGCCGCCATCAGTGCCAAGGAAGGCGGCAGGGGAGGTCCGGAAACTTGGGTTCTTCGTCCCTCGGACCTACAGTCGGTGTCATGGACGCGCGGCGGGTCGTGGTGGTGGGGTATGAAGCGGCGGAGCTGCTCGACATCGCCTGCATCACCACGACGCTGGTGGTCGCCAACTGGCACGGTGCGAAGCCCTATTACGAGACGCTCATGGTCACGCCCGGCGGCCACACCATCACCTGCGGCACCGGGCTCAACCTCCAGGCCCACCAGCCTCTGGAGCGGATCACCGGGCCGCTCGACACTCTCCTCGTCTCCGGCGGCATCGGCTACGCGGACGCCGCGGCGAACCCGCTGATCGTCGGTCACGTCCGCCGGCTGGCCCGCGAGAGCCGCCGGGTCGCCTCCGTCTGCACGGGGTCGTACATCCTCGCCGCCGCGGGCCTGCTGGACGGCCGGCGTGCCGCCACCCACTGGGAGCGCGCGCCCGAGATGGCCGCCCGCTACCCCGAGGTCGTCGTGGACGCCGATCCGATCTTCATCCGCGACGGGAACGTGGCCACGTCCGCCGGCGTCACCTCCGCGTTAGACCTCACCCTGGCCTTCGTCGAGGAGGACAACGGCACCGAGCTGGCCCGCACGGTGGCCCGCCACCTGGTCACCTACCTGCAGCGGCCCGGCGACCAGGCGCAGATGAGCATGTTCGTCAGCGCGCCCGCCCCCGCGAACAGCCTGGTCAAGCGGATCGTCGAACACATCGCCGCCCACCTGCGCGACGACCTCACCACGCCCGCGCTGGCGGCCGAGGCGGGCGTGAGCGAGCGGCATCTCACCCGGCTGTTCCTCAAGCATCTGGGGCTCACCCCGGGGCGGTATGTCCGGCAGGCCCGCACCGAGGCCGCCGCCCACCTGCTGGCCACCACGTCGTTGCCGATGGCGTCCGTGGCCGTGCGGTGCGGGTTCGGGACGGCGGAGACGCTGCGGCAGGCGTTCATCGACCGGTACGGGGTCTCGCCGTCCCGATACCGGCTGACACAGGCGGCCGGGTAGACCAGTCCGTCCGGAAACGCCAGGGTCTGACTAATCTGTCTGCGATGAACGAGGTCATAGGCGGGTACACGCTGCGGCGTCTGCTCGGCAGCGGCGGCATGGGCGAGGTGCATCTCGCGAGCACGCCCACCGGCGGCCTGGCCGCGGTCAAGGTCATCCATCCCGCGCTGGCCCGTGATCCGGCCTTCAGGCGGCGGTTCGAGCGCGAGGTGGCGGCGGCCCGGCGGGTGGCCAGGTTCTGCACCGCGCCCGTGCTGGACGCCGGGATCGGCGGTGACGTCGCCTACCTCGTCACCGAATACGTCAAAGGGCCCGACCTGGCGCAGGCCGTACACGATCAGGGGCCGCTCTCCGGCGGGAACCTGGAGGCGCTCGCGGTGGGCATCGCCACCGCGCTGAGCGCCATCCACGGGGCCGGGGTGATCCATCGCGACCTCAAGTCGTCCAACGTGCTGCTCTCGCCGCTCGGCCCCCGGGTGATCGACTTCGGCATCGCCCAGCTCGTCGAGCACGACGGCCTGGCCAGCCAGGCGATACTCGGGACGCCCGCGTTCATGGCGCCCGAGCAGGTGCGCGGGGAGCCGCTCACGCCCGCGGCCGACGTGTTCGCGTGGGGCGGGGTGATCGCGTTCGCGGGGACGGGGCGGCTGCCGTTCGGGGGCGGGGCGCCCGGGGAGGTCCTGTATCGGATCATGCAGGAGGGGCCCAGGCTGGACGGACTCGACGAGGGGATCAGGCAGGTCGTGGAGCGGGCGCTGGCCAAGGATCCCCGCCTGCGGCCGACGGCCCAGCAACTGCTGGCCGGCCTGGTCGGCGGCACCCGCCTGGCCGCGGCCACCGAAGTAGTGGAACGCACCTGGACGGGCGCCGCCCCGGCCACCGCACCGCTCCTCCCCGACGTGCCGCCCACCAGCTCGTCTGCTCCGAGTGGGCGGCCCACCGTCGGCGTGCCGCCCGCCCCGGGCCGGCTTGGGGCGCCCGAGCCGCGCAGCGGCCGGAAGCGCAGGCGGTGGCCGTGGGTCGCGGGGGCCGCCGCGCTCGTCCTCGCCGCCGCCGCGGCGGCCGTGCCCGCGCTCTCGCGGGAGAGCTGGCCGTACGAGGCGGGCTTCGGCGACTCGTGGGCCGTCGGCACGTCGGAGGGCGGGACCGCCCGGCAGTCGGGCTCCGGCTACGAGCTCGTCGTCAAGCCGGGCTGGCGGCTGTGGAAGTCGGCCCCCAGGCAGGAGCCGGCGGGCGGCGTGATCGTCAGTGCGAAGGCCGCCCTCGAGGAGGGGGCCGGGGAGTACGGTGTGTGGTGCCATGGCTCGGCGAGCTCCGCGGACCGTTACGAGTTCGGGGTGAGCAGTTCGGGCAAGGTCACGATCGTCAAGCGCCGCGCGGGCACCAGGGGCACCACCCTGTACGGCCCGGCGAGCGCACAGAGCGCGGCCGTCAACCGCATCGTGGCGGAATGCGGCGAGAGCGGGGGCAAGGTGACGCTACGCATGTGGCTGAACGAACGCCTGGTCGCGGAGGCGTCCGACGCGGACGCGCCCTACGGCCCGAACGAGTCAGGCGTCCACGCCGCATCCGGCGCCACCGCCGACCTGCGGGTGCGCTTCGACTCCTTCGCGCTCAGACCGGCGGGCCAGTGATGCCGAGGGAGGCGTGAACGTGCGCTTCGGCGTGCTCGGGCCGCTGCGGATCGAGGCCGGCCAGGTGCCGGGACCGGCCAAGCACCGGACGTTGCTGGCCGCGCTGCTGCTGTCGGCCCGCGAGACGGTGCCGATCGAACGGCTGGTGTCCGTGGTCTGGGACGACCGGCCACCGGCGTCGGCGGGTTCGGTGCTCAGGGTGTACGTCAGCGCGTTGCGCAAGCTCGTGGACGGCATCCGCACGGTGCCGGGCGGCTACGTGATCGAGGTCGAGCGGGACGAGGTCGACTGCCACCGGTTCGCGCGGCTGGTCGCCACGGCCAGGCAGGAGCGCGAGTCGGGGCGGATCGCGGAGGCGGGCGACACGTTCAGAGCGGCACTGGGGTTGTGGCGGGGGCAGGCGCTGGCCGATGTCGAGTCGTCCCTGTTGCGCCGGGAGCACGCCGTGCCGCTGGAGGAGCTGCGCCTGACCGCGCTGGAGGAGCGGGTGGAGCTGGACCTGCGGCTCGGCAGGGGCGCGGAGGTGGTCGGGGAGCTGCGTGCGCTGGTCGGGGCGCATCCGCTGCGCGAACGCGCCTGGGTACGCCTCATCGAAGCCCTCCACCAGGCGGGACGCCGGTCGGAGGCGCTCGGGGCCTACCAGGACGCGCGCAGGATGCTGGTGGAGGAGCTGGGCCTGGAGCCGGGCGCCGAGCTGACCGCCACGCACCAGCGGGTCCTGAGCGACGAGGGTCGCCCGTGGACGAGAGCCGGCGAGACCCGGCAGCGCGTGGGACAGGTCGATGAGCTTCCGCCGGACATTTCCGACTTCGTGGGCCGGCAGCACGCGCTCGACTGGATCGTCCGGACGGCCCGCGAGCACGCCTCCGCCCCTGTGCACCTCGTCCTGCACGGCCCGCCCGGCTGCGGGAAGTCGGCCATCGCCGTGCACGCGGCCACCGCGCTCGAGCGGCCGGACGGCCGCCTCTACGCCTCGCTCGGCGCTCGGCCCCCGGGCGCCGTGCTGGAGGACCTGTTGCGCTCGCTGGGCTGCCCGGACGGCGCGGTCCCGCCGGCGCTGGACGAGCGCGTGCGGCTCTACCGGAGCATGACGGCCCGCAGGAGGCTGCTCGTCGTCCTCGACGACGCCGCCGACGAGGCCCAGGTGCGTCCGCTGCTGCCGACCGGGCCCGGCAGCCTCACCCTGGTGACGAGCCGGTCGCCGCTGGCCGGGCTGGAGGCGGCGCGGGCGTACGAGCTGGGGGTTCTCGGCCAGGACGAGGCCGTGGCGATGCTCGGCGAGGTGGCCGGCCACGACAGGGTCCGCGCCGAGCCCGAGGCCGCCCTGCGCATCGTCGGGCTCTGCGGCCGGCTGCCCCTGGCCCTGCGCATCGCAGGGTCCCGGCTGGCCAGGAAGCCGGGGTGGACGCTCGACCACCTGGCGGGCCGCCTCGGGGACGAGCGGCGCAGGCTCGACGAGCTCAGCGCGGGCGACCTGGCCGTGCGGGGCAGCCTGGCGCTCGGCTACCGGGGCCTGCCGGACCCTGAGAGGAGGTTGCTGCGCGGGCTCGGCGCGCTGTCGGCGCCCGACTTCGCGTCCTGGGTGCTCGACGCGGACCTGGAGCCGCTCGCCGAGGCCGGGCTGCTGCAGTCGCGCGGCCTGGACGAGGCGGGCCAGGAGCGATACGGATGGCACGACCTGACCAGGCTCTACGCCGCCGAGCGCCTCGCGGAGGAGGACGGCGGCCCGGCAGGCGTGCTGGCGGCCAGGGCAGGCGCGATCCTCGAGCGAACCAGGCAGGCCAGAGCCACCCTCCTCCCGGCCGAACCCGGGACCGGCCGCACCGAGGTCCATCCGCCCGGAGCCGGGGCAGGCGGGCAGGGGCTGGAGACCGGCTGGCTGCGGCAGGAGGCGCGGTGGCTGAGCGCCGAGCGCCGGTTCCTGGTGGCGGCCGTCGATGACTTCTACCGGTCGGGCCTGTACGAGGCCGCCTGGCGGCTGGCGTTCTACCTGACGCCGCTGTTCGAGCTGGGCGCGCACCACGACGACTGGCACGTGACCACGGCCACCGGGCTCGACGCGGCCAGGGCGGTGGGCCACCGGCACGGCGAGGCGCTCCTGCTCCGTGGCCTGGCCGACCTGCACAGGGCCGAGGGCCGCACGGAAGCGGCGGCTGCTGCCCTTCGGGCGGCCCAGCCGCTGGTGGACGGGCTGGAGCTGGCCAGGATCACGCTCAGGCTCGGCCTCGTCCAGACCCGCCCGGCGGAGGCCGAGCAGGCGTTCGTCCGCGCGCTGCGGGCCTTCGAGGAGGCCGGGGACCGGCGCGGGCGGGCCGACGCCTTGCGGGCGCTGGGCGCGCTGCGCCGGGACGAGGGCGCGCTCGACCAGAGCCTGGCCGCCTATCAGGACCTCGGGGACCCGCGTGGCGAGGCGGAGGCGCTGCTCGACCTGGCCAGGGTGCACCTCGGGGCAGGCAGGCGCGCCGAGGCCCGCGAATGTGCGGAGCGGCGGCTGCGGATCAACCGCCGCCTGGGTGACCGGCTGCCCGAGGCGGCGGCGCTGCTCGTACGGGCCGAGATCGCCAGAGCGGAAGGCGCACCCGGCGCCGCCGCCGGATTCGTCCGCGAGTCGCTGGAGATCTTCGTCGCGTACGGCGACCGCAGGGGCACCGCGCAGGCTCTCATGGCGCTGGCGCATGCCGCGCTGGACCTCGACGACATTGATGAGGCAGTTGAGGCGCTTGTGCGTGCTATGGGAGAGTTTGACGGCCTCGGTGACGAGCCGGGCCGGGCCGGTGCCGAACGGCTCGCGCATGAGGCCCGTAGGCGGCGTGGTCAGCGGATATAGGCGACTATGCGGATCCTGAAGGTCGCTTCCCTACGGTGAGGGCCATATCCCCGACGACGAAGGTGATCACATAATGCGAAAGACGATCGCGCTGGCTGTCGCAGCCGTCGCGCTGACGGGCTGCGGCGTGCTCCCCGGACAGCAGGGCGGCGGCGGTGAGGAGAGGCAGGCGCAGTCCGTCGCCGAGACCCCCACTGAGAAGCAGGAAGCGGCTCCCGCACAAGAGCAGCAGAGCGCGCCCCCGCAGGACTCCAAGGTGATCGCCAGCCGCGAGGCTCAGGTGGGCGCGGGCGACATGCACGGAAAGGCGCGCGCCGACATCATCTCGCTCAAGCGCCAGGGCAGGACCCTCACGCTCAACTGGACGGTCACCGCGACCGACGGCAAGGTCAACGTGCACAACAGCATGGGCGCGTCCCCGCTCGACTTCTCGGTCTCCAACGTCTCCCTGATCGATCCGGTGAACGCCAAGCGCTACCGGGTGGCCCGCAACGGCACCGGTGAGGACGCGAAGTGCGTCTGCTCCGGCACTCAGGGCCAGTTCCTGGAGCCGGGGGAGACGTCCACGCTGTACGCGGTCTTCGCCGCGCCTCCCGCGGACGTCACGAAGATCAACATTGAGATGCCCATGATCGGCGTGTTCACCGATGTTCCGATCTCTTAGCGTCGCCCTGTCCCTGGTCCTGTCCCCCACCCCGGCGCCCAGCCCGCCGGCCGACGCCACCGGTGTCGTCGAGGACCTGGTGCTGCCCGTCGAGGACATCATCGGCGAGGTCGAGTCGCTGGACGGGACCGAGAGCGAGACCAAGCAGGGACGCCAGGTCACCGTCGCGCTCACCAGCGACGTGCTGTTCCAGCTGGACAAGTGGCAACTGACCGCCAAGGCCAGGCAGCGCCTCCGGCAGGTGGCCGAGAAGGTCAAGGCCGACGGCGCGGGCGGGGTGGTCAAGATCGAGGGGCACACGGACGACCAGGGGAGCGAGGCGTACAACGTCACGCTGTCGCAGCGGCGGGCGCAGGCCGTCGAGTCGGCCATGCGCGGGCTGCTCACCGGCGCGGGCGTGACGCTCGAGGCGCGGGGGTTCGGCGAGACCCGGCCCAAGCGGCCCAACTTGGTGGACGGGAAGCCCAACGAGAAGAACCGCGCCCAGAACCGGCGGGTCGAGGTCGTCTTCACGGCCAAGCAGTGAGGTGCCGGCTTCGCCCGCTTCCTCGGCGGGGAAGGGCGTCAGTCGCTCGGGAGCTGGCCCAGCGTCACGGTGATCGTCTCCGTTCGGCCGTCCGAGTGGAGCACGCCCACCTTGGCCTGGTCGCCGGGCTTGAGGTTGGCGATGGTCTCGGCGAGTACCGCCATCGTCGGCGTCTTCTTGTCGTTGATCGAGGTGATCAGGTCGCCGGCCCGGATCCCGGCCTTCGCGGCGGGGCCGCCGGGCTCGGCGCGGACCACGCCCACCCCGCTCGGCGTCCCGTCCGCGCCGATCACCGTGCTGCCCCTGATGCCGAGGGCGGCACGGTGGCTGTTGGTGACCCTGCCCTCTTTGACGATCTGGGCGGCGATGTCCGTGGCGGTGTTGCTCGGGATCGCGAACCCGATGCCGGGCGCGGTGCCCCCGCCCAGGGTGGGGTCGACGGCGGCGAGCGTGGGAATGCCGATCACCTGGCCTGACAGGTCCACGAGCGCCCCGCCGCTGTTGCCCGGGTTGATCGCGGCCGAGGTCTGGATGGCGCTGGCGATCGTGGCGCCGGGCGAGCCCTCCGTCTCCTGCGGCTCGGTGACGGTACGGCCGATGGCCGAGACGATCCCGTTCGTCACGCTGCTCGACAGGCCCAGCGGGTTGCCCATGGCGAGCACGATCTGCCCGACCCGCACCTTGGACGAGTCCCCGAACTTCGCGGGTCGCAATCCGTCGGGGCGGTCCACCTTGATCACCGCAAGGTCGCCCAACCCGAAGGACTTGACCAGCCTGGCCTCGCGCGGGGGGCCGCCCGTGGCGATCGTGACCTCCATCTTGGTGGCCTTTCCGACCACGTGAGCGTTGGTGACGATGTGGCCGGCGGAGTCGTACACGATGCCGGAGCCGAGCCCGGCCTTGGTGTTGATCTGCACGATGGACGGCAGCACGTTGGCGATGACGTCCTCGTACGCCGCCTCCAGGGCGTGCAGCGACGCCAGGGAACCAGTGGTGGGCGAAGGGGACGGCGGGGCGGTCGGCGATGAAGTGGGCGAGCCCGGCTGGGTGGCCCTCGACGTGGGGGCCGGCCCGCAGCCGGAGAGCAGCACGGCAGCGGCGGCCAGTCCCGCGACGATCCTCTTCATGGCAGGAGTGTGCCCACCTCAGCCGGAAAGATACGCCTCCCGGACGTCGCGCCTGCTCAGTTTGCCCGTCGGCGTGCGCGGCAACGACTCGCGGTACTCGATCACGCGCGGATGCTTGAGCCTGGCCAGCCGGGGCGCGCAGTGCCGCAGCAACTCGGCCGTGAGCTCGTCGCCGCCCGCGACCCCGGGCGCCGGCTGCACGAGCGCGACGACCTTGTGCCCCCACTCCGGGTCCGGTACGCCGATCACCGCCACGTCCGCCACGGAGGGGTGCTCGAGCAGCGCGGCCTCGATCTCGGCCGGGTAGATGTTGACCCCGCCGGAGATGATCAGGTCGGTCCGCCGGTCCAGCAGGAACAGGTAGCCGTCCGCGTCGAGGTAGCCGATGTCCCCAGGGGTGTACGCCTGACCGAGCATCGCCGCCGCCGTCTTGTCCGGATCGCCGTGGTACTCGAACCGGTTGATCCCGCCGATGTAGACCAGCCCAGGCGACCCTGGCCCCGCCTCCCGGCCGTCCTCCCCGACGATGGTGAACGTCATCCCGTCCAGCGCCCTGCCGACCGTGCCGGGCCTGGCCAGCCACTCCTCCGAGGACACCATGGTCGCCACGGCCGCCTCGGTGGAGCCGTAGTACTCCCACAGCACGGGCCCGAGCCAGTCGATCATGGCCTTCTTGGTGGCCGGCGGGCACGGAGCCGCCCCGTGGTAGAGGTGGGTGAGGGACGACAGGTCGTACGACTCCCGATCCGGCACCCCCAGCAGCCGGTGGAACATCGTGGGCACCATGAACGCGTTCGTCACCCGATACCGCTCGATCAGCCGCAACGCCTCGGCGGCCTCGAACCGCTCCGGCGCCACGATCGAGTGCCCCAGCTGCAGCGCCATCATGGCCTGCCCGTACGGCGCCGAGTGGTAGAGCTGCGAGCACACCAGGTGCACCCCGCCGAACGGCAGCCCGAAATGCCGCCAGCTCTTCCGCATCAGGATCGGGTACAGCTCCTCCGGCGTCAGGTCCAGCAGCCGCCGCCGCACTCCCTTGGGCCGCCCCGTCGTACCCGAGGTGTAGAGCATCATGGACCCGGCCCGCCGGTGCGCGGGCGCGTCGGCGGGCTGCCCGGAGACGAGCTCGCCGACCGTGAGGGCCTCAGGTGAGATCACTACCTCGGCCCCGCAGTCGGCCACGATGTAGCCGATCTCCTCGGCCGTGAAGTGCCAGTTCACGGGGACGAGGTATGCGCCGTTCTGGTAGGTCGCGAGCATCATGGTGAGCGCGTCGAGCCCGTTCCTCAGCACGGTGACCACGCAGTCGCCGGGCGCGACCCCGCGGGACGCCAGGCCGTTGGAGGCCCGGTTCACGCGAGCGAGCAGCTCGCCGTAGGTGGTGCCCGCGTCACCGAGGAGGGCGGGACGTTCGGGGTCGTTGACTGCGATCTCATAGAAACCCCTCATATCCGCAGACCATACAGAATTAGATTCTGCGGGGCGAACAGAGGAATTATCCCGCTCTCTCGTGACGTAATCTCGAGGTCATGGAGGACGTCGGCGACCAGAGTCCCTCGCACGATTCACCCACCACTCCGTTCCGCAAGGTCGTCCTGCCGTCTGAGGAGACGGTCCAGATCCCCCGCCCGCCCGCGCCGGGGCCGTCGGTCCCGATCCGCCCGCCGGCACAGCAGCCGCCAGCCCGGCAGCCCTGGATGGAGCCGCTTCCGGCGCAGTCGCCTCCGGCCGGCCAGTTATCCTCGCTGCCGCCCGTTCCCGAGCCGCCGAGGCGTGGCATCGGCGACATCCCGATCAAGTTCGTCTACCTCGTCGGCGCCATACTCGGCACCGTCCTGGCCGTGTTCCTGGTCTTCACGCTCTTCTCCGGCGACGTGCCCGCCAACAAGAAGGCTGCCGAGCAGGCCGCCCCCGCCGCCCCGCCACCGGCCTCCGCCGGACCCGTGGCGTCGCCCACGCCGACCGTGACCGAGAGCCCGATCGTGCTGCCGTCCGTGCCGGCGAGCAAGGCGTACCCGACCCTGCCGGGCACGGCGTCCGTGGTCATCGGCATCATCAGCGACCAGAACACCGGCATCAGCTACCCCAGGCTGGCCGCGCCGTGGAAGGCCAAGTCGTTCCCGCCGTTCTCGATCGCGCAGCGCATCGGCAAGGTGGCCGTCCCGCACACGGTGATCGCCTCGGCCATGTTCCCTGGCGACTCGCCGGAGAAGAAGCCCGCCAAGGACGCCGACTACCGCGAACTCGCCGCCCAGGCCGCTCGCTGGGCGATCAGCACCCAGTACCCCGAAGGCGCCACGCTCGCCTGGACCGCCTCCAAGAAGATCCCGGTCGGCAAGGGCTGGACGCTCGGCTACAAGGTCACCTACCCCTTCAACGGCAAGCAGCAGGTCGCCCAGGCCATGGTGACGGTCGTCGAGGTGGGCAAGAACAAGCCCGCGATGCTCCTGGCCTCCATCCCCGAGACGAACAAGAAGCACTGGCGCGACATCAACACCCTCGTGCAACAGCTTCGCCCGCTCTAGGCCCAGAAGCATCCTCTAGAATATGATTCTGGGTGATGGCCCGGACCTGGCATGGAGGATGAGCATGGCGATCGGGTTGAGCGAGGAGCACGAGGCGCTCCGCGAGTCGGTGAGCGGCTGGGCCGAGCGGAACATCCCGTCCGAGCTGCTGCGTGCCGGGGCGGACACGCGCCCCGCGTTCTGGCCGGGCCTCGCCGAGCAGGGGCTGCTCGGCCTGCACGTGCCCGAGGAGTACGGCGGCTCCGGCTACGGGCTGCTGGAGACGGCCGTGGCCGTCGAGGCGCTGGCCGAGCGCATGGCTCCCGGGCCCTACCTGCCGACCGTGCTGGCCAGCGCGGTGATCAACGCCTCGAAGCGGCCCGAGCACCTGGAGTCGTTCGCCGACGGCACCCTCACCGGCGCCGTCGCGCTCACGGCCGACCTGAGCGGCACCCGCACCGAGGACGGCTCCCTGATCGTCTCCGGCACGGCCGACCACGTGCTCGGCGGCTCGCTGGCCGACGCGCTCGTCCTGCCGGTCTCCACGGCCGACGGTGAGGAGTGGGTCCTCATCGACGCGGTCTCCGCCACTGTCACCCCGGTCAAGTCCCTCGACCTGACCAGGCCGGTGGCCAAGGTGGAGCTGTCGGAGGTGGTCGTGCCCGCCGAGGGCATCCTGGGCGGCGTCCAGAGCTCCGACGTGCGTAACATCGCCGCGATCCTGCTCGGCGCCGAGGCGGCTGGTCTGGCGTCCTGGTGCGTCACCGCCGCCGCCGAATACGCCAAGGTACGCATCCAGTTCGGCCGCCCGATCGGCCAGTTCCAGGGCATCAAGCACAAGCTCTCCCGCATGCTCGTCGCCCTGGAGCAGGCTCGCGCCACAGTGTGGGACGCCACCCGCGCCGCGGAGCGGCGAGCCGGGCCGGAGAGAGCGAGGGCGTCCAGCCCGATGCCAACGGAGGCCCGAGGGAGCGCGACCATCGACACAGCGAAGGAGCTGGACTACGCCGCCGCCATCGCCGGCGTGATGGCCCCTGACGCCGCCGTCCAGTGTGCGAAGGACGCCATCCAGACGTTCGGCGGCATCGGCTACACCTACGAGCACGACGTCCACCTCTACTACCGCCGCGCGCTCACGCTGCGCGCCCTGCTCGGCTCGTCGGCCGAATGGGCCGCCAAGGTGACCGAGCTGGCCCTGCAGGGCGTCGCCCGCGAGATGCGGATCGACCTGCCCGAGGACGCCGAGGAGCTGCGCGAGTCGATCCGCGCCGAGATCGCGGAGATCGCCCGGCTGGAGGGCAAGGAGCAGAAGCGGGCCCTGGCCGGGCGCGGCTTCGTCATGCCCCATCTGCCCAGGCCATGGGGCCGCGACGCGAAGCCGCTCGAGCAGGTGCTGATCGCCCAGGAGCTCAAGGCCGCCAAGGTCAAGCTGCCCGCGATGATCATCGGCGCGTGGGTGGTGCCGTCCATCGCCACGTACGGCACGCAGGAGCAGCAGGAGCGCTTCCTGCCGAAGACGCTGAGCGGCGAGATGATCTGGTGCCAGCTTTTCTCCGAGCCCGGCGCCGGCTCCGACCTGGCCTCGTTGCAGATGAAGGCGGAGCAGGTCGAGGGCGGGTGGAAGCTCACCGGCCAGAAGATCTGGACCTCCGTCGCCCACGTGGCCGAGTGGGGCATCTGCATCGCCCGCAACTCGAGCGAGGGCTCCAAACACCAAGGCATCACGTACTTCCTGGTCGACATGAAGTCCCCGGGCGTCACCGTCCGGCCGCTGACCGAGATGACCGGCGAGAACCTGTTCAACGAGGTCTTCCTCGACGGCGTCTTCGTCCCCGACGACCTGGTCGTGGGGGAGGTCGGCGACGGCTGGAAGGTCGCCCGCAACACGCTCTCGAACGAGCGCGTCTCCCTGTCGTCCGGCTCCGGCGGCACCGGCGCCTCCGTGTCCGACCTGCTGGGTCTGATCGGCCGGCTCGACCGCGAGCTGACGCCGGTCGAGGCGCGGCAGGTGGCCGAGGTGGTCTGCGAGGGCCACTCGATCAACGCGCTCTCGCTGCGGGTCACGCTCAAGCAGCTGGCCGGCGCCGAGCCGGGCGCGGACGCCTCCGTGCGCAAGCTGCTGTCCACCTCCCACGCCCAGCACGTCTCGGAGACGGCGGTGGAGCTGCTCGGGCCCGCGGCGGTCATGGCCGCCGACATCAAGCTCGGCGACCCGGGCTACTGGAACCGGGCGGTGCTCGCCACCAGGGCGATGACGATCTACGGCGGCACCACGGAGGTGCAGCTCAACATCATCGGCGAGCGCATGCTGGGCCTGCCGAGGGACTAGCGGACGGGCTGTGGCGGGACGGGCGCGGCGTTCTCGGCCGGAACCGGGGCGCCGATCCTGATCTCGCCGACGCAGGAGCCGGTACCGGCCGCGCTGACGGCCAGCTCGCTCCCGCCGCCGAAGATCGTCGCGTAGGTCGTGCCCAGGTCCCTGCCCGCGGCCACGGTGCTCCGCGCGAGCCCGAGCCGCACGTTCAGGGTGGTCTCGGCGCCGTTCAGGTAGGAGATCTGGACGGTGTGCTCGCCGTCCTGGACCGGGACGGGCAGCTTGAAACGCACCTCTGTCCGGCCGACAGGGGTGCAGGCGGCGCCGCCCGGGATCGTGACGCCGTCGATCGACAGCGGCCGCAGCCGGCCCTCCTGGTCGAAGATCATCGGCGTGGGCACGGGTCCGGTGAGCCGCCTGGTCCAGGCGATCTCGCGCGGTGCGGTCGGGCCGAGTATGCGGGAATGCAGCGCGTAGTCGTAGAAGAACACCGGGAGGGCTATCTTGGCCGGCACGTACGTGTCCAGGACGACCGAGCCCGCGGGCATGCGCGCCAGCGCCTGCCTGGCCGTCTCCACGTAGCTCCTGACGTTCGTGCCGAGCGGCCGGTCGGCGTAGGCGGCGACCGACCACACCGAGCCCGCCGCGAACACCGCCGCCACCGGCGCCCACGCCCACCTGAGCCGGAGCGCCGGGCGGCGCCAGGGCCGCTCCTCGCCCTGGACCGGGATGAACGCCAGCCCGATGACCAGGGCCACGACCGTGGCGGTGGAGGAGATGTACCGCAGCTCGAAGCCGCTCAGATCGGGACCGAGCATCTCCACCCGCCCCAACATGATCGGCACCACGTCGGCCAGCAGGAAGTAGCCCAGTAACGTCAGCCACGCCAGCCAGGCCCGCCGCCGCCAGACCACGGACACCGTCACGGCGACGACCGCCACCGCCAGGCTCGCCCAGATGAGCGCGGGCGGGGTGGCGGCCAGCGCGTAGTCCTCGCCGATCGGCTGCCACCGCCAAGGGCCGCCCAGCGACGTGGGCATGAGGGAGCCGGTCAGCAGCGTCCACGCCGACTTCGCCGCGACCTCGGCGGTGGGCAGCATCGGCCGGAACGTGTCGTTCGTGAGCTGCACGGAGGTGAACAGCTGCCGGAAGAACACCGCCGCGTACGGGACGAGCACGGCCAGGTAGAGCAGCCAGCCCCGCCACAGCCGCCGCCCGCCGAGCCAGCCGAAGGTGAGCACGAACGCCAGCACCGGGATGAACGGCGCCTTCACGAAGAACACCATCCCGAACACCGTCCACCCGGCCGCCGCCACCGCGTGCCTGAAGCGTCCGGTACGGGTGTAGAGCACGTGGGAGGCGAGCGCCATCGGCAGCGCGATCTGGAACGGGAGCGTCTCCGCGACCACCGCCCACCACGACAGCCCGGGGATCGTCATCGGCGTCAGCAGGTAGAACCCGAGCGGGACGAGGATGGCCGGACGCGCCCCGAACAGCAGCCGCAGCAGCCGCAGCAGCGCCAGGCTCGCCGCCGCCTGCAGGCCGATCGTGAGCGTGTGCGCGAGGGCGTCGTTGTAGACGCCGAGCCGCCCCACCGCCCAATGGATCGCGAACGCCCCCGGCATCATGTGGCCGAAGTCGATCCGCATGAGGTAGTCCCAGGACAGCTGGCTCTCCAGCCCCCTGGCGATGAACATGAAGTCGTCCTGGCGGAAGTACGTCCGCCTGACCAGCTCGAACTTCCAGACGAGCTGCACCGCGACCATAGCCAGGCCCGCGGCCAGCACGGCGTCGCCGCCGCGTGACCACTGGCGTGCCCCCGCTGTAGCCACCCTTGACATCACCCCCGCGACGACTCAACCACGCCGGGGTCGGCCGGGGAATGGCCGTAGCGGGGTTGTGATGTCATAGCGGGATGCCGCACACGCCCCGAGCCGGGGCCGCCTCCGCCCTCCTCGGGCTCGTGCTCGGCTGCCTGGCGCTCGGACCGGCGCTGGGCTGGGGGTTCACGCTGCTCCATGACATGGTGTTCGTGCCGGACCCGTCGTTCACCGCGTGGACGTTCGGGCTGGCGGGCGGGGCCGCGCGGGTCGTCCCGAGCGACGCCGTGGTGACCGCGCTGTCGCTGGTGCTGCCTGCCGAGCTGGTGCAGAAGGCGATCCTGCTGGGGATCTTCGTGCTGGGCTGTTCCGGGGCCGCGCTGCTCCTGCCGTCGCAGTCGCTGGGGCCGCGGCTGGTGGCGGGCGCGTTCTACGTGTGGAACCCGTACGTGGCCGAGCGGCTGCTGATCGGGCAGTGGGCGCTGCTGCTCGGGTACGCCGGGCTGCCCTGGGTGGTGCGGGCCGCGTGGTCGGGCCGCAGGGTCGCCGTGGCCATGCTGCCCGCGGCGGTCGGCGGGTTCGCGGCGATGACGGTCACCGCGATCACGGCGCTGCCGGTGGCTCGCCGGATCTTGCCGGTGGTGGGTGTCCTGGCGGCGTTCAGCCTGCCGTGGCTGGTGCCCACCGCGCTACGGCCAGAGGGGCTCGACGGCGACCCGGTCGGCGTGTACGCGTTCGCGGCCAGGGCCGACACGCCGTTCGGCGCGGTCGGGAGCCTGCTGTCACTGGGCGGGATCTGGAACGCCTACGCGGTTCCCCCCGGTTACGGCGCCTTCGTGGGTGCGGCGGCCAGGCTGCTGCTCACGCTGGCCGGGATCGTCTTCTTCCTGCGGGGCGACGTGCCGTACAAGAAGGGCCTGGCCGTGGCCGGCTTCGCCGGTCTTGGGATCGCTTGCGTGGGGGTCGGGGAGGCCGGGCGGGCGGCGTTCGCGTGGCTGGTCGGGGTGTGGGGCGGGTTCGCGGTGTTCAGGGACGCCCAGCAGTTCGTGGCGCCGCTGGCGCTGGTGGCGGCGCTGGGGCTCGGGCTGCTCGTCGAGTCGGTCGCGCGCGAGCGGGTGTGGGTCGCCGCGATGGCGCTGGTGCCGGTGGCCGTGCTGCCGACCATGGCGTGGGGGTCGCTCGGGAGGCTGGGGGCCGTCTCCTACCCGGAGAGCTGGACCGCCGCGCGCGAGGTCATCCGGCGCGATCGGGAGCCGGGGGACGTGCTGGTGCTGCCGTTCGAGTCCTACCGGCAGTTCCCGTGGAACGGGGGGCGGGCCGTGCTGGATCCGGCGCAGCGCTTCTTCGGCGTGCCGGGGCGGCGGGTGGTCTCCAACGACGCCGTACGGGTCGGTGACATGGTCATCAAGAGCGAGGATCCCCGGGCGCAGGCGGTAGAACACGTACTAGGAGGGCCCTCGACCGATCTTCCCGCAGCGGGATTTCGCTACGTGATAGTCAACGCGGGGACAGTTGAAGAGCGGCAGCGGTTCGGCGTATTGCTACGCAGCGCAAGGGCCGTGGTCGATAGCGGTGACCTGCGACTCTACCGGTTCGACGGCCCCGTGCCGCACCGATATGCCCCCTGATCAGGGGATTTATAAAGATTTCATAGAGCTACTTCCGAGTAGCAAGAATTGGTTCTAGGTTGGGGACGGCCCGCACCATTTGTCCGCTCGAGGAGGAACCCCCCGTGATTAAGATCCTCTTAGCAGCGATCATCGGCGTCGCCGTAGCGGCTCTCGTGGCGACGGTCACCACGGTCTCTCTCACCGGTGCCACCGCCACGCCGGTCAACCAGCCTCTCTACTTCTACGGCGACCGGTAACCCGAGCCGACATGCCGCCCTCTCCACATGGGGACGAGGGGACGAGCCGACCACCACTGCTTGAGATCGTCATTCCCGCCTACAACGAGGAACGACGACTTCCCGGGGGCCTCCTGCAGCTGTGCGCGAAGCTTGCCCGAATGCCGTTCCCGACCGCCGTCATCGTCGTCGACAACAACAGCACGGACCGCACGGCCGAGATCGTCAGGAACTGGCCGCGTGGACCTGTGGCGGTCCGGCTGATGCAGTGCCCGGCTCCGGGGAAGGGAGCCGCCGTACGTGCCGGACTGCTCGGCACCAGTGCCCCGTTCGTCGGGTTCGTCGATGCCGACATGGCCACCGACCTCGACGCCATCGACGTCGCCTTCGGGCAGTTGTTGTCCGGGGAGCGGGTGGTGATCGGGTCGAGGGCGCACCCGGACTCCCACGTCGAGAACCGCCACAGCAAGATCCGCGAACTGGGCGCCTTCTGGTTCCGCACGCTGGCCGGCACGCTGGTGCGCGGGGTGAGCGACACCCAATGCGGGTTCAAGTTCTTCGACGGGGTGCTGGCCCGCGAGATCGCCGCCCTGCTCCGAACACCGGGCTTCGCCTTCGACGTCGAGTTCCTCGCGCGCTGCGTCGGGCAGGGCTCGGCGGTGACGGAGATCCCCGTGCGCTGGCACGACATGCCGGGCTCGCGCTTCTCCCCGGCCCGGCACGCGTTCGGCATCGTGCTGGAGCTCGGGAGGATCTGGCTCCGGCTGCGCGCCCACCCGCGTGCGGCCCCCCGCCCGGCCTGGGAGCCGCCGCTCGACCCCGTCGGATATCCGTGAAGATCGCTGTCGTCAACTGGCGTGACCCCTGGCATCCCCAGGCAGGTGGCGCTGAGACGTTCGCCTGGGAGCTGGCCCGCCGCTTCGCGCGCGCGGGCCACCAGGTCTGCTTCGTCACCGCGCGAGCGCCTGGCCAGGGCCGCGGGGAGTCCGTTGCCGGGGTACGCATCGTGCGGATGGGCGGTGTGTTCACCGTCTATCCGCTGGTGCTCTGCTGGCTGCTGCTCAGGCGCGGCCGCTTCGACGTGGTGCTCGACTGCCAGAACGGGATCCCGTTCTTCACCCCGTGGGTCGTGCGCCGGCGGACCAAGGTGCTCTGCGTGGTGCACCACGTGCACGACCGGCAGTTCGGGGTGCACATGCCGGGGTGGCTGGCGGCGTTCGGACGTTTCCTGGAGGGGCCGGTGGCCCGGTGGAGCTACCGGCGGCACGCGAGCGTGGCCGTGTCGCCGTCCACGGTGCGGGCCATGCGGGAGCGGCTCGGGTGGGATGGGCCGGTGCACATCGTGCCGAACGGGGTGAGCGTCGCCCGGCCCGCCGACGTGGTGAAGAGCCCGGCGCCGCGGCTCGTCTGCCTGGGCCGGCTCGTGGCGCACAAACGTGTCCACCTGCTGCTCGACGCCGTGGCCGAGCTCAGGGAGCGCTGGCCCGGCCTGACCGTGGACATCATCGGCCGCGGGCCCGAGGAGGCGCGGCTGCGCGCCCGGCTGCCGGAGGGCGTCACGCTCCACGGCTACCTGCCGGAGGAGGACAAGGCGCGGCTGGTCGCGCGGGCGTGGGTGCACGTGAGCGCCTCGCAGGGTGAGGGGTGGGGGCTGAGCGTGCTCGAGGCGGCCGCGCTGGGGGTGCCGACCGTGGCGTTCGACGTGGACGGGCTGCGTGACGCCGTACGGCACGGGGAGACAGGGTGGTTGCTGCCCGAAGGCACGGAGCTGGCCAAGGGCATTGCCGCCGCACTTGCCGAGCTGGACGAAACTTATGCCGTGAAATGTCGGGCATGGGCGGACCGCTTCTCCTGGGACCGCAGCGCGGAGCGCCTCACCGCACTGATGCTGGGCCACGACGTCGAGCCCGGCTGGGAGGCCTGGTGACGCGCAAACCACCGATCGACCGCATCGTGGCCGGCCGCTCGCCCAGCCAACCGGCGACCGACCGCCTGGTGGCCGGCCGCCCGGGCACCGGCCGCCCGCAGCCGCCCGCCGACGGGACCGCAGCCACGCCGCCTCGTGCCGACGGGACCGCAGCCACGCCGCCCCCTGCCGACGGGCGTGGGACGCCGCCGCCGTCCAGCGCCGATCGTGCTCGCCCCCAGCCGCCCGCCGCCGGGGGCGCGACCCCGCCGCCGGGGCCGAGGGCCGGGCGGGCGGCGGCCGGGGAGCCGGTCAGTGAGCGGGTGCGGCGGCGGTGGTGGCTGGTCGTGTGCTGCCTGGGCTTCGGCGTGCTGGCGTTCACCACCAAGCCGGGCAACCTGATCTCCGACACCAAGATGGACCTGGCGCTCAACCCGGTCGGCTGGCTGGAGCGCGCCGCCCACCTGTGGGACCTCCAGCACTTCGGCCAGCTCCAGAACCAGGTCGCGGGCTACATCTTCCCGATGGGCCCGTTCTTCGCCCTCGGCGACCTGGTCGGCATGGCGCCGTGGGTGACGCAGCGGCTCTGGCTGACGCTGCTGATGTGCGTGGCGTTCCTGGGCGTGGAGCGGCTGGCCAGGCAGCTCGGCATCGGCACCGGGGGCACCCGGATCGTGGGCGCGCTGGCGTACGCGCTGGCCCCGAGAGCGTTGTCGATCCTCGGCGAGATCTCGATCGAGTGGCTGCCCGCCGCGATGTTGCCGTGGATCCTGATCCCGCTGCTCACCGCCTCGGAGACGGGCCAGCGGGCCCACGGGGCCGTCAGGTCGGCGCTGGCCGTGGCGCTGTGCGGCGGCGTGAACGCGGTCGCCGTGCTGGCCGTGCTCGTCGCGCCCGTCCTCTACATCCTCACCAGACCGCGGCCGGTGCCGCGCTGGCGGCTGCTCGCCTGGTGGACAGCCGCCGTCTCGGTCGCCACCCTGTTCTGGACGCTGCCGCTGCTGCTCGTCGGCCGGTACGCCTTCTCGTTCCTGCCGTACACCGAGACCGCAGAGACCACCACCCAGGTCACCTCGCTCACGAACGTCCTGCGCGGCGCCTCCGACTGGGTGCGCTACCTGCCGCTCAGCGGCGTCTTCGACCAGCCGCCGGGCTTCTCGATCGCCACCTCCGCCACCATGGTCGTGGTCACCGGCCTGCTGGCGGCGCTCGGACTGGCCGGGCTGTCCCGCCGCGACCTGCCCGCCAGGGGGTTCGTGGTGGTGCTGTTCCTGGTGGGTGTGACGGCGCTGGTCGCCGGGCACATGAGCGCCCTGGAGCCGGTCGTGGCGGAGCCGGTGCGCTGGCTGCTCGACGGCCCGCTCGCGCCGCTGCGCAACCTGCGGAAGTTCGACCCGCTGGTACGCCTGGCGCTCGCCTTCGGGCTCGCCCACCTGCTCGTGCGGGCCAGGCTGCCGCTGCGCACCGTGTCGGCGGTGGCGTTCGCGGCCCTCGTCCTGCCCGTGTTCAACCAGGGCCTGGCCGCGCCCGGCGACTTCAAGGAGGTGCCGGCGCACTGGCGGGAGGCGGCGGCCTGGCTCGACCAGAACGCCGGCGACGACGGCGTGCTGGTCGTGCCGGGCGCCAAGTTCGGCGAGTACGTCTGGGGCCGCCCGATGGACGAGCCCATGCAGGCGCTGTCCACCGCCCGCTGGACCACCAGGCAGATCACGCCCCCGGGCTCGGTGGGCCTGTCCAGGCTGCTCGACTCCATCGACCAGCGGCTCACCGCGGGCCACGGCTCGGCCGGGGTGACCGCCGTGCTGCGCAGGATGGGCGTGCGCTACCTGCTCGTCAGGAACGACCTGAACAGGGCGAGCCTCCAGGGCGCCTGGCCCGCGCGGATCTTCGAGGCGCTGCGCGAGTCGCCGGGCATCAAGCGGGTGCGCTCGTTCGGCGAGCTCGTCGGCGACAAGGAGAGCGACGACGCCGTGGAGTCGCTGGACGCGCCGTTCCCCGCGCTCGACCTGTACGAGGTTTCGGGCAGCTCGGACCTGGTGTCCGTGCAGCCGGTTGCCGACGCGCTGGCCGTGCGGGGCGGGCCGGACTCGCTGCTCGCGATGGGCGATCTCGGCCTGCTCGGTGACGGCCCGGTGCTGGTGAACGGCGACGCGGGCAAACGGGAGGTCCCGACCGTGGTCAGCGACGCGCTGCGGCTGCGCGAGCGCTCGTTCGGCGAGCTCAGGTCGAACTGGTCGCCCACGCTGACGGCCGACAAGAAGGCGGACTTCTCCGGCGTCAGAGCGCTGGACCTGCTGGAGAAGGGCTGGCTGGACGACACCGCCACCGCCGAGTACGACGGCATCGCGGGCGTCACGGCCTCCTCCTCGGTCGCGGATCCGTACGCGATCGCCGGCATCAGCACGACGGGACGGGGCCCGTGGGCGGCCATGGACGGCAACGTCGGGACCGGCTGGGAGAGCGACGGCTCGAAGCCCGCGCAGGGCGAATGGCTGCGCGTGGACCTGCCCGCGCGGATGCGGATCCCGTACGTGCAGGTCATGTTCGCCCCCGACCTGCTGCTCGGCCAGGCCATAAGGCGCGTGTCCGTGGAGACCGAGTCGGGGAGCCTGGCGCAGGACGTGCAGCGGGTCACGGACCCGCAGCGGCTGCGTGTCCCGGACGGGCCCACGAGCTGGGTGCGGATCAAGGTGCTGCAGACGGTGTCCGGCGAGTGGAGCTACGGGCAGCGCGTCGGCGTCGTCGAGCTGTCCATCCCCGGAGTCGCCCCTGGGCGCACGATCAGGTTGCCGGGGAAGGGCGGCGACGTGTTCGTCATGGACCGGGGGCTCGACGAGCGACCCGCCTGCATGCGTAACCAGTACCGGTGGATCTGTAACGCGGGGGCGCTGGCCAAGCCGGGCGAGGAGAGCGGGTTCGACCGGACCTTCACCGCCGGGTCCGCGGCGACCGTGAACGTGCGGGGATCGGCCGTGCTGAAGGATCCGGCGCTCGTTGACCGGTTCACGCGCATCAGTGCGGACCTGACCAGCGTGACCGGCTCGTCCCAGCTCTCCCTGGACGCGGTGGTCTCGCCCAGGTCGGCGTTCGACGGAGACCCGAGCACCACCTGGATCACCGACGCCGACGACACCCAGCCCACGCTCACCATCGCCTGGAAGGGCAGGCGGACGATCTCCCAGATCCGGATCGGCCGCCCCGGGGGCGACAAGCAGCCGCTCGACGTGGTCGTGACCGGCGACCGCGGCGCCGTCCGCGCGGGACGGGTCGGCCCGGGCGGGCTCCTCACGTTCGGGCCGATGTCCACCTCGCGGCTCAAGCTCCGTTTCACGCCGTTCTCGACGCGGCTGCAGGTGACCGAGATCGTGGTGCCCGGCGTCGCTCCCGTGGGCAGGCCCGTCGACATCCCGCTCAGGCTCGCCTGCGGCTCCGGGCCCAGGATCGAGGTGAACGGGCAGGTCATCCAGACCAAGGTGGCCGGCACCCACACCGACCTGCTGGAGCAGCGGCCTGTGCAGATCTTCGGCTGTTCCAGGGCCAGGCTCGTGGCCGGTGACAACCGGGTGCGGGTCGCGGGCTGGGAGTCGTTCGCCATCGACGACCTCGTGGCCGGCACGCTGCCCGACAAGCCGCGCGGCGTGGAGGGGGCGGCCGTGCAGAGCACCTGGACGCCGTCCGTACGCGAGGTCGAGGTGAGCGCGCCGAAGGACTCCTTCCTCGTCGTCAACGAGAACTTCAACGCCGGCTGGCAGGCGCAGCTCGGCGGCAAGACGCTCAAACCCGTACGGATCGACGGCTGGAAGCAGGGCTGGGAGCTGCCGGCCGGGACCACGGGAACCGCGCGCCTCGAATACGTGCCGGACCGCGCCTACTGGCTCGCGCTCGCCCTCGGGCTGGCCGGGATCGCCCTGCTGACCCTGATCGCCCTGGTCATGCGCGGGCCGCGCCCCGAGCACGTGCGCCAGACCGCCCCCGCCTCGGCGGCGCGGCTGCGGCACCTGCGCGCGCCGTACGCCGTCGTGCTCGCTCTGGCGTTCGGCGGCTGGGTGGCGAACTGGCAGGGCATGCTCGCGGTCCTCGGCGCCCTGCTCGTGACGCTCGCGCTCCGGGCCAGGGGCCTGCCCGCGCACTGGTGGGCCGCGGTCCTCTTCGGCGTGGCCACGTTGTCCCTGGCGGCGGCAATGCTGCTGACCGGTGCGGAGCCGCTCCTGGACGAGGTGCCGCAGCTGGCCGCCTGCGCGGCCATGGGCGTGCTGTTCGGCCAGCTGGTCAAGGAGCCGGCGCGACCGGAGCCGGAGCCGGAGCGGCCGGCGGCCGAGCAGGTGCTGACCGGAGCCGGCCGAGCTTGAGTGCCGGGACCTCGATGAGATGGTAGCTGCCCACGCTGAGCAGCAGCGTCCCCACGAACGACACCACCGCCACGCTGGGGAAGTCGCCGCCGAACGGCGGCGCGCCGGTGAGCTTGAGCTGCAACGTGATCAGCGGCGCGTGCCACAGGAAGAAGCTGTAGGAGATGCGGCCGAGGTAGGCGGTCACCGGGTTGCCGACCAGGCGGTGCCTGAGCGAGTCGCCCCTGGGAGCCAGGGCGAACGGCGCGACCAGGAGTATCGCCACCGCCGCCTCCAGGCTCACCCGCAGCAGCGACTCCCACAGGGTCGGCAGCGTCAGCGTGCGCGGACCGGCCAGCCCCGTGCTCAGCACGGCGTACAGCAGCGCGGCCAGCACCAGGAGCTGCGGTGTCAGCGAGTCGATCACCCTGCTGTGCCCGATCCACACCGACAGGACCGCCATCGCCATGCCGCAGGCGAAGAACACCAGGTGGTACGGCAGCAGCAGGGCGAGTTGCGGCTGCGCGAACTCCCGCGACACGACCACGGTGGCCACCGAGATCACCGGCAGCACCGCGATGCCCCCCAGCAGCCTGACCGGCGGGTTGCCGCCGCGGCGGGCCCATTTGTGCAGGAGCCAGCCGAGCAGCGGCAGCACCACGTAGAAGGCCATCTCGATGGGCAGCGTCCACATCTGGTAGAGCCCCTCGGCCGCCTGCTCGCCCGGGAAGTAGTTCTGCAGCAGCAGCATCCACTTGACCCAGCCCAGCCAGTCCGGCGAGCTCCACGCCCACAGTGCCAGCGCCGTCACGAGCCAGTAGACCGGCATGACCCGCAGCACCCTGCGCCACAGGTAGCGCAGCGGCTTCGGACGTGGCGTATCCTCGATCACCGCGCGCGCCCACGGGCGGTAGAGCAGCAGGCCCGACAGGAGGAAGAAGATGGGTACGGCGATGCCGAGGCGGGCCATCATCCAGGCGTACATGCCCTCGCGGTACATGACGCCGGTGTTGCTGCCGACGTGCAGCAGCCAGACACCCAGAGCGGCGAACGCGCGGATGCCGTCGAGGGCCGCGTCCCTGCTCTTCACCCCTGCTCACACCCTCTCGCTAGGCCGGCGGAAACCACGATAGAACTTGTTTCTATCGATTTGATTGCGGTGATATGGCCGCCAGTGACGCGCATCACCCACTGTCATACTTTGTTGCACGACGATCGCGCTAGATGACAACACGTTCTACAAATCCGGAGGCCTCGATGGGTCGTATCTCCACGCTCGTCCTCATCGGGTTCGGGGCTTTCTTCATTGCGCTGGCGCCGCTGCTGAAATTCTGGGCGGCGGGCCAGATCATCGCCGCTCCCGCGGACCAGTTCGGCATCGCGCGGCTGGAGGCGAAGGGTGCTCGATACTTCTCGCTCCAGGACCTGAAGGTCCTCACCGGCGACCTCCAGATCTACGTCACCACCCGCGGGGACGTGAAGGAGGCCAACTCGCAGCGGGTGGTCTGGGACGAGGCCACGGTCGTCAACGACGTGACGAACAGCCGGCCGCAGATCGACCTCTCCGAGCGCCGCAGCGCCTTCGACCGCTACACCGGGGTGGGCCTCAACTGCTGCGGGACCAGCATCGGCAAGACGCCGGTCACGCTGGAGGGGCAGATCTACAAGTTCCCCTTCGACGTGGAGAAGAAGACGTACAAGGTGTTCAACGCCACGGCGGGCAAGGCGTTCGACGCCGCCTTCGTGCGCGAGGACAACGTCAACGGCCTGCCCGTCTACGTCTTCGAGCAGACCGTCCCGCCGACCAAGACCCAGACCCGCAGCGCGCCCGCCAACGTGCTCGGCATGACCGGCACCACCGGTGACGTGCAGGTCGACCGCTGGTACGACGGCAAGACCACGTTCTGGGTCGAGCCGACCACCGGCTCCCCGGTCAAGCAGGAGGTGCAGCGCCACGAGGTGCTGAAGACCCAGGACGGCGTCGAGCGCTCGCCGGCCTTCATCGGCACCGCGAAGATGACCGAGCAGACCGTGAACGACCTGGTCAAGAAGGCGCAGGAGGGCAAGAGCCAGATGAACCTGCTGCGCAACATCATCCCGCTGGTCCTGCTCATCGTGGGCGCCGCGCTGGTGCTGACCGGCGCCGTCCTCGGCCGCCGCCGCACCCAGGACGAGTAATCGCCATTACCGGGGCCCGCGATATGCGGGCCCCTTTTTCATGCCGTGGGGCACCCAACTAGAACGCGTTATCGTCTAAGGTTACTCACCGGTACCAGACGAAAGGTTCTAGTCTAGAACACGTTGCAGTTCGCCGTCCGCCGGACGTATTGTCGGGGCCATGCGGACACGTGTCACGGACATGTTCGGAATCGAGTTCCCGATCTTCGCGTTCAGCCACTGCAGGGACGTGGTCGCCGCCGTCAGCCGTGCGGGCGGCATGGGAGTGCTCGGAGCGCTCTACTTCACGCCTGAGGAGCTCGAGACCGAGCTCAAATGGATCGACGACCACGTGGACGGCAAGCCGTACGGCGTGGACGTGGTCATGCCCGCCTCCTACGAGGGCGCCGACTTCGCGCCCGAGGAGCTGGTGGGGCGCCTCAAGTCGATGATCCCCGACGGCCACCGGGCGTTCGTCGAGAACCTCCTGGGCAAGCACGGGGTCCCGCCGCTGTCCGCGGACGCCGACCCCGGCAAGGTGCTGCTCGGCTGGACGGACGCGACGGCCCGGCCACAGGTGGAGGTGGCCCTCCGCCACCCCATCGCCCTGCTGGCCAACGCGCTGGGCCCGCCGCCCGCCGACGTGGTCGACCTCGCCCACACGCACGGGGTCAAGGTGGCCGCCCTGGCCTCCACCCCCCGGCACGCGCTCAAACAGGTGGAGGTCGGGGTGGACGTGGTGGTCGCCCAGGGCACGGAGGCCGGCGGCCACACGGGCGAGATCTCCACCATGGTGCTGATCCCTCAGGTGGTGGACGCCGTGGACGTGCCCGTCCTGGCCGCCGGCGGCATCGGCAACGGCCGCCAGATGGCGGCAGGGATGGCCCTGGGCGCCGAAGGGGTCTGGACCGGCTCGATCTGGTTGACCGTGGAGGAGGCCGACACCCCGGAGATGGCCAAGCGCCGCATCCTGGAGGCCACGTCCAGGGACACCGTGCGTTCGCGGAGCTGGACGGGCAAGCCCGCGCGGCTGCTCAAGAACGAGTGGACGGACGCGTGGGAGTCGGAGGAGTCGCCCGGGACGCTGCCGATGCCGCTGCAGTTCATGCTGGTGTCGGACGCCCTGCGCCGCATCGGCCGCTCCGAGGTCGCCGAGCTGGCCACCTTCCCCGCCGGGCAGATCATCGGGATCACCAACCAGGTCCGGTCGACGAAGGACGTGGTGTTCGGCCTGGTGGAGGAGTACGGCGAGGCCCTGGAACGGCTGGAGCGCCTCACCGGGGACTGACGCCGACCGGTCCTGCAGGGTCGTTCGCGGCGCCGTACCTCGGCGCCGCATCGTACGGCGCCGCCCCCGGCTCGTCCGGTCGCCGTCCGCGTGCGCCCGCCTGCAGCTCTGTGCGGATCGCCGGGCCGGATCGCCGGGCCGGCGCGCCGGGCGAGGCGGGAATCAGCGCGCCTGGTAGTTCGGCGGGCGCTTCTCGCGGAAGGCCCGGGTGCCCTCCTTGGCGTCCTCCGAGCCGATCACCGGCCAGCCGATCTCGTCCGACACCTTCAGCGCCTCCGGCTCCGGCATGCCCAGCGTGTCCCGGTACGTGCGCAGGATCGCCTGCACCGCGAGCGGGCCCGAGGCGGCGACGTCCGCTGCCAGCTCCAGGGCGGAGGCCAGCGCCTGGCCGTCGGGGACCACCCGGTTGACCAGCCCCATGGACAGCGACTCCGCCGCCGTGATCGCACGGCCGGTGAGGAGGAGGTCCATGGCGTGGCAGTACGGGATCTGCCGGGGAAGCCGTACGGCGCTGCCGCCCATGGGGAAGAGCGCGCGCTTGGCCTCGAACAGCCCCAGCGTGGCCGACTCCGCCACCACCCGCAGGTCCGTCCCGACCAGCAGCTCCGTGCCCCCGGCCACCGCGTAGCCCTCCACCGCGCTGATGATCGGCTTGGTGGGCGGGTCCTCCCTCAGCAGCCCCTTCCAGTGGAAGTTGGACATCTGTGCGGCTCTGGCCTGCACCTCCGGATCCGTCGACGGCTGCCCCATGGCCTTGAGGTCGGCCCCCGAGCAGAATGTGCCCTCCGCGCCCGTCAGGATCGCCACTCGGATCCCGGGCTCCGCCGACGCGTACTGCCACGCCGAGGCCAGGCCGATCAGCATGTCCGAGGAGAGCGCGTTGCGGGCCTCCGGCCGGTTCATGGTGACGATCAGGATGTGGCCGTCGCGTTCGATCCGGCAGTGGGGAGTGCTGATCGGCAGGAGCTCCACGTACGCCTCCGAAGTGTCTAATCAAGCGCTTGCTACGAACTTCCGCCCCAGGATACGCTCCCAGCAGCAAACGAGAACAGGTTCCTGTTTTGCTCGCGCCATAACTCCAAGGAGTTCAGATGGGCACGCTCGGTTTCTGGAGGCTCGCGCAGGCGGATCCCGAGTGGATCGCGGCCGTGGACCCCGACGGCACGGAGCATCGCGCGGGCGACCTGCTCGCCCGCTCCAACCGCCTCGTGCACGGGCTGCGCGCGCTCGGGCTTCAGCCGGGCGACGGCATCTGCGGCCTGGTACCGAACGGCGTGGACGGGCTCGTGCTCTACCTGGCCGCCATGCAGGCAGGCTGGTACTACACCCCGGTCAACTGGCATCTCGCCGGCCCCGAGATCGCGTACGTCGTGTCCGACAGCGAGGCCAAGGCCTTCTTCGTGCACCCGCGCTACCTCGAGGAGGGGGCCAGAGGAGCGCAGGCCATCGAGCCGCACCGCCGGTTCATCCTCGGCGAGAAGGCCGACGGCTTCCGCCAGGCGAGCGAACTCACCGATGGGCAGCCTGACACCGCCCCGGAAGGCCGTACCGCGGGCGTCACCATGCACTACACCTCAGGCACGACCGGCAAGCCGAAAGGCGTCAGACGCCAGTTGAACGGCCTGGATCCGGACGATTCCGCAGAGCTCATGACCTTCCTGCTCGGACTGTTCGGCATCACCCAGGGCCGCCCCAACGCCCACCTGATCACCTCCCCGAACTACCACACCGCGGTGACCCAGTTCGGCGGCACCGCCCTCCACATGGGGCACACGCTCGTCTACATGGACAAGTGGGACGCCGAGGAGATGCTCCGGGTCTGCGAGCGCTACCGCGTCACGAACTCCCATCTGGTCCCGACCCACTTCAAGCGGCTGCTCGCGCTCCCGGAGCAGACCCGCGCCAAGTACGACCTGTCCTCGCTCAAGTGGATGATCCACGCCGCCGCCCCCTGCCCCGTCCCGGTCAAATGGGCGATGTTCGAGTGGTGGGGCGACTGCGTGTACGAGTACTACGCGGCCACCGAGGGCGGCGGCACCCTGGCCACGCCCGAGGACTGGAAGTCACATCCGGGCACGGTCGGCAAGGCGTGGCCCATCAGCGAGCTGCTCATCGTGGACGAGCAGGGTGAGCCTGTACCGACCGGCACCGCCGGGACGATTTACATGAAGATGATGGGTGCCTCGTTCGAGTACAAGGGCGACCCCGACAAGACCGCCGCGAACCGCCTCAAGGACTACTTCACCGTAGGAGACATCGGATACCTGGACGAGGACGGCTTCCTCTACCTCTGCGACCGCAAGTCCGACCTGATCATCTCAGGAGGGGCGAACATCTACCCGGCCGAGATCGAGAACGAGCTCATGGTCCACCCGAAGGTGGCGGACGTGGCCGTGTTCGGCATCCCGGACGAGGAGTGGGGCGAGCAGATCAAGGCCGTGGTCGAGCCCGCGCCGGGGGTCGAGCCCGGTCCCGAGCTGGCCCGCGAGCTGCTCGCGTCGCTGGAGGGCCGCCTGGCCAGGATGAAGTGGCCCAGGAGCTTCGACTTCATCGCCGAGATGCCCCGAGAGCCCAACGGAAAGCTGCTCAAACGTAAGCTCCGCGCCCCGTACTGGGAGGGACACGACCGTGCCATCTGATCCGCTCGTCGCCCAGCACGTCCTGGAATTTCCCGGCGGCTACACGCGTACGACAGGTCCCGTGATCGGCCGGTTCCTGAGTGAATTACGCGGCCGGCGCATCGTGGGGGTGCGGACGAAAGAGGGCAAGGTGCTCGTGCCGCCCCTGGAGTACGACCCCGCGACGGGCGAGCCGGTGACCGGCGAGTACGTCGAGGTCGGCCCGGCGGGCACGGTCACCACCTGGGCGTGGGTGGCGGAGCCGCTCGAGAGCCACCCGCTCGACCGCCCCTTCGCCTGGGCCTTGATCAAGCTGGACGGGGCGGACACGGCGCTGGTGCACGCCGTGGACGCGGGCAACCCCAAGGCGCTGGCCGCCGGCACGCGGGTCTGGCCGGCGTGGAGCGAGCGCCCCACCGGCCACATCACCGACATTTCCCATTTCGTCCCCGAGGTCACGAAGATCGTGTCCAACGTGCGCTCCGAATACCGCCTCCAGGTCGGCGGCGCGCTACGCGTCTTCCTGGAGGGCGTCGAGCGCGGCGTCTTCCTCGGCGGACGGTGCGAGAGCTGCGACAAGGTGTACGTGCCTTACCGCCTGTCCTGTCCCGAATGCGGAAACGGCATCCCGGAAACGCTCGAACTCCCCGACACCGGCACGATCACCACGTTCGCCATCAACAACCTGCCGGATCCGCGGGCTCCGCAGGTGCCGTTCGTGTCGGCGTACATACTGCTCGACAACGCCGACATCCCCATGATCGCGCTCGTCGGGGACGTACCCGCTCACGAGGTGCGCCAGGGCATGCGGGTCAGGGCGGTCTGGGTCCCGGAGAGCGAGCGCACGGCGTCCATGGCGAACATCCGCTGGTTCGCCCCCACCGGCGAGCCCGATGTGGAGCTGTCATGAGAGATGTCGCGATCGTCGCGTTCGCCCAGACCCGGCACACCGGCCACGACACCGGGCTCACCGAGCCGGAGCTGATCCAGCCTGTGATCGACGAGGTCAAGGAGCGTACGGGGCTGAAGAGGTTCGGCTTCACCTGCTCGGGCAGCTGCGACTACCTCGCGGGCGCGCCCTTCTCGTTCGTGTCGGCCCTCGACGCGCTGGCCGCCTGGCCGCCCATCTCCGAGAGCCACGTGGAGATGGACGGCGCCTGGGCCCTGTACGAGGCGTGGGTGCGTCTCCAGCACGGCGACATCGACTCGGCCCTCGTCTACGGCTTCGGCAAGTCGTCGCTCGGCGACCTGACCACGATCATGACGATCCAGCTCGACCCGTACTACCTGGCGCCGCTCGGCCTCGACCTGCTCTCCTACGCCGCGCTCCAAGCCGGCGCGGTCGGCGCGGACAGGAAGGAGCTCGACGAGATCGTCCGCAGGAGCCGGGCGGACGGGAGGAGCAACCCGTACGCGCTCGATCTGCCCGACCCGGACGACTCGGACGGCTTCGCGGTGGAGCCGCTGAAGAAGACCGACGTGCCGCCCATCACGGACGGGGCCGCCGCGATCGTGCTCGCGGCAGGTGACCTGGCCAGGCAGCTGTGCCCGAATCCCGCCTACATCAGGGGCATCGCGCATCGCATAGAGCCCCACTACCTGGGTGTGCGCGATCTTGCCTTGTCGGCCTCCGCGGCCGATGCCGCACGAGCCGCGGGCGTCGGCAAGGCCCCCGTCGAGGTGGCCGAGCTGCACGCCCAGTTCCCGCACGAGGAGATCATCCTGCGTCGCGCGCTGGAGCTGTCCGGCGACACGGTGATCAACCCGTCCGGCGGCCCGCTGGCCGCCAACCCCGTCATGGCCACGGGCCTCATCCGCATCGGCGAGGCCGCCCGGCGCATCCTCGACGGCGACGCGAGCCGCACCGTCGGGCACGCCGCCGGCGGCCCCTGCCTGCAGCACAACCTCGTCACCGTCCTGGAGGCCTGACATGGGAAATCGCTGTGCGGTCATCGGGGTCGGGCAGACGCACTACACGACCAAGCGCAGGGACGTGTCGATCGCCGGGCTGGTCCGCGAGGCGGCGCTGCGGGCGCTGGAGGACGCCGGGCTGTCCTTCAAGGACATCGACGCCGTGGTCATCGGCAAGGCGCCCGACCTGTTCGAGGGCGTGATGATGCCGGAGGCGTACCTGGCGGACGCCCTCGGCGCGGCGGGCAAGCCGATGATGCGCGTGCACACGGCGGGCAGTGTCGGCGGCTCGACGGCGCTGGTCGGAGCCAGCCTCATCCAGGGCGGCGTGCACGACCGGGTGCTGGTGGTGGCGTTCGAGAAGCAGTCGGAGTCCAACGCGACCTGGGCGCTCTCCACGCACCTGCCGTTCAGCGCGTCACTGGTGGTGGGCGCGGGCGGCTACTTCGCGCCGCACATCCGCGAATACATGCGCAGGTCGGGCGCGCCCGGACACATCGGGACACTGGTGGCGGTCAAGGATCGGCTGAACGCCCTCAAGAACCCGTACGCGCACCTCAAGATCCCCGGCATCGACCAGAAGATGGTCGAGTCCACGCCCATGTTGTGGGAGCCGATCCGCTACCTGGAGACCTGCCCGTCCAGCGACGGCGCGTGCGCGATGATCCTGTCGTCCGAGTCCAAGGTCACCGGCACCCCAGCTTGGGTGCACGGGACGGCCATGCGCTCCGAGCCGATCTTCCGCGCCGGGCGCGACACGGTCAGCCCGCAGGGGGGCAAGGACTGCGCGGCCGACGTCTACCGCCAGGCGGGCATCGCCGACCCGCGGCGGCAGATCGACGTCGCCGAGACGTACGTGCCGTTCTCCTGGTACGAGCCGATGTGGCTGGAGAACCTGGGGTTCGCGGCGGAAGGGGAGGGATGGAAGCTCACCGAGTCGGGCGCGACGGCGCTCGACGGTGACATCCCGTGGAACGCCTCGGGCGGGGTGCTGTCGAGCAACCCGATCGGGGCATCGGGACTGATCAGGTTCGCCGAGGCCGCGCTGCAGGTGCGCGGCATGGCGGGCGAGCACCAGGTGGACGGCGCCCGCACGGCGCTCGGCCACGCGTACGGCGGGGGAGCCCAGTTCTTCGCGATGTGGATCGTCGGACGGGAGAGACCCTGATGGAGTTCAACCACGCTGACCTGTTCGAAGGGCTCGCCGACGTGATCGGGGACCGGACGGCCGCCGTCTGCGGCTCGGACCGGCGCACCTACGCCGAGCTGGAAGCCGAGGCCAACCGGCTCGCCCACTACCTCATGGACCTGGGCATCCAGCCGGGCCAGCACGTCGGGCTGCACCTCTACAACGGCATCGAGTACGTCGCGGGCCTGCTGGCCGCCCTGAAGATCAGGGCCGTGCCGATCAACGTCAACTACCGCTACGTCGAGGCCGAGCTGCTCTACCTCTACCGGGACTCCGACATCCGGGCGCTGCTCTACGACGTGGAGTTCGACGCGCGGGTGGCCGCCGTGGCCGGCCAGGCGCCGCTGCTGGAGCACCTCGTCTCGGTGGGCGGGCCGTCGTCGATCGGCACGGCGGTGCCGTACGAGACGGCGCTGGAACGCGGCAAGCCGGAACGTGGCTTCCCGCTCCGCTCGGGGCAGGACGTCTACATCATCTACACCGGCGGCACCACGGGCCTGCCCAAGGGCGCGATGTGGCACGTCGAGGACCTGTTCATGGGCTTCGGCGGCGGCAACCCGTACGGCGAGCCGCGCGCCACGCCGCAGGAGGTGATCGACGCGGCCCTCGCGTCAGGTCCCACGGTCATGATGCCCGTCGCGCCGCTGATGCACGGCGCCGCCCAGATGACCACGTTCATCGGCTGGTGGATGGGCGCGACTCTCGTGTACCTCCGCAAGTTCGACGCCGCCGAGGTGTGGCGGACGGTCGAGCGCGAGCGCGTGAACACCATGAACGTCACCGGCGACGCCATGGCCAGGCCGATGGCCGAGGCGCTGGCGGAGGGCTCCTACGACGTCTCGTCGCTGTTCGTGATCAGCTCGACCGGCGCCATCCTGTCCGGCGCCGTACGCGACCGGCTCCAGGAGTTACTTCCGAACGTCATGATCCTGGACAACTTCGGCTCCACCGAGTCCGGCTACACCGCGTCGGGCGTGGCCGGCTCCTCGCCGGAGAAGGGCCTGCGCTACCAGCCGAACTCCGTGGTCAAGTTGGCTGTGCTCGACGAGAAGGGCCGGCCCGTCGAGCCTGGCTCCGGGCAGATGGGGACCGTGGCCAGGGCGGGGCGGGTGGCGTTCGGCTACTACAACGACCCCGCGAAGACGGCCCGCACGTTCGTCACCGACGAGGAGGGGACCAGGTGGCTGCTGACCGGTGACCTGGCGACCGTGGACACCGACGGGACCGTGAACGTGTTCGGCCGGGGCTCGCAGTGCATCAACACCGGCGGGGAGAAGGTGTTCCCCGAGGAGGTCGAGGCGGTGCTCAAGGGGCATCAGTCCGTCTTCGACGCAGTGGTGACCGGGGTGCCCGACGAGCGGTGGGGGAGCAGGGTGGCCGCCGTGGTGGAGCCGCGGCCGGGCGTCGAGGTCACGGCCGAGGAGCTGGACGCACACTGCAGGACGCTGCTGTCGGGGTACAAGGTGCCTCGTTCGTACGCGTTCGTGGAGCAGATGGTGCGCTCGCCGGCGGGCAAGGCGGACTACCGGTGGGCTCGCGAGACGGTGCAGGCGCAGACGCCTGACTGACGCCCGGAGACGGGCTCGTCAGGCGGTGGGGCGCCTGACTGATGCCTGGCGGCGGCTCGTCAGGCATCAGTCAGGCGGCGTAGTTCGTCCTCGATCGCCGCCAGCTCATCGCTCTTGCCAGCCCTCTCCAGCAGCTTCAGCCTGCCCCGCAGCACGTCTCGCAGCAGGTCGGCGACGCCGTTCTGCAGGATCAGGCCGCGCAGCAGCCCGGCCGAGACCCGCAGCGCGGCGTCGGCGGCGTCGTCCCTGCCCAGCTCCTGCTGACAGAAGCCGAGCCGGGCGTGTGCCACGGCCCTGGGCAGCTCGTCCCGCGTCACCTGCGTGGCCCGGTGGAAGACAAGCCCGGCCTCCAGCGCCCGGCCCGCCTCCATGAGCGCGTCGCCCAGCATGAGCATCGCCCTGGACAGCAGCTCGCGCTGGATCGGGCTTCCCGGAGCCGTCTCCTGCTCCGCCCGGCTCCCCGAGCCGAACCGCCGCTCCACCGGCCCGAACCTCTCCAGCGCCGCAACCGCCTCCCGCAGCGGCTGGACCGCGTCGGCGGCCAGGTTCCGCATCCTGAGCGCGGAGGCCAGCGTGAGGCAGGCGCCCGCACGGCTGGTGTGCAGGGCCTGCGCGTCCATGCCCGTGGTCAGCAGCTCGTCGTAGATCGCGATGGCCTCCCTGGCCCTGGACTCGGCCTCCATGCCGCCGTCCAGGCCGAGCAGGGGCAGCAGCTCGGAGCTCTGCGCGAGGGAGTCGGCGAGGACGGCCCGGTACGTGAGGTCGTCCGGCGACCGCCTGGCCAGCGGGATCAGATCCTCGACGAGCGCGTTTGCCTCGGTGAGCTCGCCGAGCATCATGAGGCACCTGACGAGCCGCTGGGTGGCCAGCGCGTACTTGACCGTGCCCGGCTCGTGCCCGGTGACGGCGATCCTGGCGTACTCGGCGGCCTCCTCCGGCTTGGCCGCCGCGAGGAGGTCGTCGGCGATCATCGCGGCGGTCTCCCGCTTCCTGGCCGGGTCGGCGTGGAGCCGCAGGGCCTCCATGAGCTGCGCCAGCGCCTCCTGCTCCCTGCCGAACGCCCGCAGCACCTGCCCCCGCACCTGGATCGCCTGCGCCCGCACGCCGGGCGGCTCCCGGCCGGCCTCCGCGGCCCGGTCCAGCTCGGCGAGCGACCAGGTGACCGCCTCCAGCGCGGCCTGAGGGCGGTCGAGCATGGCCAGGCCGGCGCCGAGCTGCGCGTACGTGACGGCGGCGACGGCCGGGGCGTCCAGCTCGTCGCAGAGGTCGGCGGCCCGCTCGGAGTGCGCCAGGGCCTCGACCGGGCGGCCCTGTTCGAGCAGCTTGACGGCATAGAGGTTGAGGGTCTCGGCCAGCTCCCTGCCCGGCCGGCCGGAGAGGAGATGGATGGCCTGCTCCATGACGGCGAGATCGGCGTCCTCTTGCCGGGCGAGCGCGGCCAGCGCCAGTCCGAGCCGTCCTCGATGCTCGCCGGAGAAGGCGGCCAGCCCCCGGTACACCCGGACGGCCGGCTCGGCGCCCGGCACCCGCATCAGAGACCGCCCGTACAGGTCGTGCACCTCGGCGCCGCCACCGCTCAGCGGCACCTCCCGCTCCAGAGCTTCGGCGAACGCCGCCAGCGCGGGCAGCAGCTCGGCCAGATCGCCCGGGTAGGCGGCGATCTCCTCGACGAGGGTTCTGAGCGCATCCGTCCCCGGCAGTGGCCGGATGTCGAGCATCTGCCGGTACAGGGTGACTCCGGCGGCGGCTCCTTCCTCCTCCACCCGCAGCCTGGCCAGCCGGGCGAGGGCGAGGAGGTGCACGTCGACGAGGTCGGCAGGCGGCGGGTCCGGCATCGACTCGATGCCCTCGGCCAGCTTCGACCTGGCCGCGGCGGGGTCCGGCAACTCGGCCAGGCACAGCCCGTCGAGCTCCAGGCAGGTGGCGGTGAGGAGCGGGCTTGCCGCCTCGGACTCCTCCAGGGCTCGGGTGACCGATTGGCGTGCGCCCTCGATGTTCCCCCTGGTGAAGCGGATGCCGCCCTGGAGCCGCAGTGCCCCGGCGAGGGCCTGCCGGGATGCGAGCCCTTCCGACACCAGCCCGGTGTAGAGCTCGACCAGCCGGTCGGCCGCCTCCTCCGCGTCGGCAGGGCGGGCGGCGTCGGAGAGCGCGGCGATCTCCAGGATCAGCAGCTCGGCCAGCTCCGTACGGAACACGACGCTCGTCCCGGCCTGCGGCTCGTAGGACTCGATGGCGGCGCGCAGGTGGGGCATGGCCTCCTTGTGACGTCCAAGGCCCACCAGTGCCCGGCCGAGCGCCGCCGCCACCATCCCCACGGCGATCGCGTGCGGCCGCTCAGGTCCCGCGGACGGCTGCCGTGGCGTGTCCGGCACGGGATGGCGTCGCAGCAGCTCGGCCGCCTGCCTCGCGAGCACGAGCCCGTCCCCGGGCCGCCCCGCGTCCGTCCAGGCCCTGGCGAGCATGGCCTGCGCGGAGATGTAGGCGTGGATCTCCGGCGTGCCGCCGCTCTCGGCCGCGTGCCGGCACTCCGCCAGCCGCCGTTCCGCCCCGGCCACGGCCTCCTCCGGCCGCTCGGCGACCAGCGCCAGCAGCCACGGCCGCCCACCGGCGTGCCCGGCCCTCCTCTCCAGCCTGCCCGCCCGCGCCCGCGCCTCGGACGCGTGCCGCAGGTGGAAGCCGCCCTCGGCGCCCAGCACGTCGTACCGCCCGGCGGCCAGCTCCAGCTGCGCCAGGCTGTCGGCCCGTCGGCCCAGCTCATCCAGGCAGAAGCCGAGCAGCCGCCTGCCCTCGGCCTGCGCTGCCGTGTGACGCTCAGCCTGTGCCGGCGCGTACGGCTCGGGCGCCAAGCTCATGGCCTCCCGCAACGGCCCCAGCGCCTCCTCGGGCCGGTCGTCGATCAGCAGCAGCTCGCCCAGCCGGAGCAGCTGACCGGTCAGGGCGTGGCGGTACTCGTCGGGCTCCAGGGCGGCCAGGGCGCGCAGGTTCCGTACGGCCTCGGCGGCGGACCGCACGGCGGCGTCCAGGTCTTCCAGCCGGGCATGGAGCCCGGCCAGCAGCCCGGCGGCTTCCGCCAGCATCAACCGCAGGCCGGGCTCCTGGACGGCGAGGCCGCGCAGCCGTACGACGGCTTCTGAGACGGGGACCACGGCGTCGGCGGGCCTGCCGTGCTCCTCCAGCCAGGCGGCCAGGAGGCGGAGCCGGTGGGCCAGGTCCGTGTTCGTCGGAGCCACGTTATTGACGGCGGCGGTGACGGCGATGGCGAGGCAGCCGGCCAGCTCGGGCAGCGCGGCGGCATCCGCCTCCTCGAACGGCATCAACGGCCCCGGACCCGGGACGGCTGCGACCGGCGGCTGCTCCACCATGCCGGACCGGGCCATCCACGCCCGACCAGCCGTCTCGAATCCGGCCGCCGACGGTTGGCCGGTCGTCTCGGACCGAGCCGCCGACGGCCGACCAGCCATCCCGGAGCCCGCCGTTGACGGCCGACCAGCCATCCCGGAGCCCGCCGTTGACGGTTGGCCGGTCGTCCCGGAGCTCGCTGTCGACGGTTGCCCGGTCGTTCCGAAGTGGGTGGATGGTGGGTGGCCGGTCGTCCTGGACCGGGTCGTCGGCGACCGCCCGGCCGCTCCGAGTGGCGGCGCGGTGGCCGGGCCGGGGTGTGCTCGGCGTTGCGCGGCGGCGGCGAGCGCTGCGAGGTTCGCCGCGAAGCCGGCGTCGCCGCCCGCCGCCTCGAACGCCTCCACAGCCTCGTCCAGCCGCCCCACCTCCAGCAGCGCGCACGCGACGTTGTGGTGCGCCCGCGCGGCCTCCCTCGCATACCACGGGTCGTCCTCGGCAAGGATGCGGAACCTGGCCGCCGCCTCCTGCGCCGGCTTGAGCGCGGAACCGGGCTCGCCCGCCAGCAGCAGGCACGCGCCCAGGTTGAACAGCGCGTCCGCCCGCCCCGCAGCCGCCTCGTACGGGGCAGCGGCCCCGTAGATGTCCACGGCCTCCGCCGCAGCCACGACCGCCTCGCCCGCCCTCCCCACGGCCGTCAGCCGGCCGGACAGCCAGGACAGCGCCCCCGCCAGCGCCATCCGCTCACCGGTCGCCCGGCGATGTTGCACGGCCAGCTCGCCAAGAGTGACGTCCAAGGCCCGCAACCCCAGTCCCGCACCACGCCGCACCGGCGACGCACCCCACCGCATCGGGGCCGCACCCGGCCGCGCCGGCGGCTCGGCGGCCGAGCCGGTACGGGCCAGCAGGGCGGACGCGGACGCGGCGAGCGCCCGGTCGGCGGGGAACAGCGCCAGCGCGGCGTTGAGCATGTCGCCGAGCCGGGTGGCGGGGTTCGCCGCGGCCTCGGCGACGAGCTCGCCGATCCTGGACCCGATCAGCCCGCGCAGCGCCGACCTGGCCCGCTCCCCGTGGGCGGACCGCCGCAGGACGTCCAGCAGGCGCACGAGGTGCCCGGCCGTGCGAGCCTCGTGGTCGTGGATGGCGAGAACGAGCGCGTCCAGGCCGTCGGTCTCGGCCAGGAGCTGCTCGACCACCAGATCCGGTCCGAGCGGCCCACTCTGGAAAACCGTGCCCAGCCAGCGGGCCACGTTCATGGTGATCGCATGGAGCCCGCGATCACGCAGCCCCGGAACGGCCGTCAGCAGGCCGGGCAGCTCGGCAGGCGTGGGGGCGGTGAGCGTGAGCACCGCCACGGCCTGCCGCGCCGTCACGTCGTCCACGCGCTCTTCCCCCGCCGGCCACACCCGCGCCCACTGCTCGCTCTCCCGCGCCAGGAACCGGCCGAACAGCCCGCCACCTTGCAGCCGCATCGGCTCCGTGTCCGCTTCCGTGCCGCGTGAAGGGGCCTCGCGTGGAGGGGCCCCGTGTGAAGGGGCCCCGTGTGAAGGGGCCCCGTGTGAAGGGGCCGCCCGTCCGCCCTCGTCGCACAGCCGGAGCAGGGCAGCCAGGTGGACGTGGAGCGGGAGGCCGTACTCGGGGTCGTCGAGCCGGGGCGGGGCGGGAAGTGCGGCCCGGCTGGGGGCGAACGCCTTCATGGCCGCGAGCGCGTGCTCCGTACGTTCCTGCAGGGTGAGCGGCCGGGTGTTGAGCTGGACGGCCGTGGTGTTGAGCCGCCTCAGCCAGCCGCCGGCCGCCGTGTCGAGCCGCCGCCACCACTCCGCCTCGCCGGGCTCGCGGGCCAGCAGCAGGAGCCGTACGCGGGGGTTGCGCCCGTGCTTGGCCAGGTGCCGTACCAGCTCGCCCACCAGGGGCGGGGACGACTCAGGACCGTCCACCACGACCAGGGTCGGGCGTAACGCGTTCAGGGTCCGGCCGGCCAGCGGGCCTGCGGCGGAGTCCAGGCGGAGCAAGCCCGTGTCCCAGCCCGCCGCGGCCAGCTCCACGCAGAGTTCGCTCGCCAGCCGCGTCTTGCCCGTGCCGCTCCTGCCGGTCAGGATCGCGATCGACAGGGCGGCCGGCTCGGCGGCCCAGGTTCGCAGGTGCGCCAGCTCCTCGTCCCTTCCCAGGAACGGCACCACCGCGTGACGGGCCATCAGCAGCGCCCAGTCCGGGCAGTCCTGGGGCGGTTCGTCGCGGGCGGGGGTCAGGAGGTCGGCGAGCATCGCCGAGGGCTCGTCCTCCGCCACGGTCTCCAGCCGGCCGGGCGCCACGCCCGCCAGCTCGCGGAACCGTTCGTCGCCCAGCAGCGCGGTCACGGGCACGACGTCCAGGTGGTTCCTGGCGTACCCGGCCGCGATCACGCCGATGAGCTGCCCGGCCGGCTCGGCGAGCAGGGCGGCGCCCGACAGGCCCGGCCAGAGCGCGTCGGATCCCGGGCTCAGGACGCTGACCGGCAGAACCTTCGACACCGCGCTCGTGGGGGCGTCGACCAGGCCGGACACCGTCTCCGCGCCCCGGGCCCCGGTCCGCCGCTCGGCTCGCGGAAACCCGCGGGCCACGCAGCGGACCCTGAAGCGCGCACCGCGCAGTTCCTGCTGAGGGGTTGAGGGGTCCGCCACTCTGGCCCAGCGGACGTGTTCGATGCCGGGAACGCCGGCCCACGGCGAACCGGCCACGCGCAGCAGCACCGCGCCCGCCCCGCCGCGCCCTCGCCACACCGGCTCGGCCTCGGCCCACCGCCCCGACCCGGGCGTACGCACTTGACATGGAGTGCCGGGCGCCGCCACCAGCCCGGAGGTCAGCACCAGATCGGCGCCGATCGCATATCCGGAGCCGGTCGCGCCGACGAGGTCGTCGTGACCGGAGTAGACCTCGACGACCCGTTCGAGCCCGAGGCGGTGCTGTGGCGTGTCCATGGGGTCCGCCTCTTAGCTACGTCCCGACGTGCCGTCCCCTCGATCTGATCTCACTATCGCACTATGGCCGGGAAATTTCCCGCCTTGTCATGCCTTCTCAGTCGTGAGCCACGCCGCCAGCCCGAGGTAGACGAGCCCGCTCCCCACGTCGAGGCGCCGGCGCGCGCGGGCCGACCTGCGTACCCGGCCGGCCAGCGCCGACGAGAGCATCGCGTACGCGCCGTCGGAGGCGATTCCGAGCACCAGCCACAGCACCCCGAGCAGCAGGATCTGCGGCCCGACCGGCCCCAAGTCCGGGTCGGTGAACTGCGGCAGGAACGCCAGGAAGAAGATGGCGGTCTTGGGATTGAGCACGTTCACCACGAACCCTTCCCAGAACAGCCGCCGCTTCGACTGCACCGGCAACTCGACCGGTTCCTCGCTTTCGTCCCGTCGCATCAGCTTGCGTACGCCGAGCCAGAGCAGGTACGCCACGCCCACGTACTTCACGATGGTGAACGCCGTGGCCGAGGCCGCGAGCAGCGCGCTGATGCCCAGCGCCGCGGCGGCGATGTGGATCAGCGAGCCCGTGTGCACCCCGAGCACGGAGATCAGGCCCGCGCCGCGGCCCTGGGAGACGCTCCGGGTGACGATGTAGAGGACCGCCGGTCCGGGGACCACGAGCAGGCCGAGGGTGGCCGCGCAGAAGAGGGCGAGTGTCGAGATGTCCGGCATGAGGCCATCGTAGGAGCGGCGTCAAAGGCTTTCTTGTAGGGCGGTCAGCAACGCCTCCGTGGCCGGCGGGTGGGGCGGCTCGCCGTAGACCGCGGCGTACACGTGCCTGGTCGAGCCGGGCACCTCCGCCACCTGCACGTCGGGGTGGCGGTGGGCCTGCAGCGCGAGCCCGGGCAGCATGGTCAGCCCCAGACCGGCCGCCACGAGAGCCTGGACGGCCACGATGTCGTCGCTGGTGAACGAGATCCGCGGCACGAACCCCGCCTTCTCGCATATGTCCAGCAAATGGCTCCTGCACCGGTCGCAGCCCGCGATCCAGGCCGACTCCGCGTGGTCGGCCAGCTCGCCCGCCGGGCCGCTGGACACCAGGTAACTGGGGTCGTCGAAGAGGTGGATCATGCGGATGCCGTTGTCCTCGGGCGCGGTGTCGTCGTACCGGAAGATGACGGCCACGTCCACCCGCCCGGAGCGCAGCAGCCTGAGCGCCTCCGGCGGCTCGATCTCGGTGAGCTGCAGGCGCAGCCCCGGGTGCGCGGCGGACAGCAGCCCCGCCGCCCTCGGGATGAACGTGCCCAGCGCCGAGGGGAAGGCGGCCAGCCGGACACGACCCTCACGCAGCCCCACGTGCGCGGCGAGCTCCTCGGCGGTGGCGTCGAGCCGGCCGATGATCTCCACGGCCCGCTCGGCGAGCAGCCGGCCCGCATCCGTGAGCCTGATGCCGCGCCCGACCCGCTGGACGAGCCGGGCCCCGGTCTCCGCCTCCAGGCGGGCCAGGTGGTGGCTGACCGAGGGCTGCGAGTAGTGGAGCTCCTTGGCGGCGGCGGTCAGCGAACCCGTGCGGGCGACCGCGACGAGAACGCGAAGGCGCACGACATCAAGCATTCATCAATCGTATCTATGGGTTGGGCAGAGAAGTTCTGTTGGACCTATCGGTTCCGGTGTAGCACCGTGGAAGGGGAAGGAAGATTGGCGACTTTCCCTAAGGGGACCCCATGGATACGGCCTTCACCGCCGTCAGGCCCGGGCTGGATGCGCTCGTGTCCGGCATCTCGGACATCGTGGCCCGCCGGCTCGGCCTCGGCGAGACCGCGTTCGCCGTCGCCGACCTGCTCCGGGCCCGGCTCCCCGGGCTCGACATCCTCACGCCGCGCGAACGCGAGGGCTCGCCCGACGGGTACGTCTCCCGCCCCCTCTACAGCCAGGACGACTTCTCCATCGTGAGCGTCGTGTGGCGCCCCGGCCAGGAGACGCCGATCCATGACCACGTGTCATGGTGCACGTTCGGCATCATCAGCGGCATCGAGTACGAGACCCTCTACCGCGACATGGGCGACCATCTGGTGGAGATCGGGCGGACCGCCAACGGGCCAGGCGAGGTCAGCGGGTTCGCGCCGCCCGGCGACATCCACAAGGTCCGCAACACCAGCGGCGAGGTGGGGGTGTCGATTCACGTGTACGGGGCGGATGTGGCCAAGCTGGGCAGCAGCGTACGCCGCGTCTACGACCTGCCGGTGCGGTAGCCAGCCGTTCCACTGGTCCGGCGATGAGTTTCCCCCTCCTGGGCGGTCCGTACAGGCGAGAGCCGTACGGAAGGAGCGACCATGGAACCCACCGCTGAGCTGGACGCCCGCTTCAGCGCCGAGAACGCCACGCCCACGCCCTGGCGCGAGGCCCGCGACCAGCTCGAACGCGCGGAGACGTACTGGCTGAGCACCGTGCGCGCCGACGGCCGCCCGCACGTCACGACGCTGATAGCCGTATGGCAGGACGGCGCGCTCCACTTCACGACGGGAGCGGAGGAGCAGAAGGCCAGGAACCTCGAATCCAACCGCAACTGCGCCCTCACCACCGGCGTCAGCTCGATGAGCGGCGGGCTGGATCTGGTGGTGGAGGGCGTCGCCGAGCGGGTCACTGACCCCGGCAGGCTCAAGCGGCTGGCCGACGCCTGGGAGGCCAAGTACGGGCCGGAGTGGCACTTCGAGGTCGGCGACGGCGTGTTCGTGAACGTCGCGCAGGGGGAGGCCCTGGTGTTCGAGGTGGCGCCGCCGAAGGTGCTGGGCTTCCGCAAGGGCGAGTTCAGCCAGACGCGCTGGCGCTTCCGCTGATCCACAAGGCCGTTGGTGCACCGGCACTACTGATCCAGTCCGAGCTGGTGGCGCATGGCCACCGCGTCCCTCATGGCCCAGTGCTCGACGATCCTGCCGTCCCGTACGCGGATCATGTCCATGCTGCGCACCTCGTACCGGCGGCCTGAGGCCGTGTGGGTGCCGCGGCTGAGGTAGACGTTGGCCGACAGGTCATCGGTGGAGACGTTCTGCTCCACCGTCACGGACACGTCGTGGAAGCCCGTCGCGCCGGCAAAGGCCCGCTCCCACTTGTCCTTCCACGCGGCCAGGCCGTGGTGGTCGCCGTCCGTGCCGCCCCGGTGGTCGATCACGTCGGGGTCGATGAGCGCCAGCCCCTCGTCCATCCGCCCGGCCTCGTACAGCTCGATGATGCGCCGATGCACCTCGCCCGCCGTCATCATGCCGCCCCTCCCGTCGCTAAGTGGGGAGTTCCCCGATTACTGCGTGCGGCTAGACTAATCGGGGAACTCCCCACTTAGCAAGGAGACCGATGAGACCGAGGCCCCGCCGGGCGGACGCGCAGCGCAACTACGACCAGCTGCTGGCCGCGGCCGCGCAGGTCTTCGCCGAACGCGGTACCGACGCGCCGCTCGACGACGTGGCCCGCCGCGCCGGGGTCGGGAACGCCACCATGTACCGGCATTTCCCCACCCGTACGGACCTGCTGGTCGCGGTCTACGCCGACGAGGTCGCCCAGCTGTGCACGAGCGGCCAGACCCTGCTCACTGCCGAGCCGCCCGGCGAGGCGCTGCACGAATGGCTGCGGCTCTTCATGGACCACATCACCACGAAGCGCGACCTGGCCCTGTCGGTCACCGACGACCAGGGCGGCTCCACGCTCGTGGCGGAATGGCACGCTTCCATGCTCGCCACCGCCTCGGCCCTGCTGGACGCGGCCAAGCAGGCGGGCGCCGTCCGCGCCGGCCTCGACGTGCGCGACCTGCTGACCCTGGTCAAGGGCATCGCCCTGGCCGCCTCGGACCGCGCGCAGGCCGACCGCCTGCTGAGCCTGATCGACTACGGCACCTGACCCGGCTCGTCCACGATCCCGGAGCCGAGCACGGACATGGACACGGTCTGATCGCTGTTCACGATCTTCATCCCGAGATAGTGGTAATCGCCGGGATCGAGGATGTAGTACGCCTTGCCTGATTCCCCGGTATCGAGCACGACACCGATCCCGCTGCGCCCGTCCCCGTCCGTGACGTTCTCCTCGACCGCCACGTTCGGGATCATCGCCAGCGCCCGGTACATCGCCGCGGCCGTGTCCGGCGGGATCATGGGCCCGAACTTCATGTACCACCCGATCGCACCGAACACCTTGACGCTGTCCGCGATCTCCGGTGGGCAGTGCGGCTGGCAGATCGACAGCGGGGCCCGCTCCTGCTTGAGATCGCGGAAGTGCCGCAGCAGCGCGCCGGGATCGGCCGGCAGGCTCTCGATCTCCTCCTGGGTACGCCCGGCGTGCGTGGGCCCCTTCTCGGCCTTGCCGACCCGGAGCCTGCCCTTCACCCGTACCGCATCCTTGGTCCCGTCCATCTTGCTCCAGTGCTCGAACGTCGGCAGGTCCCCACCCAGGTGCTGTGTCTCCTTGAGGTAGAACCACTGGTCGGGCCGGATCTCGACGGCCTTGCTCCGGCCGGCGACCAGCGCCGCGCTTTCCAGCACCGTCGCCGCATTACGTGTCTTCACCGCGAGGGTTCGGGCGTGCGGCGCCTCGCCGTCTCTGGCCTGGATCACACCCACCGCCGCGACGGCCAGCGCCCCGGCTCCCGCCAGCGCCAGCCCCATCCGCATCCGGTACGCGCGCCGCGGGCGCCGCACCCGCGACCCCGCCCGGATCTCGGCCAGCCTGCGCTCCACTCCCGACAGGTCGGGTTGCGCGGGCACCTCGTCGCGCATCTTCCTGAGCAGCTCGATCTCGTTCACCATTCGCTACCCCTCATCCGCGGTGGTCGGGTCGATGTCAGCGAGCGCCCTGCGTAATTTGCCCCGAGCCCGGTTGACCCGCGACCGCACGGTCCCGACGGGCACGCCGAGCGCCGTCGCGGCCTCCTCGTACGTCAACTCCGTCCACGCCACCAGCAGCAACGTGTCCCGATGCTTCCGGGACAGCCCGGCCAACGCCTTCGCCAGCCGCCTGCGCGCCCCGTCCGCGCTCACCCGTTGCTCGACCTCGTCCGTGAACGGCTCGATCACCGAGTCGGCTCCTGTGCGGCTCAGTGCCTTGTAAAGGCCGATCTCGCGGCGACGGTGCCGCCCGATGAGGTTGGTCGCTATGCCGTACAGCCACGAGCGCTCGTCGCCCCGGCTCACGTCGTACGACTCCAGCCGCTGCAGCGCCACCGCGAACGTCTCGGCCACGATGTCGTCCGCCGGCTCCACGCCCAGGCGGCGCACGACGTACCGCTTGAGCTCGGGAGCGTGGAGCGTGAACAGGGTGGCGAACCGCTCGGACGCACGCCGGGACGGCGCGACCGCCGCGTCCCCGCCGCCCGCGCCGAGGACGTCGGGCCGCGACAACGCGTCCGCCCGGCTCTCGTGTCGCATCTGTTGCCTCTCGGGTGTCTCCTGTCATGACACGAGTAATTGCCGTGAACGACGCCGGAGGTTCCAAAAAATTCTGACAGCCCCGCACGCGTGCCCTCATCGCCGATTCGCGCGTCGTATTCGGGCGCGAAGGGCGAGAAGGGCGCGAAGGGCGCGAGCCCGCCCCGGTCAGGGCCGGAAGCTGGCCCGGTACTCCGTGGGCGTGCGGGCGGTCAGCTGCCGGAACGCGGCGTTGAACGCCGACAGTGAGGTGTAGCCGACCGTGAACGCAATCTGGGTGATCGGGGTGTCGCCCGCGGCCAGTTCTTCGATCGCACGCAGCACCCGCATCCGCCGCAGGACCGCCCTCCACGTCATGCCGGTCTCGTCCTCGAAGCGCCGGGCCAGCGACCGTGGCGCCAGACCCACCTCGTCCGCCACGTCCTCGAAGCGGATCTCGCCGCCGAGCCGCTGCTCGGTCAGCTGCAGGGCGCGGCGCAGTTCCGGTGACCGCCCCGACGGCACGACGACCGGACTCGGCCGCTCGGCGAGCCGCCAGCTCACTGCGGCGAGCGCGGTGAAAAGTGTCTCCGCGTACGGCGTAAGAGGTTCGTCGCTCTCGCCCCAGGCGCCGCATTCGGTCACCAATGCGCGTGCCAGAGGGCTGAGGTCGAATACGGTCAGCGGTGCCGGCGGGGCCGGGGTGAATCCGGTGTCGAACAGCACCGACGCGGTCGTGGCCGGCTGCGGGATGCTCACCCGGATCGCCTCGCCCGCCTCGATCAGGGCGGCCCGTGCCGGCGGTAGCAGCCACGCCTGGCCCCGCGCCTCGAGCCGGAGGGCGCCGGCCGAGGCGCAGAGCAGGTAGTGGCGGTCCACCTTGAGCTCACGAGCGGGCTCCCGCGGGAACGTGCGGACGAAGCTGTACGCCTTCCGGGTCATCCACGGCCTCGCATGAACCCATCGTAGGGAGCCGCCACGACGCCGGTCAGGCGACGGTCTCCATCAATTCCGCGCGAAAGCGCCGGCTCACCGGCGACCCGGTCATCATCGGCCGAATCACCTCGCCCGAGCGCGCGAAGGACTCCGACTTCTGGTAGCCGGCGAACGACTCCCAGTCGTCCCACTCGTGGATGATGGTCACCCGGGTCTCGTCCTCCCGGGAGGCGTACACCCGGTAGGCAACGTTGCCCGGCATCGCGCGCACCTCGTCGCGTACGCCGTCGAGCTGGGCCAGGGCAGCCGCGCGGTCGGCGGCGGCGGTGTCGAAGTCGACAATGGCAATGATCACAAGTACCTCCTGGATCGGTGCGGCGACTGCCGCGAGGGGATGTCCCGATCCTCACGCAGACCCGGCCCGGCCGGCTTCCGCGCACCGGACGTGTTCACGCTTCCAACGGACACGTCCACTCGCGGCGTCCTCGATCGGCCACTGGCAAGCGTCTGCGGCCGTTCGCCCGGATGCGCCGACCACGGAACGAGGCCGAGTACCCGCGGCCTGGGGCTCCGCTTGGCCGCCCGGACTCAGCGATCGCACATCGCCGCGACGAAGGCGTCGATCAGATGCTGCCGATTCTTGGGCACGCCAGTGACGTAGACGGTGGCGGCGCGCCCGGCCCGGTCCCGGCCGCTGATCACCGCGGCCCCCGGCATGTCGCCGGCCACGAAGTCGGCGTAACCGCAGCTCGACTTCATCCGGGCCACGCCGAAACCGTAGCGGGCGTCCGCGGGCCAGCCTTCCTCCTCGACCTTCACCGGCCGGGCCATCATCTTGCCCAGCGGGGCCTTGCGCCAGAACCGGTTGAGGTCTTCGGGAGTGGAGACCAGGCCGCCGCTGGGACCGAACGCGTAGGTGGGCAGCTGGTCGGTCAGGTCCACCTCGCCGTCCTGCGGACGGGTGGGGTGCACCCCGTAGGTGTGGGCGTGCGGGCCGCGGATGCCGTAGTCGCCCTTGGCCGGCCAGTACGTGTCCCGCATCCCGTACGGCTTGAGGATCAGGTCCTGGCTCGCCTGGCGGAAGTCCTTGCCGGTCACCTTGGTCACGATCATGCCGAGAACCAGGTAGTTGGTGTTGGCGTAGGCGAAGGAGCCGCGGGGCGTGGGCTTGAGCGTCAGCGCCACCTTCAGGAAGTCCGGGAAGGGTTCCTGCCACTTGATCGCGTTGAGGTACTCGGGCAGGCCGCTGGTCTGCTGCAGCAGCATCCGGACGGTGATCTTCCGCCCGTCGATCCCGGCGCCGTCGCCGGTGCCGCGCAGCACCCCGGGCAGGTAACGCTCCACCGGCGCGTCCAGGTCGATCTTCTTCTGGTCGGCCAGCCGCAGCACGGTGGCGGCGATGATGGGCTTGCTCCCGCTGGCGATCCTGAACCGGCCATCAGGGCCGATCATCGGCTTCCCGGTGCCCCGCTCGGCGGTGCCGGAGCGCCGGGTCACGCTCGCGCCGCCCGGGCTTCGTACCAGACTCAACGCGCCCGCCATGCCGTCCTCGGTGGTGAGCAGGTCAAGGCGGGACTGCGGCGAGGGCGGCGCGGCGAAGGCGGGGGCGACAGGGGCGACGACCAGGGAACCGGCGACAGCAGCAGCGAGCAATTTCGTCATGCCTCCAATGTCGCGGCAAGATCACTCGCGATCAGTCACGCCTGCCTGCCTGTTGGGGTGGGGTCCTCCCTACCATCGACGTGATCGCCAAGCGGTGATGGAACGTGCATAGCGGCCAGAGGCGGTCAGCGGGCGGGTGTCTCCTGATCGGCCCAGGTGGCCAGGAGCCGGAGCGCGGTCTCGGAGGGAGAGCCTTCGTCGGCGGTGTGGACGACGAGCGCCAGCCCCGGGTGATCCGGCAGGCGCAAGGTCTCATAGGCCAGCTCGAGCTCGCCGACCAGCGGATGCCGGTACAGGTAGTGCCCGTGGACTTTGTCCTTCACCTGGTGCTCGCTCCACAACCGGCGGAACTCGGCACTGGCGGCTGACAGCTCCGCGACGAGGGCCGCGATGGACGCGTCGGCGAGCTCACGCCCGGCGTCCAGGCGGAGGAACGCGACGATGTCGCGGGCTCGTGCCGTCCAGTCGGCGTACAGGTGGCGGATGCCCTCGTCCAGGAAGGTCAGCCGCGCCATGTTGCGCTGCTCGGGCGGCAGCGCCCCGAAGTCGGTGATCAGCGCGGCGGCGGGCCGGTTCCAGGCCAGGACGGTGGTGTCGCGGTCGACCAGGTAGGCCGGCACGTCGTGGATCGATGCCAGCATCCGGTGGATGCCGGCGCGCGGCGGCGGCCGGTCGGCGGCGGCGGGCACGACGGGCGGAGCGGGGCGGGCCAGGCGATGCAGGTGCGCGCGTTCGGCGGCGTCCAGCCGCAGCGCCCGGGCCACCGCGTCCAGCACCTCGGCGGAGAAGTGCAGGCTGCGTCCCTGCTCCAGCCGGATGTAGTGGTCGACGCTGACCCCGGCCAGCTGCGCCAGCTCTTCCCGCCGCAGCCCGGGGACGCGGCGCCGCTGCCCGTACGCGGTCAGGCCGAGCTCTTCCGGACGCAGCCGGGCCCGCCGTGACCGGAGGAACTCGCCCAGCTCGGCACGTCGATCCAACACCATGCCCTCAAGTATCGCGGACCCGCGCCCGGGCGTGCCTGGTCATGGCGTGCCCAGGCACGCGCTGCCGCTGGCTGGGCCGCGGCCGCCCGCCCACAGTGGGTGGCGCCGGAACGGCTCCGGCGCCGCCTCGGGCACACCGTGGCGGCAAGACCCTGGAGGTTCACGCACGTGACGTCTTCGCAGTTGCCCGTCCACCGGCTCGGGCGTACCGATATGGAGATCACCAGGTTGGGCTTCGGTTCGTGGGCCGTGTCGGGCTCGGGCTGGAGCTTCAGCTGGGGTGCCACGGACGACGCCGAGTCGGTCGCCGCGATCCGCCACGCGCTGGAGGCCGGCGTCAACTGGATCGACACCGCCGCCGTCTACGGCCTGGGCCATTCGGAGGAACTGGTCGGCAAGGCGGTCGCCGACCTGCCCGAGAGCGACCGCCCGTACCTCTTCACCAAGGTCGGCCTGGTCTGGGACCCGGACAACCCGTCGGCCGCGCCCCGGCGCATCATGAAGCCCGCCAGCGTCCGCCGCGAGCTCGAAGACTCGCTGCGGCGGCTGGGCGTCGACCACATCGACCTGTACCAGGTGCACTATCCCGACACCGGCGAGTCGCTGGAGTACGCCGGTGGCGGGTTCGGCGCGGTGTCGCCCAACGCCACGCCGCTGGAGGAGTACTGGCAGGTCATGGCCGATTTGAAGGCCGAAGGCAAGGTCCGGGCGATCGGGCTGTCCAACCACACGCCCGACCTGCTGGAGGCCGCCGAGCGGATCGCGCATGTCGATGTCATCCAGCCGCCGTTCTCGGCGATCAACCGGTCGTCCGCCGCCGAGATCGCCTGGGCCCGCGCCCACGAGACCGGGGTCGTCGTCTACTCGCCGCTGCAGTCCGGTCTGCTCACCGGGGCCTTCTCCGCTGAGCGCGTGGCCGGCCTGCCCGCCGAGGACTGGCGCACCGCTCATCACGACTTCACCACCGGCCTGGCCGCCAACCTCCGGCTCGCCGAGGCGCTGCGGCCGATCGCCGAGCGTCATGGGCGCACCGTGGCCGAGGTCGCCATCGCCTGGGTGCTGGCCTGGCCCGGCATCACCGGCGCGATCGTGGGCGCACGCACGGCCGCTCAGGTGGACGGCTGGATCGGCGCCGGCTCGCTGGAGCTGACTCCCGCCGACCTCGAGGAGATCGCCAACGCGATCACCGTGTCCGGCGCGGGCAGCGGCCCGGCCCGCCACGCGTGAAGGAGGCCACGTCATGTCCCTTTTCGTGATCGCCGAGTTCCTGGCCGCGCCCGGCCAGCATGACCGGCTCCGTACGGCGCTGGAAGCCCTGATCGAGCCGACGCTGGACGAACCCGGTTGCCTCGCCTACCAGGCCTACGCCGACCCCAACGACCCCGCCTCCATGGTGATCGTGGAACGCTGGGAGAACCGGCAGGCCTTCGACGAGCACTTCACCACCCCGCACCTGCGTCACGCCCAGCAGGTCCTTGACCGGATACTCGCCCGGCCGCTGACCCTGCGCACCTTGGTCGAGGCGCCCTAGCGACCAGGCCGGCCGTTCCCCCTGCACGGGAACGGCCGGCCGCGTTCGCCCGTCCCAGCTGCCGAGCCCTTCCCCCGCCGGCCTCTTCCCCGCCGGTGTCTCGCGGCGCGGCTGGTCTGCCTGGCACCCGCGTCGCAACGACGCCGACAGCGGACACCAGCGGCTCCGCGAACGGGTCAGAGAGGCGATCTCCCCGAGCCGGCCGCAAGCCTTGCCACCCTGGGCAAGCTGCTCGCACGGGTGCTACCTGCGGCGTGTGAGGCTGAGGTCGGCGACCGCCGCGACGACCTGGTCCACCTCTTGTTCGGTGTTGTAGTAGTGCGGTGACAGGCGCAGGCACCAGTCGACGTCCTTGTCGCCGAAGTCGAACTGCGCGAAGTGACGGAAGCTGAGCGCCGAGTTGATGCGGCGTGCGTCCAGGGCCGCCTTGAACGGCTCCGGCTGCCAGCCGTCGATGGCGAAGGTGACCAGGGCGCCCAGCTGCCGGCCGTGGTCGAGCACGCGGATTCCGGGCAGGTCGGCGAGCCTGTCGCGCAGGTCGGCGGCCAGGGCTGGGGTACGGCGGGCGATGGCGTCCATGCCGACTTCGCGGGCGTAGCGGGCGGCGGCTGCGCAGCCGAGCACGATGGCGTAGGGGAACTCCCAGTCCTCGAACCTGGCCGCCGTCGCGACGGGCTGGTAGCGGCCCGGCTCCACCCAGCGCGCGCCGTACATGTCGATGAACAGCGGCTCGTAGCCGGCGCGCAGCACGCGGTCGGACACGTACAGGAAGCCAGAACCGCGGGGTCCGCGCAGGAACTTGCGGCAGGTGGCGGTGAGCATGTCGCAGCCGATCTCGGCCACGTCGATCGGGTACTGGCCGACGGACTGGCAGGCGTCGACCAGGTACAGCAGGTCCAGCTCGCGGCAGTGCCGGCCGATGTCGGCGACCGGCTGGACCAGGCCGGAGTTGGTGGGGATGTGGGTGGCGGCCACGAGCCGCGGGCGGTGCCGGCGCATCAGTTCGGCCATCGCCGCCACGTCCACCCCGCCCTCGGGGAGGTCAGGCGCGTGCATGACCCGCACGCCGAACCTCTTGTTCAGCGACAGGAAGGCGATCTGGTTGGAGATGAAGTCGTTGCGGGTGGTCAGGATGACGTCACCGGCTTCGAACGGGATCGCTGACAGGGCGGTGGAGAACGCATGGGTGGCGCTACCGGCGAAGGCGATGTTCTCGGGAGCGCAGTTGATCAGGGCGGCGGTCTCGGCGTAGAACTCGCGGACCTGTTCGGCGCGGGCGGCGGAGGCTTCGTAGCCGCCGATGTGGGCCTCCAGCCGCAGATGGTCGACCATCGCGGCCAGCACAGGCGCGGCCAGCAAGCCGCAACCGGCGTTGTTGAAGTGCACGACGTCGCCGGCGCCGGGGGTGTCCGCGCGCAGGGCCGCGACGTCCAGAAGCGGTTCTGCAGAAATCCTGGAAGCGCTATTATCAATTCTCATGTCCGACAGTAGCAGTTCTGCGGAGCTGGCGACCAGGATGCGGGCGATGATCGACCGGTTGTCGCCGGGCGACCGTTTGCCCAGCAGCCGGGAGCTGATCCGGCGCTACCATGTCGGCCCCGCCACCGTGTCGCAGGCGATCGCCACGCTCGCCGCCGAGGGCGTGGTGATCACCCGTCCGGGCAGCGGCACGTACGTGGCAGCACGCACCCGGCGGCGTGCCGAGGTCGCCGACACCGCCTGGCAGAGCGTGACCCTCGCCGACCGGAGCGTGGACACCCGCGTCCTCACCAACACGTTCGGCGAGCCGCCGGCAGGGACGATCATGCTGGACGGCGGTTACCTGCATCGATCGCTCCAGCCCACCCAGATCCTGACCGCGGCGCTGGCCCGCGCGGCCCGCCGCCCCGACGCGTGGGACCGCGCTCCCGCCAGTGGCCTGGCGACCTTGCGGAGCATGTTCGCCAACCTGGCCGGCGGCGGCGCGAGCGCCGACGACGTCCTGATCACAGCCGGCGGGCAGAGCGCCCTGTCCATGGCGTTCCGGGCCATCGCCGGACCGGGTGACCCCATCCTGATGGAGTCACCCACCTATCCGGGAGCGATAGCCGCCGCCAGGGCCGCCGGCCTGCGCCCCGTACCGGTGCCGATGGACGCCGACGGCCTGCAACCCGACCTCCTGGCCGACGCCTTCGCCATGACCCGCGCCCGCCTGCTGTACTGCCAGCCGACGTATCACAACCCCACCGGCACCGTGCTGGCGCCACAACGCCGCCGCCAGATCATCGACGCGGCCAGAGCGGCAGGCGCATTCGTGATCGAGGACGACTTCGCGCGGCACCTCGGCCACGGCGCGCCGGTGCCGCCGCCCCTGCTGGCCGACGATCACGACGGCACCGTCGTCTACCTGACCTCGCTCACCAAACCGGCGGCGCCGAGCCTGCGCATCGGCGCCCTGGTGGCCCGAGGCCCGGTGATGGAACGCCTGCGCGCCATCCGTCTGGTCGACGACTTCTTCGTCACCCGCCCGCTCCAGGAGGCAGCGGTCGAACTCCTCAGCTCCCCCACGTGGGAACGGCACGTACGCACCCTGGCCGCAGCACTGCGGGAGCGGTGCGGAGCACTGGCGGCCGCCGTCACGCACGAACTTCCCGACTGGACCCTCACCCGTATCCCCACGGGCGGTCTCCACCTGTGGGTCCGCCTGCCGCACGGCACCGATGACGCCGTGGTCGCCGACACGGTCCGCCGGCACGGCGTGGCCGTCAGCGCCGGCAACCGCTACTTCGCCACCGAACTCCCGGCGGCCTACCTGCGCCTCGGTTTCGCCGCCACCGCCGACCACACCGAGCTGATCGAAGCCGCACGCCGGCTCGCATCCGCCCACGAGCCCGCCGCCGGCCCGCGCTGATCGAAGCGCCAAAGCCACGTCCACCGCTCGCGGTGCTCGCGGTGCTCCGGTGAAGGACACCTGCCGCCAGCACCGGCCCTGCACGGGGTTGGTCCCAGCGACTCAGCACGACCATGAGCCACGACGCGTCAAGGCTGGCGTCGAACAGACCACCCTTCAACCACTTTGGGTGGTCGATTCGTTACTCTGGGTTCAGTCGCAGGCAAGGAGTGCAGACACGTGGAAAACGCAGGAACAACCCACGGCGAGTGGAGACCTGGCGCCCCGCTCGGGATCGGCATGCTGCGCCGGCTGATCGCGGCAGTGGTGGCGGGTGGCACGTTGGTGCTGGCCGGGTGCGCGTCGGGTGGCGACACCTCGCCGGATGCCGCGTCGCGGAGCGAGTCTCCGAGCCCGTCCGACCCGACGGCAGCCGCGGACGGCACCGAAGACAGCGCCACACCGGACACCTCGTCGCAGAGCGAGCATTCGACCTCGTCCGACCAGCAGTCGGCCGCTGACGGCACCGATCTCGCCGCCTGCGCCGACGGGCGGTGCGAGGTGCGGGTGAGCCCGGGGGCGGACATCACTGTGCCACGCCGCCTGGGGGTCGCTTCGGTACGGGTGCAATCGGTCGACTTCGATACCGTCACCGTTGTCGGGCGCTACCTCGGAGACTCGCAGCGCGGATTCTGCACCGGCACCAGCTGCAACTCCTCCAGCTCGGGGGGCAGGTTCAAGGTCGTTCTGGGCGCCGACAGCACCGCCACCCAAAATGGGCTGAGCATCACGGCAGTGGCCGTCGACGGTGAATCCGCGGTGTTGCAGCTCGCCCCGGAGTGACCCGATCGGCCAAGGTCGTGCTGGAGATCGGGTACGGCCCTGTTGTTCTCGGTGGCGTCGAGGCTTCCGAACGATGAACATGTCCCTGGTGTGGGCGCACAGGCACCTCTGTGAAGCTCGCCATAGACTTCTTGGTGCAGGTTTTCTGCGCCGAAGCAGCTCTAGCATGGCGTGAGGACGCTTCAAAGGGGCCTGGAGTGCTGATCCGATTCCGGCTGGCCGATCACCGGTCGATTCGCGACGAGCAAGAAGCGTGGGCTGGCCGTGGATGTGCTGGGCCTGGTCATCGCGGTGGTGGTCGCGGCAGCTTCGATCCACGACAACGCCATCGGTAACGCTCTGCTGGACAGGGTCGCCGCCGCCACCTGCTCCCGCAGTGCCCGACCATCCCGCCTACCAGCAGATTCTCGCTGTCATGGCCGACATCGGCCAGCCCTCACGAGCGCGTGACCTCTGCTTGGCCCTGGACTGCCCCTGGCGCGTATGAACATCGAAAACACCCGCGCCAAGCTCAAGCACCTGGTCAGCCTGGGCATTCTCGCGGAGATCGAGCCGGGATTGTTCGCTCGGCCGCGTCCATAACCCGGCAACGATCCCCTGACCAGCCCTCCTCATGCAGCACAAGCGATCAAAGGGACATCAACCCGCGAACCGCCCTCTCGGGACTCATGCGGACAATCACACACGACTTTCGTCCTACAACACCGTCTCAGAGCGCGGCGGCGCGGGCCAGGGTGCCAGCGATCAATGCGGACAGCATGTCCTGCAAGGTAGGGGCGAAGTCCATGCGCAACACCTCCAGGGAGGGATCGGCCTCGTAGGCGTCGAGCATGGCCGCGGACGGGCGCGCATGCGTCCAGGCCGCGGCGGCGACCATGATGGCCTGAGCGGCCAACGTCCGGGCGCGGTCGCCCAGCTCGGGCAGGTGGTGCCGCATCAGACGAGCCATGGCGTCGACGTTTCCGATGGCCGTCCTCTTCCAGTGGCCGGCCAGGTCGGCGGAGACGTTGCGCTCCAGTACGCCGGCTTGGGCACCGAGGAGGTCGCACAGCACCTGGCGTTCCTGCAGTGATCGGGTGAGGACCGTGGCGAGCCGGTCACCGCGCTCGCGTATGGAGGCGCCTTCGCTGACCTCAGCAGCCAATCGGTCGGGCAGGTCGTCGATCCACTGCTTCCATGCGCGGTCCAGCAGTTCCAGCAGGATTGCTTCGCGCGATTCGAAGTAGCGCAGGACGTTGGACTTGGCCAGGCCGACGCGTCGGCTCAGCTCGTTGAGGCTGACCTCGGCGACTGGCATCTCATTCAGCATCGCGGCCGTGGTGTCAAGGATCGCGCGCCTGCGGAGCTCACGCTGCTCCTCGCTGCGAGCACGTTGGAAGGTGGACATGCGCCCATCTTACAGACCTCCGGTCTTTTGACATCAGACCGGCGGTACGTTAACTTCATCGCAAGAGCCCGCCGGTCTGTTAATGGCCGAGGGGGATGCGCACAGAGCGTGCGATCTGCGATTACTCAAGGGAGAACTCCATCATGAGCAGCGACAAGAAGGTTGCAGTCATCACCGGCGGCGCGACCGGCATCGGCAAGGAGACCGCGAAGCTGCTGGTCGCGGACGGCGTGCACGTCGTCCTGAGCGGGCGACGTGAGGACGTCGGCAAGCAGGCAGTCGTGGAGCTGACCAAGGACGGCGGCAGCGCGTCCTTCGTGGCGGCGGACATGGACTCGCCGCAGAGCATCACCGCCCTGTTCGACTCCGTCCTGTCCGAGTACGGCCGCCTGGACTACGCGGTCAACAACGCCGGCCTGGCCCACGAGACGGCGGCGATCGCCGACGCCGACCCGGTCAAGTTCCAGGAGATGCTGTCGACGAACGTGATGGGCCTGTTCCTGTGCCTGCAGCACGAGATCAAGGAGATGCTCGCCGGCGGCCGCGGGGGCGCCATCGTCAACCTCGCCTCCATTGCGGGCCTCAACGGCATCCCGTACAGCGGTCCGTACGCGGCCACCAAGCACGCGGTCGTCGGTCTGACCAAGACCGCGGGCCTCGAATACTCCTCCCAGGGCGTGCGCGTGAACGCAGTGGCCCCCGGCGCGATCAAGACCGACATCATCGCGCGAGCCATCACGCTCGGCCAGTACAACGAGGAGACCATCACCGCGATGCACCCGATGGGGCGCATGGGCCAGTCGCAGGAGATCGCCGAGGGCATCCACTGGCTGCTGTCCGACAAGGCGTCGTTCGTGGCCGGCGCGATCCTGAGCATCGACGGCGGCTTCCAGGCGAAGTGACCCACGCGCACGCGGCCCGCGTGCCGACACACCACGCCATGCGGGCCAGTGCCGGGCCCGCCACGGGTCTGTACGGCCATCGGCCCGACTCCCGATCATGAGACAGCAGCACCTGATGAGCGACCACGGGCTCGATCGGCGCCCGCCGTTCGTGGAGCGTGCGGGAGTTTCGTTGCGGGGCCGTACAGGGCCTTGTGGGCGTTGAGGGGGCGATTTGACCACAGCACGTGAAATCCGGGAAACGATCCCAGCGATCTGATCACGGCGGGAGGTCGCGCCAGCGTTCGGCCGACGCCAGAGCGTCCAGGCTGATCCGCTCCAGGAACGCACCGCCCCTGGCCAGGCGGCGTCCCACGGGCGTGTCGAGCCCGAGCGCCTGCCCCGCCGCCTTCGTGATCTCCGCCGCCCCGAGCGTCTGCCGCGCGCCGATCACCGTCGAGCGGTACCAGGCGTCGTCGTCGACCACGTAGATGTCGCGGCGCCGCTGCGGATCACGCTCGCGCCTGATCAGCCCCTGCTGGGTCAGGTAGCCCACCGCCATGGAGATCGAGGCGGGACTGACGTTCAGCCCGCGCGACAGCTCGGCCGCGGTGAGCCTGCCGTCCTCGCTCAGCCACAGGCCGATGAGCACGCGCGCCACCATTTTCGGCAGACCCATCCCGACCGCCATCTCGACGGCTCCCTCTTCCACCTCGAAGACCTTGCGGTCCTGGGATTCGGCCGAACGTGCCGGAGTGCCGCGCCGCGCCCGCCGCGCTGCCGCCTGGTGCGCCCGCTCGGGGCGGTAGTCACCGGGGCCGCCGTTGCGGCCGACCTCGCGGCTGATCGTCGAGGTCGGCCGGTCCAGCCGCCTGGCGATCTCGGCGTACGAACGTCCTTCGGCGAGGCCGGCCGCGATGCGCTGGCGGTCCTGCCGGGTCAACCTTCCTTCTGGCATGACGCCAGTATTGCGTTCGGCACCACACAATGCAACGTTTCATTGCATTCAGCGCCACCGTCAACGCATCAATATATTCGCTTTGAACTGCACTTATGTGGATTGATTGATTGACGGAATTTCTGAAAGCAACGTAGCTTTCAATCGTGTCGAACACGTACTATCGCGACGAGCCGGTCACTCCGTTCCTCGACCGCGCACCCGCCTTCCCCTTCGATCCCGCCCCTTCGCTCACCGCCCTGCGCGCAGAGCAGCCGATCGCCCGCCTGGCCGCACCCGAGGGCGCGCCCGGCGTCTGGATCATCACCGGATACGACCTGGTCCGCCAGATACTCGCCGACCCACGCTTCAGCTCCCGCCACGAAACCCACTACCACCCCCTGCCGCCCGCCCCCGTCGGCGCCCTGACCGACGAGGAGCCCGGCGGCGTGGCCGCGTTCCTGCTCGGCGCCGGGCTCGACACCACCGCCAACATGCTCGCGCTCGGCACGTTCGCCCTGCTGCGCGACCCGGCCCAGCTCGCCGCTCTGCGCGGCGACCCCGACCTGGCCGTCGGCGCCGTGGAGGAGCTGCTGCGTTACCTGTCCGTCGCCGCCACCGGTATGCGCGGCGTGCTGGAGGACGTGGAGCTCGGCGGCAGGCAGCTCAAGGCGGGCGACACGGTCATCATCGCGATCAACGCCGCCAACAGGGACCCGGCCAGGTTCTCCGACCCCGACGTGCTCGATCTGCGCCGCTCGGCCGCCGGGCATCTGGCCTTCGGCCACGGCGTCCACCAGTGCCTCGGTCAGCAGCTTGCCCGCATCGAGATGCGTGTCGCGTTTCCCGCGCTGCTCCACCGCTTCCCGACGCTGCGGCTCGCCGTACCGGCTGAAGAGCTGTCGCTGCGCACCGACCCCTCGCAGGTGTACGGCGTGCACAGCCTGCCCGTCACCTGGGATCGGGGGTGAACGCGATGCGAACCTCCGTCTCGGTGACGGGGCTGCGTAAGTCCTACGGCGCCCACCGCGTCCTGGACGGCATCGACCTGTCCATCCCGCAGGGCACGATCTTCTCGCTGCTCGGCCCGAACGGCGCGGGCAAGACCACCACGGTCCAGATCCTGTCCACCCTGGTCAAGGCCGACGCCGGCGTGATCCGGGTCGCCGGGTACGACCTGGCCAAGGAACCCGACAAGGTGCGTGCCGCGATCGGCGTCACCGGCCAGTTCTCCGCGGTCGACAGCTTCCTCACCGGCGAGGAGAACCTGCGCCTCATGGCCGACCTGCTCCACCTCGGCCGCTCCCGCGGACGCGAGCGCGCCCGCGAACTGCTGGAACGCTTCGACCTCACCGACGCCGCGCGCAAGCCCGCGGCCACCTACTCGGGCGGCATGCGCCGCCGACTCGACCTCGCCATGACCCTCGTCGGCACGCCCAAGCTCATCTTCCTCGACGAACCGACCACGGGCCTGGACCCGCGCAGCCGCCGCACCATGTGGCAGATCGTCCGGGACCTCGTCCAGCTGGACGGCGCGACCATCTTCCTGACCACCCAATACCTGGACGAGGCCGACGAACTCGCCGACCGCATCGCCCTGCTCAGCCAGGGCCGGCTGGTGGCCGAGGGCACCCCTGCGGAACTCAAGCGAATGGTCCCCGGCGGCCACATCGTCGTGCGCTTCGCCGACCCCGACGGTTACCTCAGGGCGGCCTCCCACCTGAGGGCCACCTCGCGCGACGAGGAGTCCCTCACGGTGCAGATCCCTGACGCCGGCGTCAGCACGCTGCGGAAACTCCTGGAATGGCTCGACGCGCAGGCCATCGACGTCGCTGAACTGTCGGTGCACACACCCGACCTGGACGACGTCTTCCTCGCCCTGACCGAGGAGTCCTCCCGATGAGAGCGATCACCGACTCCGCGACGATGCTGCGGCGCCAGCTCAGGCACATGTGGCGTTACCCCACACTGATCCTCACCTACGCGGGCGTCCCGGTGGTGCTCCTGCTGCTGTTCGTCTACGTCCTCGGCGGCATCATGGGCGCCGGGATCGGCGGCGACCGCGCCGCCTACGCCGCTTACATCACCCCCGGCATCATGATCATGACGATCGCGAGCGCCGCGCAGGGGACAGCGATCTCGGTGGCCGTGGACATGACCGAGGGCATCGTCGCCAGGTTCAAGACCATGGCCATCGCCCGCGTCTCCGTCCTCACCGGGCACGTGCTCGGCGCGCTGGTCCAGAACTTCATCGCGATCACGGCGGTGACGCTGACGGCCCTGCTGATCGGCTTCCGCCCCGCCGCCTCCGCGCTGGACTGGCTCGGGGTAATCGGCGTGCTGGCGATGTTCACCTTCGCCATCACCTGGCTGTCAGCCGCGCTGGGCATGGTCACCAAGAACGTGGCCACGGCCAGCAACCTGCCGATGCCGCTGATGCTGCTGCCATTCCTGGGCAGCGGCGTAGTCCCGCCGGAGTCGATGCCAGGCCCGCTGCGCTGGTTCGCCGAACACCAGCCGTTCACACCGGTCATCGAAACCCTGCGCGCGCTACTGGCCGGACAGCCCGCGGGATCCAGCTTCGCGGCGGCCGCACTCTGGAGCGCGGCCATCGCGCTCGGCGGATACCTGTGGGCACGCAGGCTCTACAACCGGTGAAGGTAGACGTGTTCAAACGCATTCTTCCAGCACTTGGCCTGCTGGTTCTCGCGCCGCTGGTCGGCGAGTATCTGCTAGGCAACATCGCCATCAACGCCCTACCGATGATCATCGGGCTGATTCCGCTCTACGGCGGTGGCGCGCTGCTGATCCGCGAGGTCGCCCGCCGGTGGCGGCTGGGGTGGCCGGGGATCATCCTGCTCGGGCTCGCCTATGCCGTGATCGAAGAGGGCCTGCTCACCCAGTCGCTGTTCAATCCCGACTATGTCGGGCTGCGGTTACTCGACTACGGGTTCATCCCGGCACTGGGCATCGGCGCCTACTGGACCGTGTTCGTCCTGGCCATCCATGGGGTATGGAGCATCGCGGTGCCGATCTCGATAGTAGAGGCGGGCTCACGCCGGCCGGACACCCCCTGGCTCGGCAAGGCCGGCCTCACCGTGTCAGCCATCCTGTTCCTGCTAGGCGGCGCGGTGCCCATCGCCCTGGCAAGTCCGGCCATCTACCCGTTGTCGGCCGCTCAGATCACCTGGACGCTGATCACGGCCGTCGCCCTGATCATCGCCGCGTTCCTGTCCGCTCGATTCCGCCGCCCCCTCCGTTCGGCCACGCCGGCCAGCCCGTGGACCGTCTTCGCGATCACCATCGCGGCCGGGCTGGCGTTCTGGCTCCCCACTTTGCTCGCCATGGTGGGGATCAAACTGGAGTCCATCGTGCCCGCGTGGATCACGGTCGGCTTCTACCTCGCGCTCTACGCCACGATGACGCTGCTCATCCTGCGCTGGTCCCAGCGCATGGGCTGGGGACCCTGGCACAGGTTCGCCCTGAGCGCTGCCGGCCTGGTCACCTACGCCTGGCACGGCTTCCCGCAGCCGCCGAGTTTCCCCGCACCCGCGCATGTGGACCTCATCGGCAACGCGGTCTTCGCGTTGGCCGCCCTCGGGCTGCTCGCCTTTGTGGTGGTACGGCTCCGCCGCACCGCTCCGCCAACTTGATCTTTGACCTTGGCGCTTGCGAGATCGCTCCAGATTTCTTAAGAACAAGCTCAGCTTGGCCTTGCCGTCGTAGGAGGTGACCGGGGGCAGCACCGTGTTCCTCCTACGCCGAGACCGCCTTGTCGGGATTGAGGTGGCGGTAGATCGTGGCGCGGCTGACGCCGAGCCGGTCGGCGATCTGCTGGACGGTGTAGCGGCGCTTGCCGTCATTGCCCTTCATGTCGTACAGCGCGCGGGCCATCTCCACCCCGTGGGCGTCCAGGGCCGCCGGCCGCCCGCCGACGCGGCCGCGTGCTCGGGCCGAGGCCAGTCCTTCGAGGGTCCCCTCGACGATGAGTTCGCGGAGGAACTCGTCGAAGGCGCCGAACATGTGGAACTGCAGGCGTCCACTCGGCGTGGAAGTATCGATGCCCTGCTTGAGCACCAAGAGATCGACCTCGCGCTCGCGGAGCTGCGCCGCCAAGTCCAGCAGGTGGCGCAGCGAACGGGCGGCGCGCGACAGGCGGGTGATGACAAAGGTGTCGCCAGGCCTGAGGTAGGCCAGCGCCTCCGCCTGCAGTCCCTGGCCGACGCCGCGGGGCTGATCGGCTGGCAGGTCGGCGTGGACTCCACCGTCTGCCGGGCCCATCAGCACGCGGCCGGCGCGGCCCGGGACGGTGAGGTGCAGGCCGAGCCGCCCGGTGGGGTGCGGCCCGAGCCTGCCGATCAAGCCCTTGGACGGTCCCGGGGCGGCCTGTCCACCAAGCTGCAGGTGGCGTGCGAGCAGGGCCAGCGGCTGCTGGCGCTGGTAGTGACGGCCGGGCAACGCGGGGACGCGCCGCAGTTCGCCGCGGTCATGGCCGCCATGCGGGTGCCGCGGCTGGGACCGGGCCGTCCCCGGACTCGGCCCGAGCTCGTCCGCGCCGATAAGGCATACACGTTCTAGTCGTGCTTGGGCCAGATTGGACCCTGGTCGGTCCAGGTGACACCCTTGTTGCGGCACAGACAGAAGGGGTGGCCGATCGGGTCGGTGTAGACCCGCCAGCCGTAGCCTTCGGGGCCGATGAAGTCCTGCTGCAGCGTCGCGCCGAGATCGAGGAGGCGGCGCTGCTCGGACTCGATGTCGTCCACTTCGAAGTCGAGGTGGAACTGCTTGGGGTGCTCGCTGTCGGGCCACTGCGGGGCGCGGTAGTCGTCCACCCGGATGAAGGCCAGCTCGATCTCGCCGAATTGGATACCGGCCCAGTTCTCGTGGCTGCCTTCCTTGATCGGGCGGCCCGTCACCTCGGAGTAGAAAGCTGCAAGCTTCATGGTGTCCGGGCAGTCGATGATGAAATCGGTGAGTCGCAGCATTCCGTGAGCTTGCCACAAGATCACGGGAGCCTGAGAGCTGCCCCGAACACGAGGCCAGGCTCGGTAGTCCTCGAGCTTGGCAACGTCGACTCCGACCACGTCCACTGCTCATCAAACAGACTTCGAGCCAGGCCCTAGGCGATCCTGACGGACCTGCCCGCCTAGCGCTCTGTCGTAGAGGCGGTGATCGGAGGGCCTAATTGGATCGATCTTGTGAAGCAGGGCATCAGCTGAAGGCCGCGTGCTGGGGCTCTTTCGATCTTGACTCCATTACTGGCGGCATTTACCGGCCGACGTGATCAGGAAGTCTGATCTGACTGCGTGTCTCTTCCGAAGACACCATAGGCCCGCAAGTCAGGATGCGCAGGCGAAGCCTGCGCCTTGATGAGGGCGTCTGAGCGAAGCGAAGCCCTCTCGGGGCGGGGTCCAGCAGGCCCACCACCCAGTCGGGCAACGGGTGGGTGCGCGTCGGCCCACCTACCCGCCACCCAGTTGGGCAACGGGGTGGGTGGGCCTGCGCAACCTGCTACCTACACCCCCAGCGCCGAGGGGAGGCTGAGTTCGTGGAGGAACAGGGCCTCGGTCGTCGCCACGCGCTGTAGCTCCTCCAGGTCCACCCGCTCGTTCGGCGCGTGAATGGCGGCGTCCTCGTCCTCCGCACCGAACAGCAGGATTTCGGCCGCGGGGAACTGCTTCAGCAGCGTGTTCACCAGCGGAATCGAGCCACCCGCGCCCACGTCGCGCGGCGGGCGGCCGAAGGACCACTCCATGGCGCGGTTCAGCGCCGTGCGGGCCTTGCCGCCCGAGTCCGCCTGGAAGCCCGAGCCCACCGTGAAGTCCTCGAACGACACCTGGACCCCCCACGGCGCCACCTTGCGCAGGAACTCCACGACCGCGTTCACCGTCGTCTTCGGGTCCCCCGCCGGAGGGACGCGGACGGTCACGCGTGCCCGTGCGGAAGGCTGGACCGCGTTCACCGCGCCCGAGACCGACGGCACGTCCAGGCCCGTCACGGTGATCGCGTACGACGACCAGAGCCGGTCCGCCAGCGAGCCCGAGCCCACCAGGGAGACCCCGTCCAGGACGCCGGCCGTCTTCCTGAACTCCTCCTCCGACGGCCCCTGGCCGAGGAACGACCCACGCGGCAGTCCGGGCACGCGGATGTCGCCGTTGTCGTCGTGCAGCGAGGTCAGCATGCGCATCAGGGCGGCCAGCGCGTCGGGGGCGGCGCCGCCGAACGAGCCGCTGTGCACAGCCTCCTTCAGCGTGCGGACCTCGATGGTGAACGCCGCCATGCCGCGCAGCGAGGTCGTGACCGCCGGGTCGCCGACGCGCGGGTTGCCGCAGTCGGCCACCACGATGGCGTCGGCCCGCAGCAGGTCGGGGTTGCGCTCGACGAACGCCTCCAGGCGCTCGCCCGCGTACTCCTCCTGGCCCTCGATGATGACCTTGATGCCCACGGGGAACCGGCCCTGGAAGGTACGCAGGGCGGTGACGTGGGAGATGATGCCCGACTTGTCGTCCGCGCAGCCCCGCCCGTACAGGCGGCCGTCGATCAAGGTCGGCTCGAACGGCGGGGTGCGCCACGCGGCCAGGTCGCCCGCCGGCTGCACGTCGTAGTGCGCGTACAGCAGGACGGTGGGGGCGCCGGGCGGCGCCGGCGCCTCGCCGTAGACCGCCGGGAAGCTGCCCTCGACGGGCACCTGCTGCACGCGCGGCAGCCCCGCGGAGCGCAGCAGTTCCTCCGTCAGCGCGGCGGCGGCGTACACCGGCTCCTCCGGGTGCCCGGGGAAGGCCACGGAGGGTATGGAGGCCAGTCGCTTGAGGTCCTCGACGGACTGGGGCATCGCCGCGGCGACAGCGCTCTTGATCTGGTCAGGAGTCACGGAAGGTCCCCCGGTGGGTCATTCATCGTCAGTGGGTTGTCTACATCAACAGGTCTCAGCCGGTGCGGGCTGGTATAGACGCGTTGCTCTCATTGGATCACAGAACGTCCCAAGTTCGGGAACGGACCTGACCCGCGCGTCAATGTACATGCGGATTTCGTCGCCGTTACAAAGCGGTTCTGCGGATCTCGATTTTCTTGCATAGTGCTGCGACCGATTCGCTTGGCAAATCCGCAGGTGAGCATGCACACTGTGGGGAGTTCAGACACGAGGGAAGATAACCATGACGCAGCCGGAAAACGACGTCCTCAAGGCCGCGCAAGACAACCTGTGGTTGCACTTCACCAGGCACAGCGCCTATCAGCAGTCCGAGATCCCGACCATCGTGCGCGGTGAGGGATCGTACGTCTACGACCTCCACGGCAAGCGCTACCTCGACGGTCTGGCCGGGCTCTTCGTGGTCCAGGTCGGCCACGGACGCCAAGAGCTCGCCGAGGCCGCCGCCAAGCAGGCCCAGGAGCTGGCGTTCTTCCCGCTGTGGTCCTACGCCCACCCCAAGGCCGCCGAGCTGGCCCAGCGCCTGGCCTCCTACACCCCCGGCGACCTGAACCGCGTCTTTTTCACCACCGGCGGCGGCGAGGCGGTCGAGACCGCCTGGAAGCTCGCCAAGCAGTACTACAAGCTCATCGGCAAGCCGCTCAAGCACAAGGTCATCAGCCGCCAGATCGCCTACCACGGCACGCCGCAGGGCGCCCTGTCGATCACCGGCATCCCCGCGTTCAAGCAGATGTTCGAGCCGTTGGTGCCCGGCTCGATCAGGGTCCCCAACACCAACCACTACCGCGCCGACGAGATCACCGGCGTCAAGGGCATGACGCCCGAGGAGTACGGCCTCTGGGCGGCCGAGCGCGTGGCCCGCGCCATCGAGATGGAGGGCCCCGACACGGTGGCCGCCGTCTTCGCCGAGCCCGTGCAGAACGCCGGCGGCTGCTTCCCGCCGCCCCCCGGCTACTTCCAGCGCCTGCGCGAGATCTGCGACGAGTACGACGTGCTGCTCGTCTCCGACGAGGTCATCTGCGCATTCGGCCGGCTGGGCACGATGTTCGGCGGCCAGAAGTTCGACTACGTGCCTGACATCATCACCTGCGCCAAGGGCCTGACCAGCGGCTATTCGCCCATCGGGGCCATGATCGCGCATGAGCGGCTGTTCGAGCCGTTCAAGGACGGCGACACCATGTTCGCCCACGGATACACGTTCGGGGGCCACCCCGTCTCTTCGGCCGTTGCACTGGCCAACCTTGATATCTTCGAACGTGAGGACCTGCTCGGTCACGTCACACGGAACGAGCCGCTGTTCAGGCAGACCCTCGACGGCCTGCGCGACCTGCCCATCGTCGGTGACGTGCGCGGCGCCGGCTACTTCTGGGGCATCGAGCTGGTCAAGGACAAAGCCACCAAGGAGACGTTCAACGCCGAGGAGTCGGAGCGGCTCCTGCGTGGCTTCCTGTCCAAGGCACTGTTCGACGCGGGCCTTTACTGCCGCGCCGACGACCGCGGAGATCCCGTCATCCAGCTCTCGCCCCCGCTGATCGCGGGTCCGGAGGAGTTCGCCGAGATCGGGTCGATTCTCCGTGACGTGCTCACCCGAGCGTGGGCGCGCCTATAACCCGCCTGTAGCCGGGCGCATAACACCGTCATCCCGGTACGACGGCGTGCCGGTTCGCGAAAGGATCAACCCATGAAGATCGGCGTTCCTGCCGAGGTCAAGAACCACGAATATCGCGTCGCCGCCACCCCTGCCGGAGTTCACGAGCTGGTGGGCAACGGCCACGACGTCCTCGTCCAGCGAGGCGCGGGGCTGGGCTCGTCCATCACGGACGAGGAGTACCTCGCGGCGGGCGCGAAGCTCCTCGACAGCGCCGACGCCGTGTGGGGCGAGGCGGACATGGTGCTCAAGGTCAAGGAGCCGATCGCCGAGGAGTACCACCGGCTGCGTGAGGGGCTGGTGCTGTTCACGTACCTGCACCTGGCCGCCTCCCGTTCCTGCACCGACGCGCTGCTCGGCGCCAGGACGACCGGCATCGCGTACGAGACCGTCCAGGTCGGCAACGCGCTGCCGCTGCTCGCCCCCATGTCCGAGGTCGCGGGCCGGCTCGCGCCGCAGGTGGGCGCGTACAACATGATGCGCTTCAACGGCGGCCGCGGCGTCCTGCCCGGCGGCGTGCCCGGCGTGGCCCCGGCGAAGGTGGTCGTCATCGGCGGCGGCGTCTCCGGGCTGAACGCCGCGCAGATCGCCGTCGGCATGGGCGCGGACGTGACGGTGCTCGACACCAACATCGACCGCCTGCGCTACATCGACGCCATCTACCAGGGCCGGCTCAAGACGCTGGTCTCCACGTCGTACGCGATCGAGCAGGAGGCACTGCAGGCCGACCTGGTCATCGGCGCGGTGCTGATCCCCGGCGCCAAGGCCCCGACGCTGATCTCCAACGACCTGGTCTCGCGCATGAAGCCGGGCTCCGTGCTCGTCGACATCGCCATCGACCAGGGCGGCTGCTTCGAGGACTCGCGTCCGACCACGCACGCCGAGCCGACGTACAAGGTGCACGAGTCGGTCTTCTACTGCGTGGCCAACATGCCGGGCTCCGTGGCCAACACCTCCACGTACGCCCTGACGAACGCGACCCTCCCGTACGCGGTCAAGCTGGCCAACCTGGGCTGGCGCGACGCGCTCAAGGCCGACACCGGCCTCGCGGGCGGGCTCAACACCCACGACGGCAAGCTGACCAACCAGCCGGTGGCCGAGGCGCTCGGCCTGCGCTTCACCCCGGTGGCGGAACTGGTCTAGTCACGCCCCCGGCGTCCGGGCGTGCGCTGATCAGCGCACGCCCAGACGCCGGCGCAGGTCGCGGGCCGTGGCCAGGACGTACTGGATCTCGCTGGGGCTGGGCCACGGCGCGCTCCCGGGGCGCAGCAGCGTGCCGCGCACCGACGCCAGGTGCTCGATGGCGCTCCGGTGCACCCCGCTCCGCTCCACCAGCCACCCGATCACGTCCGAATGGTCGTGCAGCGGCCTGGTCACCAGATCCCACGTGCCCAGCACCTCGGCCAGGTCCGACACGGAGAGCGAGAGGCCGCCCCTGCGCCCGGTCGCGGCCGCGGCCAGCTCAGCCCTGGCGGCCAGCTCCGGCTCGGCGTGCCGCCCCCAGGTGGCGGGCGGCGGGTCGGACAGCCAGGTCTGCGCCTCGCCCAGCTCGCCGGTCACCGACAGCAGCCCGCCCAGCTCTACGGCGGCCCCGCGGTGCCCGGCCTCCGCCGCCTGCCTGAACCAGTGCTGCCCGCCCGCCATGTCGCCGAACTCGGCGATCAGCAGCAGGCCGAAGTTGAAGGCCGACTCCGCGTCCCCGCCCGCCGCCGCGCGGCCGAACCAGTGGCTGGCCGCCGCGCAGTCGCCCAGCTCCACGCACACGAACCCGGCCATCCGCTGGTCGTAGACCCGCCCCGTCCCAGCCGCCTGCTCGAACCAGCCGCGGGCCGTACGCAGGTCGCCCCTGGACAGCGCGACGCCGCCGAGCTGGGAGGCGGCGCCCGGGTGCTCGCTCTTGGCGGCCAGCCGGTAGTACGCCTCCGCGCCCTCAGGGTCGCGGCTGGCGTCCAGGTAGAGGCCCATGCAGTAGGCCGAGTCCGCGTGGCCGCCCCTGGCCGCGTACTCCCACCAGCGCACGGTCTCCTTGTCATCGCCCGAGGCGTAGGCCAGGAAGCCCAGGTCGTGTGCCGAGATCAGGTCGCCGTCGGCGGCCGCTCTGCGGTGCCACTCGCGTGCCGCGCCGAGCTCGCCCTCGTCCTCGCACACCAGCGCCAGCCGGCGGGCCGCCGCCCTGGACCCGCCGAGTGCCGCCCGCTCGTACCAGCGCTTGGCGCCCTCGGTGTCGCCGCGCTGCTCCAGCAGGAGCGTCGCCAGGTTGGCCGCGGCCTCGGCGTCGCCGGTGCCGGCCGCGAACTCGTACCAGGTGACCGCCTCCTCCAGGCTGCCGTGCTTCTCGTGCCAGACGCCCAGGTTGTAGGCGCTGTCGACGTTGCCGGCGGCAGCCGCCCGCTCCCACCAGTGCTTGGCGGCCGCGCGGTCGCCATGCTGGGCGTAAAGCTTGCCGAGCCGGTGCGCGGCCTGCGCGTCACCTGCGCGCGCGGCGGCCAGCAGCTCGGGCTCGTCTCCCATCCGCGGCGCCGGTATGGACGGCGCCGCCACCTCTCCTTGCCAGGCCATGGCGACCAGAGTGGCACGTGATCGCGCGATTGCGAACAGTAATCGCCGACACGGCCCTACGAGAAAGGGCGAGGGCGCTCAGTGGACGAGTGCCAGGTGGTCCAGTGACCCGCTCTTGGCGGCCTCCACGATCGAGGCGAACTGGTCGAGGCTCATCTCCACCCGCTGGCCGAAGTCGTCGGTGATGACCACCTGGCGCTCCGCCGGCGCCGTGTCATCGACGAACAATTCGGGGCAACCGCAGCTGCACTGGCCGCAGAATTTCGCGATGGACCGCATACCTGTCCCCACTCTCTACGCATCCGGTATACGCAACGTAACGCGGCGTCTTGTACGCGGCCAGTGACACTAGTTGCACCCTTGGTGATGTTTAGGATGACCCGTCACAGGCCAGCCCCTGCCAGCCGCCCGGCAGGGCGAAGCCCCGCAGGAGCGAGTGCGCGGTCATGCCCAGGACGCGGCTCGTCCTGGGCAGCTTCTCCAGCAGGACCGCGTCGGGTGACTGGGTGAAGCAGGAGATCTCGGTGCCGCCCGACAGCAGATGCACCCAGTACGTGTCGGGCCGCCTGGCCAGGGCCTCGGCGATGGCCGTGCCGGCGTCGGGCGTGCAGCGTACGCGGATGGTCCAGGGCGAGTAGCCGAGGAGCGCGCCGTCCAGGCCGCCCACCACGCTGATCATCCCTGCCGCGGTGAGCCTGCGGTAGCGGCGGGCCACGGTCTGCTCCGAGACGCCCAGCACGCCGGCGATCCTGGCGAAGGGGGCCCGGCCGTCGAGCTGGAGCGCGTGCACCAGACCGCGGTCGACGCCGTCGAGGTCGGCGGATTCCATCTCGTCAGGGTAGGGCGGTGGAGGAAATCGCTGAAATGCCGCGGAAAAGTGGGGCATGGTGGGTGGGCGGGCCAGCCTTGGACGCATGATTCTCGTAACAGGAGCCACAGGGAACGTCGGCCGCCAGGTCGTCCGCCAACTCGCCGAGGCAGGACACCCCGTACGCGCCATGACCCGTGACCCGTCCTGGGCGGCTCTGCCGGAGGGCGTCGAGGTGGTCAAGGGCGACCACGAAACCATCGAGCGGTGCCTGGACGGAGTCGAGTCGGTCTTCCTCATCTGGCCCTTCCACACCGCCGACCTCGCCGCCGCCGTGGTCGGCGCGATCAGGCGGCACGCCCGCCGCGTCGTCCTGCTCTCCTCGGGAGCGGTACGCGACCAGCCCGACTCCGCCGTCGGTCTCTCGCACCACGAGCTCGAGCAGCGGGTCGAGCAGTCGGGACTGGCCTGGACCATGCTCTGGCCCAGCACGTTCGCCGCGAACGCGCTCTGGTGGCGCGACCAGATCCGCTCCGGGGACGTGGTGCGGGGCGCGTTCGGCGAGGTCAAGATGGCGATGCTGCACGAGCGCGACATCGCCGCCGTGGCCGTGCGCGCGCTGACCTCGGACGGCCACGACGGCGCCCGCTACGTGCTGACGGGGCCGGAGGCGCTGACCCAGGTCGAGCAGGTACGGATCATCGGGGACGCGATCGGGCGCCCGCTGCGCTGGCAGGAGCTCAGCCGGGAGGAGGAGCGGCATCGGCTGCTGGCCGACGACTCCTTCCCTGACTCCTTCGTGGACGCGCTGCTCGACGGCTACGCGCAGATGCTCGACGGGCCGCCGCCGGTCCTGACGAACACGGTCGCGGAGGTGACGGGACGGCCCGCGCGGTCCTTCGCCGAATGGGCGAAGGACCGCGCGAGAGACTTCTAGGGCACCACCACCATCGCGCTGCCGCCGCCGCGGCGGGCGGGCTCGGCGACGGCCTGGATCCGGCCCCTGCCGACGAACTCCAGCGCGGTGGCCGCCCCGATCTCCGGGTTGAGCGCGAAGCTGTGCCCCTTGGCCTCCAGTTCGGCCCGGTACTTGTCCAGGAACGCCTGCTCCGCCTGCGTCTGCGCGGTGTTGCGCTGCGTGGCGCGGGGCGCGGCGAGCGCGTCCGGCAGGTTCATCCCGAACTCGTACCGGTTGACCAGGATCTGCAGCGTGGTCGTGATGATGGTCGAGCCGCCCGGCGACCCGACCGCCAGCACCGGCCTGCCGTGCTCGAACACCAGCGTGGGCGACATCGACGAGCGCGGACGCTTGCCGGGACCGGGCAGGTTGGGGTCGCCGGGCGCCGGGCCGAACGTGAAGTCGGTCAGCTCGTTGTTGAGCAGCACGCCGCGTCCCGGCACCACGATGCCGTTGCCGCCGGTGGACTCGATGGTCAGGTTGTAGGCGATCACGTTGCCCCAGCGGTCGGCGACGACGAGGTGGGTGGTCTCGGGGCCTTCCTCCGCGATCGGAGTGGAGCTGCCGGTGGGCTGGGCGCAGGGCTCGTAGGAGCCGTCCGGGCTGCCGGGCGCCGCCGGGTGGGCTGTCGCCCGGTCGCCGATCAGGCAGGCCCGCTCCTTGGCGAAGCCGTCGGACAGCAGCTCCTTGAGCGGCACGCCGGGGATGTCGCCGACGTACTTGCCGCGGTCGGCGAAGGCCAGCCTGGACGCCTCCAGGTATTCATGCACGCCGACCTGGGGAAGGGCCTCGAGGATGTTGAGGGCCTCGCCGACCGTCGAGCCGCCGGAGGACGGCGGCGCCATGCCGTACACGTCCTTGCCGTCGTAAGAGATCTTGGTGGGTTCGCGCATGAGGGCGCGGTAGGCACGCAGGTCGGACAGCTCCATCAGGCCCGGCCTGACGTTGCGGGTGCTGCCGGGGGTGACCGGTGGCTGCTTTACGGTGGCCACGATCTCCTTGCCGAGCTGCCCTCCGTACAGCCAGCCGGGGCCGCGCCTGCCCAGCTCCCGGTACGTGGCCGCGAGCTCGGGGTTCTTGAACACCGAGCCGACGGGCGGCGGGGCGCCGTTCGGCAGGTAGAGCCTGGCCGTGGAGGCGATGTCCTTGAACCGGGCCTGGTTCGCGGCGGTCTGGTTGTGGAAGGTCTGGTCCACGACGAAGCCCTTGGAGGCCACCTCGATCGCGGGCCGGAGCGCCTCTTTGAGGGAGATCGTGCCGAATCTGCGTAAGGCGAGATCCCAGTTCGCGACCGTGCCGGGGATGCCCGCCGACAGGCCGCTGGTCACGCCCTCCTCGAACGGGATGCCCTCCAACGAGGTCGAGGTCATGGCCTGCGGGGCGGTCTCGCGGCCGTCGATCGTGAAGACCTTGCGCTGCCTGGCGTCGTAGTACACCATGAAGCCGCCTCCGGCCAGGCCCGAGGAGTACGGCTCCGTGACGCCCAGCACCGCGCCCGCGGCGACGGCGGCGTCCACGGCGTTGCCGCCCTTCCTGAGCACGGCGATGGCGGCCTTGCTGGCGTCGTGGTCGACGGTGGCGACGGCGCCGCCGTACCCCTCCGCGACCGGGACTTTCTGCTGGGGCTCGGCCAGCGCGGGCGGCGCCGGCACGAGCGAGACGAGGACTGCTGCTGCGGGGACGATCACTCGACGCATGGTCCTTACGATCGCTCACGTACGCCCGTCGTGGTAGGGCCCCCTCACACGCAGGGATGATGCACTGGTCAGGAGGCTCATTTAGCGTAGGGCTGTGCGCGGGAAGTACGGCTTCGACCCCTATCTGGCCCTCATCGTGGCAGCAGCCCAGTTCGTCATCGGCAAGGGCGCCTCGTGGGGGCAGCGGGACTTCCGGGAGGCGCTCGACCCGTACGCCTACGGGCTGCTGCTGGTCGGGCCGCTGGCGATCCTGCTGCACCGCCGCTTCCCGATGCTCACCACCGCCGCCGCGCTCGGCGCGTGCGACCTCTTCCTGGCCGGCGGGTACGCCTACGGCCCCAGCTTCATCAGCCCGGCGGTCCTGCTGTTCCTGCTGGTCATGCGCGGGAAGAGGCTGATGGCCTGGTTCATGGCGACGATGACGCTGCTGTCGTTCATCACCTACGCCTGGATCGACGGCCACCGCGACCTCTTCCACAGCGTGTGGATCCTCACGTTCATCATGCTGCTCATGGTCGTGGCCGAGCTGGTCAGGATCGTCAGGGAACGCCGGGCCGAGCGCGAGCGCATCGCCGAGGAGGAGGCCAGGCGGCAGGCCAGCGAGGAGCGCCTGACCATGGCGCAGGAGCTGCACGACGTGCTCGCGCACAACATCTCGCTCATCCACGTTCAGGCGTCCACCGCCCTCCACCTCATCGACGACAACCCGGAACAGGCCAGGACCGCTCTGTCCACCATCAAGACGGCGTCCAAGGAGGTTCTTGGCGAGATGCGCTCGGTCCTGAACGTCCTGCGCGAAGGCGCCCCCCGTTCGCCGACGGCCGGGCTCGACCGCCTCGACGACCTGGTCGAGCGCTCCGGCATGGACGTGACGCTCAAGCGCGTCGGCTCGCGCCCGCTGCCGCCGCAGGTGGAGCGGGCCGCGTACCGGATCGTGCAGGAGTCGCTCACCAACGCCGCCAGGCACGCCCCCGGGTCGGCGGTCAGCGTGCGCCTGGAGTACGGCGAGCACGAGCTGGCCATCCAGGTCGCCAACACCGGCGCTACGGCCACTCCGGTGCTGTCCGAGTCGGGCAGCGGCAACGGCATCCCCGGCATGCGCGAGCGGGCCTCCGCGCTGGGCGGCACGCTGGTCGCCGGCCCATCAGGCACGGGGTTCCAGGTCGAGGCCCGGCTGCCACTACCCGAGGAGACTTCATGATCAAGGTGCTGCTGGCCGACGACCAGGCGCTGGTCCGGGCGGGCTTCAAGGCGCTGCTCGACGCCCAGCCGGACATGACCGTGGTGGCCGAGGCCTCCGACGGCGCCGAGGCGGTCCGGCTGGCCGGCGAGCACCAGCCGGACGTGGTGCTGATGGACATCCGCATGCCGGGCACCGACGGCCTGACCGCCACCCGCCAGATGCCGCCGGGGCCGCACATCATCATCCTGACGACGTTCGAGCTGGACGAGTACGTCTTCGAGGCGCTGCGCGGCGGGGCCAGCGGCTTCCTGGTCAAGGACACCGAGCCGGCCGAGCTGATCCAGGCGGTCCGGGTGGTGGCGGCGGGCGAGGCGCTGCTGTCGCCGAGCGTGACGCGCCGCCTGATCGCCGAGTACGCCTCCCGTGCCAAGGAGCCGGTCGCCGCCGCCGGGCTCGACCAGCTCACCGAGCGCGAACGCGAGGTGCTCGGCCTGGTCGGGACCGGCATGACGAACGACGAGATCGCGGCCAAGCTGTTCATGTCGCCGGCGACCGCGAAGACGCACGTGAGCCGGACCATGATGAAGCTGCACGCCCGCGACCGCGCCCAGCTCGTGGTGATCGCCTACGAGTCGGGCCTGGTGAAGCCCGGCTGGCTCTGAATCACCTGCTCGCCGGAACCCCGAACAACCGCTCGGCCGCTTCCGCGAGCCCGTCCTTGCCTGCCCAGGCGACGTACCCGTCGGGGCGGATCAGCAGCGCGTCGGCGGGCGGGTCGTCGGCGCGGGCCCTGACCACGTCGATCCAGTCGTCGTCGAGCGCCGCGCCGCCGCCCAGGTCGAGCAGCACGGGCCGGCCCGCGTGCATCAGCTCGGCGAGCCGCCGCCCGTCGGCCAGCGCCAGGTCGGGAGCGAACCGGCCGACCAGCGGGTGGTCCGCCGAGCCGGATCCACGGCCTGAGCCCCCCGAGCCGGTGTGCGGGCCGGGCTCCGCGCCGTACCGGACGCCCGAGTCGTGCAGCAGCCCGGCCAGGTGGCGCAGCGGCTGCTCGAAGGCGAACACCTCGGTGAGCAGCTCGCGCAGCGCAGCGCCGTCCTCGCCGCCCACCTGGTCGATCACCGCCTGCGCCCGGGTCTGCATGAGGGCCCGCTCGGCCACCGGCCGCCGCTCGGACTCGTACGTGTCCAGCAGCCCGCCGGAGGCCCGGCCGCGGAGCACGGCGGCCAGCTTCCAGCCGAGGTTGGCCGCGTCCGTCATGCCCACGTTGAGCGCCGAGCCGCCCGCCGGGAACAGGTGGGCGGCATCCCCGGCGAGGAACACCCGGCCCACCCGGTAGCGCTCGGCGAGCCTGGCCTGGGAGACCGTGTTCGACAACCAGATCGGCTCGCCCAGTGGCAGGTCCCGGCCCACCACGCGGCGCACGGCCGCGCGGAAGTCCTCGATCGTCGCGGGACCCTCCAGCGGCTCCCCCTTCTCGCGCACCCCGGCGACGAGCACGCCAGGGTGGAGCGACGTGAGCAGCAGGCGGCCGTGCGGGGTCCGGGTCCAGCCCGGCTCCAGGCCGTCGAACTGCGGCGACTCGAACACGCCCACATCCGTGCGGAAATGTCCGAGCCGCAGCGGTTCGTCGTCGGTCGTGCCAGGGAATCCGATCCCGGCCAGCTCCCTGACCAGGCTGCGCCCGCCGTCGCAGCCCACGACGTAGCGGGCCCGCAAACCGCCGTTGAGCGTCACCCCCTCGGCGTCCTGGGCCAGCGAGCGCACCTCGTAGCCCCGCCTGATCTCGACCCCCAGCTCGGTCGCGCGCTCGGTCAGCAGGCGCTCGATCCGCGGCTGCTGGATCAGCAGCAGCTGTAACGGCAGGTCGTCGATGCCCGCGAAGCGCAGCGGCACCGAGCCGAACGGGAACCCGGGCGCCCGCCCCGCGAACGGGCTGCCCGCGCTGAAGCGCTCCAGCAGGCCCCGGTGGTCGAGGAACTCGACGATCTGCCCGCCCAGGCCGTTGGCCCTGGGCAGCTCGCTCGGCTCCGTCCTCTTCTCCAGCACGATCGGGCGGGCGCCGGCAAGTCCCAGCTCGCACGCGAGCATGAGCCCGACGGGCCCGGCCCCCACGATCAGCACATTCTCCATGCCTGTCAGGCTAGATTGACAAAATCCCGGCTGTCAAGCTAGCCTGACAAGCGTGGACGTAACAGAGCTCTCCGAACGGATCAAGTCGAACGATCCGGCCATGGGGCTTCGGGCGGTGGGCGCGCTGCACCGGCTGGCCGAGCAGGTCGAGGCGGTGTCGGTGGCGCTGGCCAGGGAGCAGGGCTGGACCTGGGAGCAGATCGGCGACGCGCTCGGCATGTCACGGCAGTCCGTGCACGCCAAATACGGGAAGTGAGGTTTTCGCGATGTTCGGCTTCGAGAAAAGCCGGTTCGGGACGATCGTCAAGGCCGCGTTCGAGGAGGCCAGGCTCCGGGGCGACCGCCGGCTGGGCACCGAGCACCTGCTGCTCGGCACCCTGCACGACGCGGACCTCGCCCGGGCGCTCGGCGTGGACGTGGCGGGCGCCCGGGCCGCGCTCGACGAGCTCGACCGGGCGGCGCTGCGCATGCTCGGCCTGGAGGTCGGCGACATGCCGAAGACGCCGCGCAAGCATCCGCCGGTCCCCAGCACCGCGCTCACCTCGAGCGCCCGCGCCGTCATCAACCAGGCCATCAAGGCCACGACGATGAAGACCAGGACGGCCCAGGCGCCGCGGCAACTGGTGCTCACCCTGCTCGCGCAGGATCGGCCCGATCCGGTCGCGCGGCTGGTCGACCAGCTCGGCATCGACCGGGCGGCGGTGCGCGGCCGCGTCGCCTGACCGAAATCTGGTTGAACGTCCGGCGGGCCGGCTGACATGGTCGAAGGATGCGCCGCACGTACGACGACCTCGTCCAGGAGGCCGCCACGGTCTCCGTGGACGGCTGGGACTTCTCCTGGCTCGACGGCCGGGCCAGCGAGGAGCGGCCCTCCTGGGGTTACGCCCGCCTGCTCGGTGAGCGCATGGCCACGGCGGAGGCTGCGCTCGACCTCCAGACCGGCGGGGGCGAGATCCTCGCCGGCGTGCCGAAGCTGCCGCCGGTGGCCGTGGCCACCGAGTCCTGGCCGCCCAACCTCGCACTCGCCGCGTCCCGGCTGCGACCGCGGGGAGCGCGGGTGGTGGCCGACGACGGCGGGCCTTGCCTGCCGTTCAGGAGCGGGACCTTCGACCTGGTGACCAGCCGCCACCCCGTGCGGACGTGGTGGGACGAGATCGCCCGCGTGCTGCGGTCCGGCGGGGCCTACTTCTCCCAGCAGGTCGGTCCGAGGAGTGTCTTCGAGCTGGCCGAGTTCTTCCTGGGGCCGCTGGAGGGCTCGGCCCGAGATCCCGAGGCTGCCAAGCAGGAGGCGGAGGCCGCCGGGCTGGAGGTCGTGGACCTGCGGTCCGAGCGGATGCGGATGGAGTTCCGCGACATCGGGGCGGTGATCTACTTCCTGCGGAAGGTGATCTGGATCGTCCCGGGCTTCTCGGTCGAGCGCTACGCGGCCAGGCTGCGCGAGCTGCACGACCGGATCGAGGAGGAGGGGCCGTTCGTGGCCCACTCCGCACGGGTCCTCATCGAGGCCAGACGGCCCGCTCAGTAGATGAGCTCGTACGCCTCCGGCCTCACCTTCCTGGTACGCGCCCAGTACTCGAAGGTGAAGCCCGGCCAGATCGTCCGGTTCACGCCATGCTCGTCCAGATACCAGGAGGTGCAGCCGCCGGTGTTCCAGACGAGGGGGTCGAGCCGTTCGCGCAGGCGGCGGTCGAACGCCCGCTGCACCCCCGGTTTGACCTCGACGGCCCTGGCCTGGGTCCTGGAGAGCAGGCGCAGGCAGTCGATGACGTAGCGGACCTGCGACTCGATCATGAACACGACCGAGTTGTGCCCGAGGCCCGTGTTGGGGCCGAGCAGGAAGAACAGGTTGGGGAAGCCCGCCGTGGTGATGCCGTAGTAGGTCTCGATGCCGTCCTGCCAGGCGTCCTGCAGCTTCAGCCCGCCCCTGCCGATGATGTGCTGGTCCTCGATCGCGTCCACGACCTTGAAGCCGGTGCCATAGACGATCACGTCGGCCTCGTGCTCGGCGCCAGAGGCGTCCACGATCGAGTGCGGCCTGATCTCGGCGATCCCGTCTGTCACCAGCTCGACATTTTCCCTGTTCAGGGCCGGGTAGTAGTCGCTGGAGATGAGGATGCGCTTGCAGCCGATCAGATAGTCGGGGGTGAGCCTGCGGCGCAGGTCGGGGTCGGGGATCTGGGCGTCGAGGTGCCTGCGGGCCAGCTTCTCGTGGACCTTCATGAGGCGCGGGTCGACCGCGAAGCCGAGCGCCCGCGACTCCAGGGCCCAGTAGATGGCGCCGCGCATGGTCCTGGCCAAGCCGGGCGCGCGCAGCATCCGGCGCATGGCCGGCGGGAAAGGGAAGTCCGGCTTGGGGTGGATCCACGGGGGAGTGCGCTGGAAGACGGTCAGGCGGTCCACGGTCGGGGCGATCTGGGGGACGAACTGGACGGCGGAGGCGCCGGTGCCGATGACGGCCACGCGCTTGCCGGTCAGGTCGATCGAGTGGTCCCACTCGGCGGAGTGGAAGGCGGGGCCGGCGAAGGACTCGCGCCCCGAAATTTCGGGAAATTTCGGGATGTGTAGGGCGCCGATGGCGGAGACCACGGCGTTCGTGCGGAAGGTCGCGCCGTCGTCCGTGGTCACCGACCAGTCCCGCCGGGCGTCGTCGTATTCGAGGGAGGTGACGTGCTTGCCGTACCGGATGTGGGGGGTTACGCCGTACTTGTCCGCGCACGAGCGCATGTAGTCCCAGATCTCCTCCTGCGGGGAGAACATCCGCGACCAGTCCGGGTTCAGCTCGTACGAGTAGGAGTACATATGCGAGGGCACGTCGCATGCGCAGCCGGGATAGGTGTTGTCGCGCCAGGTGCCGCCCAGCCTGTCGGCCTTCTCCAGGATGACGAAGTCATGGAACCCCGCCTCCTTGAGCTTGATGGCCATGCCGATCCCGGCGAACCCGGACCCGATGATCGCCAACCCTGGCATTGAACCTCCCGGGGCGCTTATTGGACGCTCAATCCAATGTAATGAGCGCTTCCCCATGAGGTCCATAGTGAGCCCCGTCACGGCACCCGCCGCGCCCCGGCGTGCTCCCGGGGAACGCCGAGAACCCGCCACGGCCTCCGCGGCGGGTCGATCCTGTCTTTGGCCTACTGCAGGAGGAGGAAGGCGGCGACGCCGACGATCACGATCGCGGCGACGACCGCGATGATGGGCACGAGGGGCGACTTCTTGGGCGGGGTGGCGGCTTCCTGCTCGCGGCGCTGCGCGAAAGCCTTGAACTGCTGGGTGTTGCCCGCCGGGTCGATATGCTGGTCAGACATGGCCAGCAGCCTAGCGTGAGTGCCTGTGCCATTTGCGTCGTTTGGCGGGATCCAAAGCCGGGCTGATTACGGGACCACCCCACCCTGCGGATAGCTTTGATGCATGCTCAGGACCCTGCTCTCGCCTCGTGTCATGGCGTTGCACCTGCTCACGGCGGTGGTCCTCGTCGCGTTCATCCTGCTCGGGCGCTGGCAGCTCGGCGTTTTCCAGGACTCAGGCAAGCCCGAGGCCTCCACGGATCCCGGCCCCGTCGCGGTCGGCACGCTCGCCCAGGTGGGCCCGCAGCTGAGCGGTGAGGTCGTGGGCCGCAGGGTCACGGCGGAGGGCGTCTATGAGCCCGATCGCCAGCTCCTGGTCGCCGACCGGCGGGCCGACGTCGACGCGCCGGGCGGCAACGTCTCGCGCGATCGCGGCTACTGGGTGCTCACGCCGCTCAGGCTCGACGACGGCACGCTCATGCCGGTCGTACGCGGCTGGACGGCCAAGGCCGACAACCCGGCGATCGCCGCGGTGCCGCAGGGCAGGGTCACGGTGCCCGGGCGGCTGCGCCCGCAGCAGGGCACCGACAGCGTGCAGCGGCGCGCGGAAGGGCTGCCCGCCGGCCAGGTGCAGACGGTGTCCACGGGTGAGCTGGTCAACTTGTGGCGCGGTCAGAAAGTGCGCACCGGCTACGTCGTGGCGCAGCCGCCGTCGGGCTCGTTGACGCAGGTCAAGGTCCAGCCGCCGGTGGTGGGCGGCACGCTGACCTGGCGTAACCTGGCATACGCCGCCAACTGGTGGATCTTTGCTGGATTCGCCGTGTTCATGTGGTTCCACTTCGTACGCGACGCCGTACGAACCGATCGGGACCGTGCAAAGTCCCCTGAGATGGCTCTGGAAGGTTAATCGTGGAATCGGCTCTGAAGCCCTTCCGGGTGCTCGCGTACGTGGTGGGCGTCATGCTGCTCGTGCTCTGCGTGGCCATGGTGATCCGTTACGGCTTCGGCAACCCGGCGATGTCGAAGGTCATCGCCCCCATCCACGGCGGGCTCTACATGATCTACCTGGTCGCGGTCATGAACCTGGGCATGAAGGCGCGCTGGACGTGGCCGTACATGCTCGGCGTCATGGTCGGGGGCACGGTGCCGTTCCTGTCGTTCTACGTCGAGCGCAAGGTGACCCAGCGCGTGCAGGTGGAGCAGGCGGCGACGACCGCGGAGGCATGAGCGCGGCGGAGGCCCGGCCCGGGCCCCCGCCGCGGGTGACTCAGCGGCCGATGCCGCGCCTGCGGGCCCGCTTGAGCCGCTCGCGCTGCGACGGGTCAAGCATCAGGTAGCCGACCACGGGGGCGGCGACCACGCCGAGGATGACCAGCAGGGTGACCCATCCGGCCCCGAAGAAGATCAGCGAGAGCAGGACCGCGGCGCCTGCCCCAATGGCGTACTTCTGGACTGGCGACATACTCAACTTCCTCCGAACACGGAGCGCACGCCCCGCCTCTCCCACATTCTGCGTCGCCTGACCAACGAGTGAACCCATCACCTTGGTTCCGTTCGCGATGTATCTCAATCTTTACGTGGCTGCCGTACCGACTCGAGGTCGTGGCGGAGCTCGTCCGGGGTGGGACGTTCCAAGGGGTCGCCGGACAGCAGGCGGAACAGGACGGGAGCCAGCGCGCCCGCCCTGGCCAGCGGCGCGCCCGGCGCGGGCGGCACGCCCTCGACGGCGGTGAAGAGCGTGGCGCCCAGCGACCACATGTCGGCGGCCATGGTGGGGGCGGCCTCCGGGGCCGTGTAGGCCGGGAGCGTTCCCGATCTCAGCAGCGGGATCAGCCGCGCCCGGCCCTGGGCGTCGATGAGGACGTTGCCCGGCTGCACCCCGCCGTGGAACGTGTCCGCGGCCTGGAGCTGGTCGATCAGGGAGAGCCCGATCGCGGCCACCTCGGGGACCGGCAGCGGACCGGCCGTCTCGACGATCATGTCCAGCGGGCGGTCGACGGCCAGGAGGTCAAGGGTCTCGCGCACCACGGCCGGCGGTGGCGGGCCCGACGGGTGGAGCATGGCTCTGATCAGCGACCTGAGCGGGTCCGCGCCCTCCGCGGGCACCTGTCCCGGCGGCCTGCCCTCCACCGCGAAGTGCAGCGTGGCGGCCAGCGACCACAGGTCGGCGGAGGGCAACATGCTGAGGCTGGGGAAGCCGAAGCCGGTCAGCACCGCGCGACCGGTCGGCGAGAGCAGGACGTTGCCCGGCTCGACGCGCCCGTGCACGATCCCGGCCTCGTGGGCGACCGTCAGGGCCGAAAGGAGGCAGACGCCCACCCTGGCCGCCTGTGCCATCGGCAGCGGCCGGCGCGAGCGTACGGTCTGCTCCAGCGACGCGCCGGACACGAACTCCATGACCAGCCACGGCGTGCGGTCCTCGATCACCACGTCCAGCACCCGCACGATCGAGGCGTGCCGCAGCCCGGACGCCCTGCGTGCCTCCTGCAGCGCGACATCGCGCAGCTCGGCCGGGACCCGTAGCTCCCTGACCGCGACGTCACGGTGCTCCGCCTCGTCGAAGGCCAGGCGGACGGATCCCGTGCCCAGGTGGTTGAGCAGCCGGTATCTGCCGGCGAGCTTCCTGGTCTCACCCATGTCGAGGTGCACGATAGCGGACGGCCGTCACGACGGGTCACCGGCCAGCCAGGCCTCGTGCGCGTCGTTCAGCTTGCGCCAGAGCTTCTCCTTCTCCTGGTCGCTCACATCGGTGAGCGGCAGGACGAAGACGTCCGCCAGCGCCGTGAAGTAGTCCCGCGCGTTGTCCAGGGTGAGCGAGTGGGCATTGGCGCCGAGGCGGCTCAGCACGAGCCCGCGCAGGAGGTCCACGCCGTACGCGTCCCGCCGCAGGACCGAGGCCGTGCGCACGAAGCCGGACGTCGGCGAGGTGGTCAGATGCCGGTGCATATCGACGAACGCCGACATGTCCGTGGGGGCCATGTCGAAGTCCATGCCCTCGAACGAACCACTCGGATCGTGCTCGAATCGCCAGCCGCCCGGCGCGACCTCCGACGGGCGCAGGCCGTACTCGAAGGGACCCTGCCGGTACGTGCCCGCGACCAGCGGGAGCGGCGCGTGGAGCCCGTCGCCGAGCCCGAGGTCCACCAGCCACTCGCCGCCGGGATTGTCCTCCGACGGGAGGTCGCGCACGGTGAGCACCAGATGGTTGGCGGTGATGCCGGGCTCGCCGCCGCGGTTCTGGACGCCGCCGACGTGCCTGGTCACGTCGTACCCGAGTGCCTTGAGCAGCTCGGAGAACGCGCCGTTGAGGTGGTAGCAGTAGCCGCCGCGCCCCCGGATGATGCGCTCTGCCGACTCGAGGGGATCGACGGTGGTGGTGCGGTCCAGCCAGATCTCGAGCGCCTCGTACGAGACCTTCTCGATGTGCGCGATATGGAGGGCTCGCAGGTTGTCCGCGCTGGTGGGGGCGTTGATGAGGCCGGGCAGGCCGATGCGGCTGAGGTATGCGGCGGTGTTCACCAGGTAAGTCTGCACTGTTTGTGCACAGATTTAGGAGTGTCGTCTGCACAGGGCGCTTCTAGGCTTTCGTACGTGGCAGAGCAGCGACGCATCCTCGTGGTCGAGGACGATGAGACGATCGCGCTGGCCGTACGGAACCGGCTGGCCGCCGAGGGCTTCGACGTCAGGGTGGCCGGCGACGGGCAGGACGCCCTGGTCCAGTACGGCAGGGCGGAGCCCGACCTGGTGATCCTCGACCGGCTGCTGCCGGGGCTCGACGGGTTGGAGGTGTGCCGGAGGATGCAGGCGGCCAGGCCGGTGCCCGTGCTCATGCTGACCGCGCTCGGCGAGGAGACCGACGTGCTGGTCGGGCTCGGGGTGGGCGCCGACGACTACCTGGCCAAGCCGTTCAGCATGCGCGAGCTGGTGGCCAGGATCCACGCGCTGCTGCGCAGGGTCGAGCGGGCGTCCCAGCTCGCGGCCGAGGACACGGTGATCAGGGTGGGCGAGGTGGAGATCGACACGGCGGCCCGCCGGGTGTTCGTGGGGGGTGCGGAGGCGCAGCTCACCAGGACCGAGTTCGACCTGCTGCGCCGGTTGGCGGAGCGGCCCGGTCAGGTCTTCGAGCGGGACCGGCTGCTGTCGGACGTGTGGGGCTTCTCGGAGGCCGCGGCGACCAGGACCGTGGACAGCCACGTCCGGGCGCTGCGCCGCAAGCTGGGCTCCGACGTGGTGCGCACGGTGCACGGCGTCGGCTACGCCCTGGTCCGCCGATGAGGCCGCTCGACTTCCTCGGCCGGATCAAGGTCAAGCTCGGCATCGTGATCGTGCTGGCCGTGGGGACCGCGTTCGTGGTCAACGAGGTCGGGATCGCCTCCGGCCTCTCCCGCGAGGTGCGCATCGCGGTCGCCGTGATCCTGGCGTTGATCATGGTGCAGCTCCTGGCCACGGGGATGACCAAGCCGCTGCGCCAGATGGCCAGCGCCGCCCAGACGATCGCCAAGGGCCTGTACGGGCTGCGCGTGACCGCCACGTCCCGCGACGAGGTCGGGGAGCTGGCCAGGGCATTCAACGCGATGGCGGCCGACCTCGGCGAGGTGGACCGGCAGCGGCGCGAGTTCATCGCGAACGTCAGCCACGAGCTCCGCACCCCCATCACGGGCCTGCGCGCGGTCCTGGAGAACGTCGTGGACGGCGTCTCCGCCCCCGACCCCGTCACCATGCGTACCGCGCTCTCCCAGACCGAGCGCCTCGGCCGCCTCGTGGCCCAGCTGCTGGACCTGTCACGACTGGACTCCGGCGTGCGGCTGATCGAACCCGAGCCGATCGAACTGGCGCCGCTGATCGAGCAGGCGGTCCGCGAGGCGTCGCTGGCCCGCGAGGACGTCGCGATCCGGCCGTCGGCCCCCGCCGGCCTGGCGGTGCGCGCCGACCCCGACCTGCTCGCCCAGGTCCTGGCGAACCTCCTCGACAACGCGGTACGGCACAGCCCGCCGGACGGGGTGGTGACCGTGCGGGCCACCCCTGAAGGGGCCGGGGTCCGGGTGACGGTCGCCGACCAGGGGCCGGGGATCCCGGTCTCGGCCAGGGGACGCGTGTTCGAGCGCTTCTCCCGGCTGGACGCGGGGCGGGCGGCCGACTCCGGGGGCGCCGGGCTGGGGCTGGCCATCGTGAAGGAGATCGTCGAGCTGCACGGGGGTTCCATTCGCATCGACGACTGTGCGGGGTGCCGCATGGTCGTCGAATTACCAGGGAGGACGACGATGGCGGACGTGCCGTTGGAGGGCGAGCTGAGCAGGGGGGACGAGCGGGTGACCGCCGATGTGGCGGCGGGCAACGGTGCTGTCGAGGGCCGTCAGGCGGTGGGCCACGGGGCTGCCGGAGGGGATTTGGTGGCGGGCCGCGGGGCTGCTGAAGGGGATTTGGCGGCACCCGCCGATCGCGAGGGCGAGTTGGTGGTCGGAGCCGCCGCCGCGGTGGGAGGCGGCGCACCCGAGGGCGACGCTTCCGCGCCGGGTCAGGCGGCGGGTGGTTCTGTGCCGGGTCAGGCGGCGGGTGGTGACGCCGCTGCCGGGCTCGTGGCGCTGGCGGCTTTGGCGACGGCAGGCGCGCATGGCGGCGACGCGTCGGGGGCCACGTCGAGTGGCATGTCGAGTGGCACGTCGAGTGGCGGCGTTGTGGCGGCACAGCCCACGCCCGGCGGTGGTGCGGTCGGAGGGCGCGTGCCCGGCGACGGCGTTGCGGCGGAGCTTGCGGCCAGAGGGCCGGTGGCCGGACAGGTGCCCAGTGGCGTCAGTGGCGGTGGCGCCGGCATGGGGCCGCCGCCGGCGCCGCCTGCGAGTGGCGGATTCGCCAGGATGATCGGTGGCGGCATCATCGGCGTACTGATCGGGTTCCTGGTCGGCTTGTTCGCCGCCGTGCTCGTCAGCATGACCCTCGGCGACGGGATGGCGCTGGTCACGTTCATCCTGTGCATCGCGTTCATGGGTGCGGTCGGCGCGGCACTCGGCGCCGGTTCGGGACGCCGCGCCGCCTACCAGTCGGCGCAGGTCGCGGCATACCAGGCGTATCAGTCGATGGGCCAGGCAGGCGGTCCCGGAGCGCAGGCCCAGGCGGGCGGTCCGGCGCCGTACGGACAGGTAGGCGGTTCGGCGGTGCACGGACAGGTAGGCGGTCCGGCGGTGCACGGTCAGGTGGGTGGTCAGGCGGCGCAGGTCCACGGGGCGGGGCCGTACCGGCATCAGGCGGGGCCGCCTCCGTACGTGCCGCCGCCGCTCTTCCCCAAGCCCGACCTGCCCGAGCCGCCCCGCTGGCTGCTGCCCGCGGCGGGCGGGGCGGGGGTGTTCGCGGCGGTGGCGCTGCCGGACGCGCAGGTCGGACTTGGCATCGTGCTGGTCGCCATGGTGCTGGGGGCGGCGGCGCTGCCTGCCGTGATGAGGCGGATGACGCCGTGGACGGTGGCGTTCGGGCTCACGGCGTACTTCCTGGTCTCCATGGCCGCGGTGCGCGACGCCGACTGGCTGGTCGCGATCCTGCTCGTGGCAGGGGCCGGGCTGGGCGCGCTGGCCGTGTCGGGAGCGGGCGCCGGATGGCTCGGTGTGATCAGGGGAGGCGTGTCCGTGCTGCTCGCTCTGGGACCGGTGGCGTGGTTCCTGGCCGAGCCGTTCAAGAAGAAGTCGCCCAAGCGGCGCGTCATGCCGACGCTGGCCGCGCTGGGCATCACCGCGGTGCTGCTGCTGGTGTTCGGGCTGCTGTTCGCATCGGCGGACGCGGTGTTCGCCTCCTTCCTCGAGCGGCTGACCACCGCGCCGGACTGGGCGGACTCGGCGCCGCTGCGGATCTTCCTGTTCGTGCTGTTCGCCGTGCTGCTGGCCGCCGTGGTGCTGGTCGCGCTCAGGCCCGTGGTCGACCCGGTGGGGCCTGACACGAAGTTCAAGGTGAGCGGGAGCATCTGGATGGTGCCGCTCACGGCGGTGAACCTGCTGTTCGCCTTGTTCGTGGCGGTGCAGATCACGGCGCTGTTCGGCGGCAACACCTGGGTGCTGAAGACGTCCGGGCTGACCTACGCCGAGTACGCCAGGCAGGGGTTCTTCCAGCTGGTGGTGGTCAGCGTGTTCGTGCTGGGCATCGTGGCGGTCGCCGGCGGGCTGCTCAAGCTCGAGCGGCGCGAGCGCCTGCTGCTGGCCGCGCTGCTCGGGATGTTGTGCGGGCTGACCATGGTGGTGCTGGCCTCGGCCATGCACCGCATGAACCTCTACACCGACGCCTACGGCCTGTCCAGGCTGCGTCTGTCCGTGCAGGCCACGGTGTGGTGGCTGGTGGCGTTGTTCGCGCTGGTGCTGGTGGCCGGTGCGGTACGGCTCCTGGGCCGCGGCTCCGGCTGGCTCCCGCGTACGGTCGTGCTGGTCACCGGGCTGAGCCTGGGCGCGTTCGCCCTCGTGAACCCCGACCTCCAGGTCGCCCGCACCCAGGTCGAGGTGCGCGGCGTCACCAAGATGGACTCCGACTACCTGGGAGACCTGGGCGCGGAGGCGGTGCCGGCCCTGGACAAGCTGCCCGAACCGCAGCGCAGCTGTGTGCTCGCCGACGTGGTCGCGGCCAACGGGCTCGGCCGCCCCGACCCCTGGAACGGCTGGAACCTGGACCGGGCCCGCGCCCGCGACGTGCTGGCCGCGCGGCCCATCGACAAGTCCGCGCAGTGCGCCCCGGCGTACTCGCGCGGCTCTGATTGAATCTTGGTGTGAGCTTCGACGTAGTCATCAGCGGCGGCCGGGTGCTCGACGGCACGGGCGCCCCGCCGTACCGGGCGGATGTCGCGGTCGTGAGCGGCAGGATCGCGGCGGTCGGGAGGCTCGACGGCGCGCAGGCGGAGACCGTGATCGACGCGACGGGACGGTTCGTCGCGCCCGGCTTCGTGGACTGCCACGCCCACGGGGACGCGGCCGTGTTCGACCTGGCGGTGCAGCAGGCGGCGCTCCGGCAGGGCGTGACCACGTTCGTGCTCGGGCAGGACGGCCTGTCCTTCGCCCCCGGCTCCGCCGCGACCGTCGCCTACGCCTCCCGCTACTTCGCCGCCGTCAACGGCCCCCTTCCCGGGAGCGCACTCTCCGGGAGTGCGCCGTCCGAGGGGGTCCCGTCCGATGGGCCGCTGACCGTGGGGGAGCTGCTCGACGGCTACGACCGCGCCGTGGCGCTGAACACCGCCTACCTCCTCCCGCACGGCACCATCCGCTACGACGTCATGGGGCCTTCGCCCGACCAGCCGTCCCGCGCCGACCTGGCGGCCATGCTGCGGCACGTCGAGCGGGGCCTGTCGCAAGGCGCGGTTGGCCTGTCGAGCGGGCTCGAATACCTCCCGGGCCGCTACGCCACCGCCGAAGAGCTGGCCGCCCTGTGCGCCCCGCTCGGCGGCCTCCCGTACGTCACGCACATGCGGGCCTACGGCGCGCAGGCAGGCGTGGGCATGGCCGAGGTCATGGACATCGCCGAGCGATCCGGTGCCGCCGTCCACGTCTCCCACCTGCACGGCCCCGCGGACGTGCTGCTGCCGCTGGTCGAGGAGGCGCTCGGCAAGGGTGTCGACCTCACCTTTGACACCTACCCCTACCTGCGCGGCAACACGATCCTGGCCATGGTCGTGCTCCCGGACTCCGTGCCCGGCGCCGAGACGGACCGGGCGCTGGAGATGATCGCCTCCGACGAGCTGGACGCCTGGTGGCCGACGCTGGAGGCCACCTGGCCGCGGCTGACCGTCTCGCACGCGCCCGGACTGGAGTGGAGCGAGGGTCTCACCATGGTCGCGGCGGCCGAGCAGCTCGGCGTGGCGCCCGCCGAGTTCTGCCGCCGTCTCCTGACGGAGACGCGGCTGGAGGCCGGGGTCGTGTCCGCCCGGCCCGACGAGGGGCCGGAGGGTGAGGAGTCGGTACGCAGGGTGCTGCGGCACCCCTCGCACACCGGCGGCTCCGACGGCATCTATGTGGGCGGCCATCCGCATCCGCGCGGTTTCGGGGCGTTCGCCAGGTTCCTCGGGCGGCACGTGCGGGAGCTGGCCGACTGGACCTGGGAGCAGGCCGTGGTGCATCTGGCCTCCCACCCGGCCAGGCGCTTCGGGCTATTGGACCGGGGGCTGGTGAGGAGCGGGTTCGCGGCCGACGTGGTGGTGTTCGACCCGGCGGCCGTGAGCGACCAGGCGACCTATGGGGCGCCGCGCACGCTCGCGACCGGGGTCGACGACGTGCTCGTGTCAGGGGTGCGCGTACTGGCCGGGGGAGAGCTCACCGGCGCGACTCCGGGGCGTGCGCTGCGGCCGTGATCCGCCAAACCGTCTGAGATAGGGTCGGACGCGGACGAAAGGGGTGTTGTGCCCGGATACGACCACCGCCAGCAGGTCTTCGCGGGTGGGCTCGACTTTCCCCTCATGGTCGTGCACCGGGACGCGCTGGAGCACAACGTCGCCACGATGGCGGCCTTCGTCCGCGACCACGGGATGGAGCTGGCACCGCACGCGAAGACGCACATGTCCGCCGAGATCGCCGCACGTCAGCTCGGAGCGGGCGCCTGGGGGCTCACGGTCGCGACGCCGCGGCAGGCGCGGGTGGCCCGCGGGTTCGGGGCAGGCCGCATCATGGTGGCCAATCAAGTCGTGGATCCGGCGGGGCTCGCCTGGGCGGCCGGCGAGCTGGAGCGTGATCCCGGGTTCGAGTTCCTGAGCTTCGCCGACTCCCGCGCCGGAGTGGACATTCTCGCTCGGCATGCCGCATCCAGGCCGTTCCGGGTGCTGGTGGAGCTGGGGCACGAAGGCGGACGAGCCGGGTGCAGGTCGCTGGACCAGCTGCTGGACCTGGCGTCATACGTGCAGGCGGCGCCCGGTGTGGAGCTGGCCGGGGTGGCCGGGTACGAGGGCGCGCTGAAGACCGCCGACGATGTCCGGAAATATCTGCACTCGCTGCAGGACGCCGTCGAGCACGTCCGCATCAAGAGCCCGATCCTGACCGTGGGCGGCAGCCAGTGGTTCGACGTGATCGGACGGGAGCTCGTCGCCACCCAGGCGCGGATCCTGCTGCGCAGCGGCGCGTACGTCACCCACGACGACGGCTACTACCGCGAGCGCACCCCGTTCAACCGCATCGAAGGAGAGCTGCGCCCGGCGCTGGAGGTGTGGGCGCACGTGCTGTCCACACCCGAGCCGGGGCTGGCGATCGTGGGCATGGGCAAGCGGGACGCACCCTACGACGAGGGCCTGCCCATCCCGCGCCGCGACGGCGTGACGATCGTGAAGATGCAGGACCAGCACACCGTCGTGCGCGCCGACGGGCTCAAGCCCGGTGAGCTGCTGGGGTTCGGCATCTCCCATCCCTGCACCGCGTTCGACAAGTGGCGCGTGCTGCCCCTGGTGGACCGGGACTACCGTGTCGTAGGCACCATAAGCACCAACTTCTAGGGAGTGATTGGTGAAAAAGGAGCTCAGGACCGCCGAAGGCGCTGCCCCGATCGGCGCCTACTCGCAGGGTCTCGTGGTCGGCGACTTCGTCTACACCTCCGGCATGGGCCCGCTCGACCCGCAGACCGGTGAGATCGTCGGCGACGACGTCGCGACCCAGACGCACCAGGTCATGCGCAACCTCGGCGCCATCCTGGCCGCCCACGGGCTCGGCTTCGACGACGTGGTCAAGTCCACGGTCCACCTGCAGCACCTCGAACGCGACTTCGCGGCCTACAACGAGGTTTACAAGTCCTATTTCAGCCAGCCGTACCCCGTGCGCACCACCGTAGGATCCCAGCTGTTGGGCATCCTGGTGGAGATCGACTTCGTCGCTCACAAGAGCGCTTAAGGTCTGGTTGTGGACAGTTCGGTGTACGTCTTCGTCGAGGACCTGCGCGGCGAGGGCGTCGAGCGGGTGCTCGACAGGATCAGCGCGTACGGCGTGACCGGCATCACCGTCGGAGCCGTGCACCACGCCTCCCGCGACGTCACCCCGCACGGACTGTCCCGGCTGACCATCCGCCACGACGGGGCCCACTTCGTGCCGCCGCCAGATCTGTTCGCCGGGCTCCGCCTTTCTCCCGTCCCCGGCTATGTGAACGCTCTCGACGGGCTTCGCGAGGCATGTGCGAAACGCTCCATGAAGCTCCATGGATGGACGGTGTTCCTGCGCAACGCCACGCTCGGCACGGAGCATCCAGATGTGACCGTACGCGACTGCTTCGGCGACCGCGGCTCGCTCACCGACCTGTGCCCCGCCCACCCCGACGCGCGCGAGTACGCGGTCGCGCTGGCCAGGGCGGTGGCCAGGCTCGGGGTCGACAGCGTGGTGGCCGAGTCGCTGCACTTCACGCCGCTCAAGCCGCAGCGCTCGTTCGTGCCGCTCGGGCCGATGGACGCGTACCTGTTCGGGTTGTGCTTCTGCGACTACTGCATGCGCCGCGCCACCGACCTGGGCGTGAACGCCGAAGTGGCCCGCGACGAGTGCGCCAGGATCGTGGGCGGCGTCTTCGATGGCGACCCGCCCGCGCAGGGCGAGGTGACCAGGGCGGCGCTGACCGCGTACGCGGGGCCCGACGTCGTCGCCTACGCCCGTGCCCGGTCCGAGACCGTCACCACGCTGGTGTCGGAGGTGGCGTCGGCGGTGGCCGATGAGGGGTCCAAGCTGGTGTTCGTCGATGCGACCGGCGCGGTCAAGGGCTACACGGACGGGCTGCCCACGCCCGGGCTCGCGGCCCATGACGCCTGGCAGCTCGGGGTCGATCTGGTGGCGCTGGGCGATCTCGTGCCCGCCTTCGGAGTGCTCGCGTACGCGCGGGACGCGGCCAGGGTGGCCGACGACGTGGGGGCCTACCTGCGGTCGGTGGGCAAGGACCGGGAGGTGCGGGCCGTGCTGCGGCCCGGCTACCCGGACAGCGACTCCACGGACCGGCTGGTGGCCAAGGCCCGGGGGGCGAGGGCGGCGGGGGCGCACGCCGTCGACTTCTACGCGTACGGGCTGGTGCCGCATCCGGTGCTGGACCGCATCCCCGCCGCGTTGTAACGGGGTCAGACGCCGTCGAGGAGGACCGAGACCGCCTCGGCGGGGAAGTCGTCCGCGACGTGCAGGCCCCTGAAGACCGCCCGCATCCATACGGCCCCGGCCAGCAGGTCGACGATCAGCATCGGGTCCGCCGACTCCTTGAGCTCGCCCCGCCGTAGCGCGCGCTCGAAGATCTCCCGCTCGCGCGCGAACCGGTCGGCGAAGAAGCGCCGCGCGTCCAACTCTGGGTGGCGGACGGCGGCGGCGAGCGCGGCGACGGCGATGTCGCTGGCCGGCGGCTCGGTGAGCAGCCGCCTGACGCCCTCGACCAGCGCGACCAGGTCACCGCGCAGGCTGCCCGTGTCGGGCGCCTCGAACCCCAGCACGTCGGCCTCCACCAGCGCCGCCCCCAGCAGCGCGGCCTTCGACGGCCACCAGCGGTAGATCGTGGTCTTGTTGACGCCCGACAGCTCGGCGACCCCCTCGACGGTCAGCCCGTCGTAGCCCTTCTCCGCCACGAGCCGCAACGTCGCGTCGAAGATCTCCTGCTGCTTCCTGGGCGCCATGGGGTCATTTTCTCCCGGCGAACGCCGTGGCCACCCCAAGTCCCAGGTAGACGATGCCGCTGACGTACCGGAGCGTCCTTGCCCTGGCGTTGAGCCGGGTGCCGAGGGCGCCGGCGGTGCACGCGTACACGATGTCCGAGATCAGTCCCAGGAGCAGCAGCGTCAGGCCGAACAGCACGACCTGGAGCGCGGGCGAGCCCGCGTCCGGGTCGACGAACTGCGGCAGGAACGCCAGGAAGAACAGCGCCACCTTGGGGTTCAGCACGTTGACCAGCACGCCTTCGAGGAAGACCTTGCGCAGCGGCTGCGGCGGGGGTGCGACGCCGTCCGTCTCCTTGCCCGTGAACGCGCGGATGCCCAGGTAGACGAGGTACGCGACACCCACCCACTTCACGACCGCGAACAGCGTCGCCGACTGCGCGATCACGTACGAGAGGCCCGCGGCGGCGGCCGCGATGTGCACCAGCGTGCCGGCCTCCACGCCGAAAGCGCTGGCCAGGCCCGCCGCCCTGCCCTGGGCGAGGCCTCTGGCGGTGATGTAGAGGTGGTTCGGTCCCGGGATGATGACCAGGGCAAGCGAGGCCGTCACGAAGAGCGCGAAAGTCGTTGGATGGATCACAAAACAGCAGCGTAAAATACCTTTGGTCTGGCGATGAGGGCCAATCTCGGGTCGATTTTCTAAACCATTGGGTTGTCAGTGGGGCTGTGTTCATGGCCTCCACTCCGTGGAGGCGGACTCGGTCGCTGGGGAGCCGCCGCCTTCCCTCGTCGCTCCAGTCGCTTCGCTCCCTGCGCTCCTCAGTCCAGGCGGCGGCGCTCCCTCGTGGGATAGTTGCTGGCGTGAACGGTCTTCTCGTCGGGCGCTCTGTTGAGCTGGACAGACTCGTGCGGGTGCTCCAATCCGCAGCGGAGGGCACCGCCGGGGTGGCGCTCGTCGGCGGAGACGCGGGCATCGGCAAGACCCGGCTGGTCGCCGAGCTGGTCTCGGAGGCCCGCGAGCGCGGCTTCCACGTGCTGGTCGGCCAGTGCGCCGAGCTGGGCGACTCGCTGCCCTACCTGCCGCTGGCCGACGCGCTGCGCGGCGCGGAGCCGGCCGTGCGCGAGGCCGCCGCGGCCCATCCCATGCTGGGCCAGCTGCTGCCGGGCATGGAGAGCGCCCCCTCGACCGGGCTCACGCAGCAGCGGCTGTTCGGCTCGCTGCTCGGGCTGCTGGCCGACGTCCAGCCCGTGCTGTTCGTGATCGAGGACCTCCACTGGGCCGACCGGTCCACCCGTGACCTGCTGGTCTTCCTCAGCCGCATGGTGCAGAGCGAGCGGGTCTGCGTGGCCGGCACCTACCGCACCGACGACCTCCACCGCCGCCATCCGCTCCGGTCCGTGCTGGCCGAGCTGAAGCGCCTGCCCACGGTGACGGGCGTCGAGCTGGGGCCGCTCGCCTCCGGCGACATGTCCGACTATGTGGCCACATTGGGAGAGGTGGGCGCGCAGGAGCTCGGCCTCATCGTGTCCCGCGCCGACGGCAACCCCTTCTACGCCGAAGAGCTGTTCGCGGCCATGGCCGAGGGCGACAGCCTGCCCGACGGGCTGGCCAGCCTGCTCATGACCAGGGTCGAAGTGCTGTCCGAGGCCGGGCAGGGGGTGCTGAGGGCCGCCGCCGTGGCGGGACGGCGGGTGGAGGACGAGCTGCTGCGGGAGGTGTCGGGGCTGCCGCTGGCGGAGTTCGAGGAGGCGGTCAGGGAGATCGTCTCGCGCGGGCTGCTCAGGGTCGACGGCTACGGATACGCCTTCCGCCACGCGCTGCTCCAGGAGGCCGTCTACACCGACCTGCTGCCCGGCGAGCGCACGCGGCTGCACGCCGCCTTCGCCCGGCTGCTGACGTCACCCGCCGAGCTGGCCTACCACTACCTCGCCGGTCACGACCTGGCCGGGGCGCTGTCGGCGTCGGTCGAGGCGGGCCGCCTGGCCGAGCGGCTCGGGGCCCCGGCCGAGGCACACAGCCACTACGACCGGGCGCTCGGCCTGTGGGAGCGGGTCGAAGGGGCGGCCGAGCTGGCCGGGGAGAGCCGGGAGCGGCTGGCGTTCCGCAGCGCCGTCATGGCGGCCGACAGCGGTGACAACCATCGCGCGATCATCCAGCTCCGGGCGCTGCCGCCGACGTCCGAGGTCAACGAGCGGCTCGCCTACTACCTGTACGAGGCCTACGACCAGCCGGGCGCCATCGCGACGGCGGAGCGCGCGGTCGAGAGCGCCGAGGACCAGGCGGTGCTGGCCCGCGCCCTGGCGACCTACGCCCGCACGCTGCTCTGGAGCGACCGCCATCGTGACGTCGAGGCCGTGACCGCGCGGGCGCTGGAGACCGCCCGCGCGGCCGGGGTCAGGGACGCCGAGGTGGGCGCCCTGCTCACGCTGGCCACCTATGTGGAGCTCCGCGGTGACCTGGACAAGGCCCACGAGCTCGTCGAGACCGCCTCCGCCGAGGGCAGCGGCGACCTGGCGATGGACCTGCGCGCCCGCTTTCACCACGCGCGCATTCACTACGAGCAGGGCCTGCTGGCCCAGGCCGCCGAGGTGGCCGACGACGGCATCCGCGTGGCGTTCGAGACCGGGCTCAAGTGGAGCACCTACGGCACCGATCTGCGGTTCCTGCGGTTCCTGATCCACTACGTGGCCGGCGAGTGGGACCAGGCGGAGGCGGTCGCGTCCAGTTTCGGCACGCGGGTGGGCACGCTGCCCGAGGCGATCCTGTCGTCATTCGCGCTGTTCATCGAGGTGGCGCGGGATCTGCCCGCGGTCGGGGCGCGGCTGAGCCGGCTGCGGCCGTTCTGGTACAACGAGCTCGCCGCGTACATGTCCCGCGGCCTGGCCGCCGAGCACGCGCTCTGGCACGGCGATCCCGCGGCGGCGCTCGACCACGTGCAGGCGGTCATGGCGCCGATGGTCGACGGCGACGCCAGCGCGCTCCGGGTGGCCGCCATCGGGCTGTGGGCGCTGGCCGAGCTGGGCACGACCGAGGGCGCCGACGAGCTCCGCGCCCGCGCCCGCCTCGCCGTCGACTCCGGGCCCACCGGCGAGCCCGGGCACCTCGGGCCCGAAGGGCTGGCCTGGGCGCTGCGCGTGGAGGCGGAGTGGCATCGCGTGCACGGGCGGCTCGACGTGGAGTTGTGGCGCCGGGTGGTGGAGGCGTTCGACTACGGGTTCGTCTACGAGGTGGCGCGTGCCCGGTGGCGGCTGGCCGAGGCGCTGCTGGCGGCCGGCGACCGGGAGGGGGCGCAGGCGGAGTGGGCCCTTGCCCAGGAGACGGCGGCGAAGCTGCGGGCGGCGCCGCTGGAGAACGCGCTGCTGGAGTTCGGGCGGCGGGCCCGGTTCGGCGGTGGCGGGCAGGGCGACGGCGGGTTGACGGCTCGGGAGGTGGAGGTGCTGCGGCTGGTCGCCGAGGGGCTGACCAACCGGGAGATCGCCGAGCGGCTGTTCATCGCGCAGAAGACGGTCAGCGTCCACGTGTCCAACATCCTGGGGAAGCTGGAGGTCTCCACCCGCACGCAGGCGGCCGCGGCCGGTCGCCAGCGGGGGTTGCTGGCCTGAGGCGGCGCTCAGCCGGGGCGGGTGAGGTGGTCGATGAGGAGGTCGATCCTGTCCTGCTGCTGCTCGGCGGGGATCCGGCGGTCGTGGGCCAGCGTCGCGAGGCCGTGCAGGGCGGCCCACACCACTTCGGCGAACGTGCCCGGGTGATATTTCCCGGCCACCGGCTCCAGGGCGCTCACGAACTCGCCGAACGCCGCACGCAGCTCCTCCGGTGTCTCCTCCGTGGCGAAGGGGATGGAGATCGGCATGACGAACATGGCCTCGTACAGCGCGCTGTGGGTGCGGGCGAAATCGAGGTAGGCCATCGCGATCTGGCGCAGCACCGCCTTGGGATCGCCCTGCGGAGCCTCGCGCGCCGCGCGCAGCTTGCTCGCCAGCTCCGCGAAACCCTCGATCGCCACCGCCCGCACGATGGCGTCTTTGCCCTTGAAGTGGCTGTAGAGCACCGGCTGGCTGTATTCGACCCGTTCGGACAGGCGCCGGGTCGTCACGGCGTCCCAGCCCTCCGACTCGGCCAGCTCGCGGGCGGCAGTGACGATCAACTGGTGGCGTTGCGCACGTTCCCGTGCTCGGCGGGCGGCGATTGACATACCAAGCACGCTAGCATGACTAGGAGTGCTAGCGTCGCTCCGATATCTGCTCTAGTTCGGGGTGGACAGGTCGCGGAAGAGGAAGTAGCTCGCGTGGTCGCTCTGCAGGTAGGAGTGGTAGCGCGCGGCCCGCGACTTGGCGCTCTTGTCCGCGGTGAGGACCGTGACGACCACATACTGCTTGGCGTGGCCCGTACGGATCTTGCCGTAGGCGTAGTTGCTGTGCGCCTTGTCCTTGCGCCATTTCACGGCGTCCGAGTCGAGCGAGGCCAGCCGGTCGGCGGTCTTCTTGGCCGCCTGCTCGCTGGGGAAGGACATCATGATCTGGACCGCCTTGATGTGCCCGCCGTCGGCTGAATATGCGAGCTGGACGGCGCGCTGGCAGTCGTTCTGGGCCAGCACGCCTCGGCCGTCCACCGGGTCGCAGCTGTTGTACGTCCAGCCGCCGACCTTGTCGGCCTGGAGCTCCACGTCTCCCAGCTTGAAGTCCCAGTCGCTGAACTCGCCGGCGGTGAGCGGCGAGCCTGGATCGACGCGTCTCGAGGAGGGCGGGGTGTCGCTGGGGGTCGGCTCCGCGGGCTCGGAGGCGGACGGGTCCGACGGCGAGGCTGACGCCGATGCCGATGGGCTGTCGGACGGCGACGGCGACGTGGTCGTGGTGGTCGGGAAGGGGTCGGCGCTCGGCAGGGTGACCGTCGTCGGCTCCGAGCCGGAACTGCGTAGGTAGAGGAACGCGCCGACGCCGCCGCCACCCAGGAGCAGCACGGCCAGGCCGGTGACGAGGCCGATGATCAGGGCGTTGTTGCTCTTCGGGGGCGGGGAAGGGAGCACCAGCGTCCGCTGAGGCTCCATCTGGTTCCCGTACGGCCCCGGGCCCGGCCCTGGCGGCTGGCCATAACCGCCCTGCCCGGCCCCGTAGCCGCCTTGCCCGGGTGGTGGCGCTCCCTGCCCGGGTGGCGCTCCCTGTCCAGGTGGCGCGCTGTATCCGGGCTGGCCGTAGCCCTGCTGCGGCGGAGCCCCTTGACCGGATGGCGGGCCGTAGTGCTGAGGAGGGCCGTCCCCTTGGCCGGAGGGCGGTCCATAGCTCTGAGGAGGGCCATACCCTTGCCCGCCCCACGGTCCTTGCGGTTGATGCTGGGGCTGTGGGGGCTGAGGAGGATAAGCCATTCCTCCATTGTGGTGGAGCTAATCCCCATCTGCCCCAACTAGTACTACAGTCATGTTTTGTGATCTATAGTCGGATCCGTGTCGGATGTGGTGACGTCTGAGGATCTCCAGTCGTGGGCGGCGGGGCTGGATG
>NZ_JBITMP010000023.1:0-164673 GCF_044466425.1 Nonomuraea sp. NPDC049400
GCTCCTACCACTAAGCCCGCCCTCCCTGACATCGACCACCTGATCACACCGAGCACATCAAGGAGCCCGACATGAGCATCGAGATCTTCGGCGCCCGCGGTGTAGGCGGCCGCGTCTCGCCAGACCTCCTTGCCCGCCCGGTCCAGCCCGTAGAACGCCTCGGCCTGGTTGTCGGCCACCACGGCACCCTCCGCGGACGCGGCCACGATCACCGGCGGTCGCACGTCCGGTGGGGTGGCCACCGGCTCGGGCCGAGCGGTCGCGGCGGTGCAGCCGGTCAGGAACACCAGCAGCGCGAGCACGGCTCGGGACATCACCGACCCTCTCCCCAGCGAGAGGGTGTGCCGCGCCGCCCGCGGCACACCCGTCACGAAGCGTCAGGCGCCGCTGGTGCGACCGGAGCACTTCGGATCGCCGCCCGAGCGGTCGAAGGTGAACTCGAAGTCGGCGTGCCACTTGACCGAGTAGTTCACCGCGATGCCGACCGACTTGGTGGTCCAGCCCTTCGGGATGTTGTCTTTGGAGATCCAGGTCCACAGCGACCGGTCGGGCGCATTGTTTCGGGCCTCGCGGATCCTTAAGGTGGCGTTGTTCTTGGTCCCGAGCTGGTGATTGCCCTTGGAACCCAGGTAGAACTTGATGGTGGAGATGTGGTCCTTGTTGTCGCGCGGCGTGTAGTAGGCCTCGACGTTCGCGTAGAAGCTCTCGCCGGGCGTCTTGCAGCTGCCATAGAGTGTCCGAGCCGCCGAGGCGGCGCTCGCGGCGGAGTCCCACTCGCCGGCCACCGAAGCCGAAACACCCGCCGTGGGGATGATCGACAACGCCATGCCCATGGTTCCGAGGATCGCCGTCTTCTGCAGGATGCTTGTCACTCGCATAGTGCCCTCTCGTGCCGGGGTGATTCGCTAGCGGACAAGCGCTGACTCTAAGGAGGCGCGGTATATCGGCGGTATGTGCCGCTCTTCTTGCTCGGCGATGATCCGGTAGGTCTCACCCTTATCTTTGGTCTTCGAGCGGTCTGTCGCCGGGATCTCGCTCAGCGGTAGGTGATGGTCAGGCCGCCCTCGTGGAACCATCCGGTCGGGTACGCGCGTGCGGCCTCCACGGCAGTGTTCTCCGCGGCCGCGTAACCACGCCCCATACATAGGACTTCAGACATCCGTGCAGACGACTCCGGAAACCGACAACCCCGTCAGCCGACGGTGAACATGAGAGTGAGCTGGTCTCTCTTCACGCTCTCGGTGCCGCCGCCCTCATTACGGATCTTGACGTTGGTGATCCTCAGTGGGCTCTGCGTGAGGATTGAGAGCTCGCAGCCGCCATCGAAGCCCGTCAGGCCGCACTTCTCCCTGGCGTCGTTGAAGATCACGGACCGTACGCCGGGCTGCGCCTGGAACCAATTGACGGCTGCGGTGACCTGGCCGTCCAGGTCGCATCTGTCGGCTGGGGAGGTGAAGGTCTTCTCGCACAGGACGGACGTCACATTCACTTTGCCGCTCCCCGCGTTGTACATGTCGGTCGACTCGCCCGGGAGCCTCCCCATCCCCGCGATCGTGTTCATGTTCTCCTCATAGCGCGCCCTCTCCTGCATTTCCTCGATCGCGGGCACCGCTACGGTCGCCGTGAGGATGAGTGCCAGGGCGGCGGCCGCCGCGGTGAGAACGAGGCGGACGATTTTCTTGCGTGAGCGGGCCGGGCGCCGGGACGGACCAAGCTGCTGTCCGGGCGGCGCAGGCGGCTGCGCGATGAGGGGTTGTGCCGGTGGCGGCGCGGACGTCAGCAGGAGGGTGCTCGATCCCGCGGGCGTTCGGTCCTGGGCGAGCGGGGCGAGCTGGGCGTGCAGATGCCGGGCCGTCGGGCGTTGCGACGGGTCACGGTGCAACAGCGCCTTGAGCACCGGTTCCAGGGGACCGGCGTGCGCGGACGGAGCGGGGTCCCCGGTGGCGATGGCGACAAAGATCGCCCCGGTGCTCGCACCCTGGAACGGGGGGTGCCCCTCCACCGCGGTGTACAGCGTCGCGCCGAGCGACCACAGGTCGGAGACGGCCGTGACCTTCTGGCCGAGCACCTGCTCGGGCGACATGTAGACGGGAGTGCCGAGGACCGCGCCCGTTGCGGTCAGGGTCACATCGCCCTCGACGGCCGCGATGCCGAAGTCAGTCAGGATGACGCGGTCGCCCTCCAGCAGGATGTTGGCGGGCTTGACATCGCGATGTGTGATGCCCGCCTGATGAGCCGTGCTCAGGGCGTCCAGCACCTGCAGCCCGATCTGCGCGACCTGGCGGGGCGGCAGCGATCCCTCGGCCGTCAGCAGGTCCTGCAGGGAGCGCCCGCGCACCAGTTCCATGATGATCCAGGGGCGTCCGTCATCACCGGTGACGCGGTCGTGCACGGTGACGATGCCTGGGTGCTTGAGCCGGGCAGCGGCGCGCGCCTCGCGATCCAGGCGCGCGATCCAGGCCTGCCGCTGGGCGTCGTCCAACTGCTCGGGCAGATCCAGTTCCTTGGCCGCCACCTCGCGCTTGAGCTGCTCGTCATGCGCGCGCCAGACCGCTCCCATCCCGCCCCGGCCCAGCAGATCGGTCAACCGGTACCGGCCCGCCACCACCCGGCCGTCCGCCATCTGGCGCGAACCCTCCTGCCTCAGCGGTTCCAAGGGCGACACCCCTCACTGGCACGCCCAGGCGGCGGTCGGAGCCCTGCCATGCCCGTCCATGCGGCATGCCCACCGCCCTGTCCGTCTCTGGTGCGATTACTCGTAGCGGGCCGTGCTGTCTCGGACGATCAGCTCCGTGGCCAGTTCCACGCGCTTCGTCTCCGGCGCCTCTCCCCGGCCCATCGCCAGCACCGTACGCGTGGCCAGCGCCGCCATCTCCTGCAGCGGCTGGCGTACCGTCGTCAAGGGCGGCCAGGCCGACTTCGACAGGGGCAGATCGTCGAAGCCCACCACGCTCAAGTCCTCCGGCACGCGGAGCCCCCGCTGGCGGGCGGCCTCGAACACGCCGAACGCCATCAGGTCGCTGCCCGCGAAGATGGCCGTCGGAGGCTCGTCGAGCGAGAGGAGCGCGTGGCCCTCGTCGTGGCCGGAATCCACCAGGAACGTGCCGCGCCGGATCAGCTCGGGCGCGATCGGCACCCCCGCTGTCTCCAGGGCCGCCCGGTATCCGTCCACCCTGGCCTGGCTGCAGAGCATGTCGGTCGGGCCGCTGATCATGCCGATCCGGCGGTGGCCGAGCTCCAGCAGGTGGCGGGTCGCGGACAGGCCGCCGTTCCAGTTGGTGGCCCCGACCGAGACGACGCCGGGGGCGGGCTCGCCCTCCGGGTCCACCACCGCGAACGGCAGCGAGCGCGCGCTGAGCTGGGCCTGGATGCCGGTGGACAGGCGCGAGGCGACGATGACCACGCCGTCGGTTCTGCGGGCGGCCAGGCGTTCGAGCCAGTCGCGGCCCGGGCCCGCATGGGTGTGCAGGACGGAGATGACCACGCTGGCCCCGGCCTCGTGGGCCGCGCCCTCCGCGCCGCGCACGATCTCCATGGCCCAGGGCGACTCGATCTCGGCGAACACCAGGTCGACCAGGCCGGCCGGGGTGTCGTCCTGGCTGATGCGCCGCTGGTAACCGTGCTCCTGCAGGAGTCGTTCGACTCGATGGCGGGTCGCCGGAGCGACCTCTGGACGTCCGTTGATGACCTTGGACACCGTCGGGATGGAGACTCCGGCCTCCTCCGCGATCAGTGCGATCGTCACCCGCCGCTTCGCTGACACGTTCGGGAGTTTAGCCGAAAGTTTCGGTTTGGGATCGCTCCCACTCGAGGTGTTGACGCTTTCCATACCGTCTACCTACGATCCAGAAAGCGAAATTATCGGGGGAGTTACGAAACTTTCTTCCGGTGCGACTCGCAGTGCCCCATGAGTCACATGGAGGAGCGCCGGGCCACTTCTGAGGAAGGGACCCCTGGATGAAACGCAGTCTGGTGTTGATCGCGACCGCAGTGCTCATAGCCGGCTGCGGCGGTGGCGGCGGTGGGGGCAGCAGCACGGCTCCTCAGCAGGGTGGCTCGTCCGCCAAGGTCACGCTCGAATGGTGGCACCTGTCGACCGCCGAGCCGCTCAAGTCGCTCTGGGCGCAGCGAGCCAAGGAGTACATGGCCAAGCACCCCAACGTCACGATCAAGGCCACGGTCCTGGAGAACGACGCGTACAAGGCCAAGCTCACCACGATCACGCAGTCGGGCAAGGCGCCCGACATCTTCGCGACCTGGGGCGGCGGCGTGCTCAGGCAGCAGATCGACGCGGGGCTGGTCAAGGACATCTCCGGCGACGTCGCCGACGTCCTGCCCAACTTCACGCCGGCGGCGCTGAGCGCGTACCAGTTCGACGGCAAGACGTACGGGCTGCCGACCGACATCGGCCTGGTCGGTTTCTGGTACAACAAGAAACTTTTCGCCAAGGCGGGCATCACCCAGCCGCCCGCCACGTGGTCGGCGTTCCTCGAGGACGTCAAGAAGCTCAAGGCGGCGGGCGTCACCCCGATCGCCCTGGCCGGCAAGGAGAAGTGGCCGGGCCACTACTACTGGGCCTACCTCGCCATGCGCATCGCCGGCCTCGACGCGCTCAAGCAGGCGGCCACCGACCACGACTTCACCAAGCCCGACTTCATCGCCGCCGGGCAGCAGGTCAAGGCGCTCGCGGACCTGCAGCCGTTCCAGAAGGGCTTCCTCGGCGCGGCGTACTCCACCCCCGACGGCCAGTCGGCCACGGTCTCGAACGGCAAGGCCGCCATGGAGCTGATGGGCCAGTGGGCGCCCGCCGTGCAGAAGGACTCCGGCAAGGGGCTCGGCGACGACCTGGGCTTCTTCCCCTTCCCCGCGGTCGAGGGCGGCAAGGGCTCGATCGGTGACGCGTTCGGCGGTGGCGGCGGGCTGGCCGTGGGCGCGGACGCCCCGGCGGAGGCCCTGGAGTTCGTCAAGTTCATGACCGAGATGGGCAACCACTCCAAGGCCGTGGAGGCCGGCGGCGTGCTGCCGGTGCTCAAGGGCGAGGAGAGCGCGGTGAAGGACGCCAACCTCAAGCAGGTGGCCACCCTGCTCGCCTCGGCCGGCGGCTACCAGCTCTACCTGGACCAGGCCTACCCGCCCGCCGTCGGCCAGCAGGTCAACGACAGCGTGGCCGAGCTCATCGCCGGTACGAAGACGCCGGAGGAAGTGGGCAAGGACATCACTGAAGTGGCCAAGAGCGAAGGATGACGACTCTCATCAAAGGGCCGGAGGCGGTTCAGCTTCCGGCCCCCGCCCCTGCCGCCAGGCGGCGCGGCCGCTGGGTGACCATCGCCCTGTTCCTGCTGCCCGCCCTGGTCCTCTTCCTGCTGCTCGTCGTCGCGCCGATCCTGGTGGCGTTCTACTCCAGCCTGTTCAGGTGGAACGGGTTCGGCGGCCTGCCGACCAACTTCATCGGGCTGGACAACTTCACCCGGCTCTTCGGCACCGAAATTTTCGGGCAGGACCTGTGGCACCTGCTGGTCCTCGTACTGCTGTCGGTCTGCATCCAGCTGCCGTTCTCGCTGGCCATCGCGATGCTGCTGAACCAGCGCATCCGCGGGCGCACGCTCTACCGGGTGGTGTTCTTCGCGCCGTACGTGCTCTCCGAGGTCATCACCGGCGTGCTGTTCTCGCTGATCCTCTCGCCCGAGTCGGGCATGGCGAACCGGCTCCTGTCGGTGTTCGGGCTCGACTCCGAGTGGCTGGCCGACCCCGACACCGTGATGCCGTCGCTCTTCCTCGTCATGATGTGGAAATATTTCGGCTTCCACATGATGATCTATCTGGCCGGGCGGCAGAACATCCCGAACGAGCTCATCGAGGCCGCCCAGATCGACGGCGCCACGAGCTGGAAGACGTTCCGGCACATCACGCTGCCGCTGCTCGGGCCGACGATCCGGATCAGCGTCTTCCTGTCCGTCATCTACACCATCCAGCTCTTCGACCTGGTCTGGATCCTCACCCAGGGCGGCCCTTCGCACTCCTCCGAGACGATGGCCGTCACCATGATGGACTGGGGTTTCAAGCGCTCCCAGGTCGGCTACGCCAGCGCGATCAGCGTCGTGATGTTCCTGCTCAGCCTGGTCTTCGCCCTCGTCTACCAGCGTTTCGTGATGCGCCGCGACCTGGAGGGCGCGACCACCTCGATGGGAGAGCGCCGATGATCCATCGCAAGAAGCGCACGCCGCGGCGCAACACCCTCCCGCTGCACGCGGTCGCGTGGATCGTCGGCGCGTTCGTCATCGTCCCGGTGATCTACGCGCTGATCGGCGGCTTCAAGTCCACCAGCGAGCTGTCCACCAACCCGTTCGGGCTGCCCGAGACGTGGGTGCCGGCCAACTACACCGACGTGCTCGGCTCGGGCTCGTTCTGGCTGCAGCTGTGGAACAGCACGTTCATCGCGGTCCTGACGACCGTGCTGACCGTCGGGGTGTCGGCGCTGGCGGGGTTCGTCTTCGCCAGGTTCGCCTTCCGCGGCAGGGAGCTGTTCTTCACGTTGTTCACGGCCGGGCTGATGTTCCCGTTCGCGGTGGCCATCCTGCCGATCTTCGTGCTGCTGCGCTCGTTCGGCCTGCTGGGCAACCCGTTCGGGGTGATCCTCACCCAGGCGGCCTTCGGCCTGCCGCTGACGATCATCATCCTGCGCGGCTTCTTCCGCAGCATCCCGGGCGAGGTGGAGGAGGCGGCCATCATCGACGGCTGCAGCCCGTTCGGGTTCTTCTGGCGGATCCTGCTGCCGATGGCCAGGCCCGCCATCGCCACCGTCTCGGTCCTCGCCCTCGTGGGCAGCTGGAACCAGTTCATGCTGCCGCTCGTGGTCTTCAACGAGGAGTCGAGCTGGACGCTCCCGCTGGGCATCCAGCAGTTCCAGGGCCAGTACGCCTCCGACACCGCCCGCATCCTGGCCTACCTCGTCCTGGCCATGCTGCCCGCGCTCGGGTTCTACGCCGTTGCGGAACGTCACCTGGTCGGTGGTCTCACCGCGGGTGCGACGAAGGGATGACCTACATGCTGCAAGTATCCGGAGCCCAGCTCGTCAAGGACGGCGCCACGCCGGTACGGCTACGCGGGGTGGGTCTCGGGGGCTGGATGAACATGGAGAACTTCATCACCGGCTATCCGGCCAACGAGAGCTCCATGCGGTACGCCGTGCGCACCGTGCTGGGCGACGAGCGGGCGGAGTTGTTCTTCGACCGCCTGCTGACCTCGTTCTTCACCGAGGACGACGCGGCGCTGCTGGCCGGGCTGGGCATGAACTGCGTGCGCATCCCGGTCAACTACCGCCACTGGGAGTCCGACGACCGGCCCTTCGAGATCGACCCGCGCGGCTTCCGCCACCTCGACCGGGTGATCGGGCTGCTCGGCGCGCACGGCATCTACAGCGTGATCGACCTGCACGCGCTGCCCGGCTCCCAGAACCAGCACTGGCACTCCGACAACCCCACGCACGTCGCCGCGTTCTGGCAGCACCGGCACTTCCAGGACCGGGTGGTGCACCTGTGGGAGGCCATCGTGGACCACTACCGCGACAACCCCTGGGTGGCGGGCTACAACCCGGTCAACGAGCCCGGCGACCTCACGGGCAAGGTCATCGGCCCGTTCTACGACCGGCTGGTGAAGGTGGTGCGGGCCGCCGACCCGCACCACATCCTGTTCCTGGACGGAAACACGTACGCCACGGATTTCTCGATATTTCGTGAGATGTATGAGAACACGGTCTTCGTCCTCCACGACTACGCACTGGCGGGCTTCGCCCACGGCGGGCCGTACCCCGGTTACACCCGCGGCGAGTGGTGCGACAGGAACGAGCTGGAGCGGACCTTCGCCAGGCGCTCCCGCTTCCAGCGCGAGACGGGCACGCCGCTCTGGGTGGGCGAGTTCGGCCCCGTCTACACCGGGGATCCGGCCGTGGACCAGCAGCGCTACCAGATCCTGCGCGACCAGCTGTCGATCTACGACGCCGAGGGCGCCGGCTGGTCGCTGTGGACGTACAAGGACGTGGGGCTGCAGGGGCTGGTGCACGCCGCGGGGCCGTACCTGCGCAGGTTCGGCGGCTTCATCGCCAAGAAGCAGCGGCTCGGCGCGGACCGCTGGGGCTCCACCATGGAGGAGTCCGCGGACGTGCTCACCCCGCTGCACGCGCTGATCGAGACCGAGGCCCCCGGCTGGGAGCCGTACCCGTGGGGCGCCCGCTACCAGACCGACGACCTGATCAGGCACATCCTCATCGCACAGGCGCTGCTGCCCGAGTACGCCGAGCTGTTCCGCGGGCTCGACGACGACGAGCTGACCGCTCTGGCCGACTCGTTCCTCCTGGAGCAGTGCGTACGCCGCCAGCCCCTGCTCGACCTGCTGGCCGGCAACCTCCAGACGTGATGCCCCGCACACTGTCGCTTGCGGCTCTTGCGCTAGGTATGCTTCGCCTGCCCTAATTTAGGTAAGGCTTTCCTCAGCAAATCTTCAGCAAGCAGGAGTGACGGTGTTCGCCAGTTACCTCATCGGACTGCGCGAAGGTCTCGAGGCGACACTCGTCGTCTCAGTCCTGGTCGCCTTCCTCGTCAAGAGTGACCGCAAGGACAAGCTCCCGCAGGTCTGGACGGGGGTCGGTGCGGCCGTCGCGCTGTCCGTGGGGTTCGGGGCGCTGCTGACGTTCACCGCGGCGCACCTGGGGCACACGGGGCAGGAGCTGTTCGACGCCATCACCTCGCTGCTCGCCGTCGTGTTCGTCACCTGGATGATCTTCTGGATGCGGCGGGCGGCCCGCGCGCTCTCCGGCGAGCTGCGTGGCAAGCTCTCCAACGCGCTGGAGATGGGCTCGTTGGCGGTCGTCGTGATGGCGTTCCTCGCCGTCGCCCGCGAAGGGCTGGAGACGGCGATCCTCTTCTTCGCCTCCGTGCAGGGCGCCGTCACGTCGGCGGAGCCGCTGATCGGCATCAGCCTGGGGCTGCTCACCTCCGTGCTCATCGGCTGGGGCCTCTACCGCAGCGCCGTGAAGATCAACCTCACCAGGTTCTTCACCTGGACGGGGCTGCTGCTGATCCTGGTGGCCGCCGGCATCTTCAAGTACGGCGTGCACGACCTGCAGGAGGCGAACCTCCTGCCCGGCCTGAACTCCTACGCCTTCGACATCAGCTCCGTCATGCCCGCCGATTCCTGGTACGGCACGCTGCTGTCGGGGATGCTGAACATCACGCCGCAGCCGAGCATCGCCGAGGTCATCGCCTGGGCCTGCTACCTCGTTCCCACCCTCTTCTTCTTCCTGCGCGACCCGCGGGTCAAGTCCACGCCGTCACCCGCGTCCTCCGCGGCCTGAACAGGAGCATCATGCGTACCGCCATCCGCCTGTCCTTCGGCGCGCTCGCCCTCACGACGCTGGCCGCCTGCGGCTCGGGCAACGACACCGCCGCCGCCCCCTCCGGATCCGCCGCCCCTGGGAAGGTCACCGTGGCGGCGTCCGACACCGAGTGCAAGGTCGCCGCGGCCGAGGTCGCCGCGGGCACCACGACGTTCTCGATCACGAACGGCGGCAGCAAGGTGACCGAGTTCTACGTGTACGCCCCCGGTGACCGGGTCATGGCCGAGGTCGAGAACATCGTTCCCGGACTGACCAGGGAGCTCATCGCCGAGCTGCCGGCGGGCGCGTACGAGACGGCGTGCAAGCCCGGCATGGTGGGCAAGGGCATCCGCAACGCGCTCAAGGTGACCGGCGAGCACAAGTCGCTCAACGAGGACGCCAAGCTCGCCGAGGCCGTCGCCGGCTACAAGCGGTACATCAAGTCGCAGAGCGACACGCTGCTGGTCAAGACGCAGGAGTTCGTGGACGCGGTCAAGGCGGAGAAGATCGACAAGGCCAAGGAGCTGTACCCGATCTCACGGACGTACTGGGAGCGCATCGAGCCGGTGGCGGAGATCTTCGGCGACCTCGACCCGGCCATCGACGCCCGCGAGGCGGATCTGGCCGACGGCGAGGAGTGGACCGGCTTCCACCGGATCGAGAAGGATCTGTGGATCAAGAAGGACGTCAGCAAGGACGGCCCCATCGCCGACAAGCTGATCGCCGACGTCAAGACGATCGTGGCCAAGGCGAACGCCGCCGAGCTGACCCCCCTGAACCTGGCCAACGGCGCCAAGGAACTGCTCGACGAGGTGGCCACCGGGAAGATCACCGGCGAGGAGGACATCTGGTCGCACACCGACCTGTGGGACTTCGACGCCAACCTCGAGGGCTCCAGGGCGGCCGTGCAGGCGCTCCGGCCGGTGCTGGAGGAGCGGGCTCCCGACCTGGTCAAGACGCTGGACGAGAAGTTCGCCGCGGCCGAGGCGGCGCTCGGCGTGCACCAGAAGGGCGACGGCTGGAAGTTGCACAACGAGCTGTCCAAGGCCGAGCTGAAGACCTTGTCTGATGCGATCAACGCGCTGGCCGAGCCGATCAGCAAGATCGCGCCGGCCATCGCGAAGTAGCGGGAAGGTGACGGCGATGGGCGCTTCGCGCGGCACGCGGATGAGCCGCAGGGGGCTGTTCGGGCTGGGGGCGGCGGGGGCCGCGGTGGTCGGGGCCGGGGTCGTGGCCTCGAACGCGCTGCTCGACGAGGCGCCGGTCGCGCACGCCTCCTCGATCTTCGACCCCTTCCCCTTCTACGGCGAGCACCAGGCGGGCGTCGTCACGCCCGCGCAGGACCGGCTGCACTTCGTGGCGTTCGACGTCACCACGAAGAACCGGGCCGAGCTGGTCGAACTGCTGCAGGAGTGGACGGCCGCGGCGGCGCGGCTGACGCAGGGCAAGGAGGCGGGGTCGTTCGGAGCGGTGGGCGGCGCGCCCGAGGCCGCTCCCGCCGACACGGGCGAGGCGCTCGGACTGCCCGCCTCCGGGCTGACGCTGACGATCGGGTTCGGGGCGTCGTTGTTCGACGACCGGTTCGGGCTGGCGGACAAGCGTCCCGCGGCCCTCGCTGACCTGCCGAAATTCCCCGGAGATCAGCTCATCCCGGAAATTTCCGGCGGGGACATCTGCGTGCAGGCGTGCGCCCACGACCCGCAGGTCGCCGTGCACGCCATCCGCAACCTGGCCAGGATCGGCTTCGGCAAGGTGTCCGTACGCTGGTCGCAGCTCGGCTTCGGCCGTACGTCGTCCACGTCCCGGGCTCAGGCGACCCCGCGCAACCTGATGGGCTTCAAGGACGGCACCAACAACATGAAGCTGGAGGACGCCGACCTGCTCCGCGACCAGCTGTGGGCCTCCGCGCAGGACGGCAGCGCCTGGATGGCGGGCGGCACGTACATGGTGACCAGGAAGATCCGCATGGTGATCGAGACCTGGGACCGCACCTCGCTCACCGAGCAGGAGCAGATCTTCGGCCGGGACAAGGGCGAGGGCGCACCGCTGGGCAAGAAGGCCGAGTTCGACCCGGTGGACTTCGCGGCCAAGGGGCCGGACGGGCAGCCGTACATCAAGGCCGACGCCCACGTGCGGCTGGCGCACCCGAGCTCCAACAACAACGCGCACCTGCTCCGCCGCGGCTACAACTTCGTGGACGGCTCCGACGGGCTCGGCCGCCTGGACGCGGGCCTGTTCTTCATCGCCTACCAACGGGACCCGCGCAAACAGTTCGTCCCTGTCCAGATGAACCTGGCCAAGAACGACGTACTCAACGAGTACATCAAGCACGTCTCCAGCGGCCTGTTCGCCTGCCCACCCGGCGTCCGGGACGCGGGCGACTACTGGGGCCGCACGCTCTTCGAGCAGTAGGTTGCGCAGGCGCACCCGCCCGTTGCCCTGTTCCCGGGTGGGCCTGCTGGACCCCGCCCCGAGCCAAAGGTCTTCCCAGGGGGCGCTTCGCGCTCGGGAGCTCAGGCGCTGCTTCCAGTCGGGCCAGAGCCCCGACCCCTGTAGGACTTCGCTCCGCTCAGACGTTTCATCAGGGCGCGGGCTCCGCCTGCGCTTCCGGTTTGGCCGCTTCAGTGTCACTGGACGGTGCCGGGGCCGACGTGCCATCGTCGAGGACGGAGGTGCCCATGAGATGGCCCCGGTGGCTGCGTCGACGCAGCAGCGAATCGGTGCGGCTCGGCGACTACGGCGACGCCTACGTCTCGGTGACCAAGCGTCCCGGCGACAGTCCGCAAGTCGAGATCGAATTACCGGAGGCGTACGCACGTCTCGTTGAGTTCCAGGTCAAAACGGATGATCTGGGTCCCCTACATGACGAAACCCTGTTGGCGGCGCACCGTTATGCCACGACGATCGGCCGTATCCCGGCAAAGCGGCCGGACGCGATCGCGTTGCTCGAATGGCTGGTAGACATGCAACTCGACCGGCCGCACGTGGTCCGGAAACTCAGACAGCAAATCGCCGACCTTGAGCAGTTGCGCTATCGAGACCTGTTGAACGGCCTGTAGTCCAACGAGCTCTTTCCAACCTGACGGCCCTGGTCACAGTGGGTTGGCACAGAACAGTGGCGGCTGAGAGGAGGCTCCCGATAAGGCAGCAGTCGACCAAGATCCGATGCCGCAACCGGGAGCCTCGTTGCTGTCTTACCCTGCCTCCATTCCGCTGTCCATCCACACCCTGACTCGCCTGGCCTACCTCATCCGCGCCCAACGCGCCGAACGCCGCTCCCGCTGGCGGCGGTTAGCCCCAGCCCGACAAGCGCTGCTGGTCCTGGCCCACCTACGCAATGGCGATGCCTACACGCGTCTGGCCGTGGGGTGCGCCATCGGCACCACCACGGCCTGGCGCTACATCTGCGAAGCCGTGGATCTTCTGGCCGCCCTGGCCGATGACCTGCAAGCCCTGCCCGCGCGGCTGGGCAGACCGATCCTGGCCGCGTGGAACGCCAAGGAAGACCTTCTGGACCTGCTCGCCCTGACCGGCACTCCCCCGACCGAAGCATCATCGCCGACCGGCTGTTTCGCTTTTACGACCGCTGCGCCACCTCCGGCCTGCCCGAACTCGAACGCCTGGCCACCACCATCGAGACCAGGTGACCCGAGATCCTGGCCTTCATCCAGACCGGCATCACCAACGCCGGCTCCGAAGCACCAACCGCGTCATCAAGACCACCGCCCCGCGACGCCTACGGCTTCCGCAACGCCGAAAACCGGCGTCTGCGCACCCGCTGCGCCACCACCCGGCGCGGACGCGGACACCTCAGCCGCGCCTGAATTCGAAGAGCCCGCACAGGCCGACCGTGATTTAGTCTTCCGCTCATGCCGACACGTCTGTCACCCCGCCTTGCTGCGGTCGTGAATGCGCTTCCCCTTCAGCCGCACTCGCGTGTCCTCGAAATCGGGTGCGGGCCCGGGGCCGCCGCACGAGCGGTCGCAGCCCGGCTCACCACCGGCCACATCCTGGCCATCGACAGATCCGCCGCCGCCATCGCCCAGGCAGAAGCCGCCGCGATAGACGAAATCACGTCCGGCCGCATGAGCGTCCGCCAGGTCGCGGGCGAAGACTTCGTCCTGCAGGCTCACGAAGAGCCGTACGACATCGTGTTCGCCGTTCGCGTTGGAGCCCTCGACGGGCGACATCCCGAGGTTGGTCAGCGGATGCTCCAGTGCATCGCCGCGGCGACCACGGCAGAGGCCCGGCTTTTCATCGACGGTGGCGATCCGCTTCGTGAACTGCTCATCCCGCGGACTTGAGCCGATTGGATCGGCTTCATGGGGTTTCGAACCCAGTCGAAGTCGGAAGACCAGTGCGCGGTTGACTCGGAGAAGCCGTGGATGGCTCAGCCCCGACCAACTTCGAAGAGCCCGCATGACTCAGGGCGTATCCGTACAGCCCGCTTTCCCTTTGAGCTACAACTGACGCAGCACCTGCATGGCGTCCTTCTCGATGCGCGAAAGATCGTGGAGGATGACGCCTGCCTGCTCGAGGTATCCCGCGTCGCCGCTCTCCCCAGCCTTCGCGATCAAGGTGGACACGTCCGTCCAAAGGTCGGCGGCCTCGGCGTACAGCCTGTGACCGGCGCGGAGGTTGCCGTCGTCGATCAGCCCAGTGCACTCGTCGAGGAAGTCGCGATAGAGGGCGCGGAACAGGGCACCGCCGGTGCCGCCCTTCTCCATGAGGAGGGCGGCCTGCGGCAGGTCCTGCTGCGGCGCGCCGGCGCGTAGCAGCCATCTGGGCACCTGTTTGCCGGCTTTCTCGATGCCGCGGTGGCCCAGGTTCGCGATGGGAGCGGCGAGGAAGGCGTCGGCGCACGCTTTGATGGCGGGGATGATCTGGTCCTGCCAGGAAAGCGGGTGAGCGGGCAGGGTGATGGTGAAGGATCGGTTCCTGGCGGTCATCGGGCCGCGTTCGGCCCGCGCCGTGGCGAGGCTGGCCCGGCTGGTACGCACCGCTCCGCCCTGCTGGTCGGTGTCCACAAGGTAGACGTCGTGCTCGTCGTAGCCGTACATGGCGACGACATGACCGCCGAAATGCACCTTGGAGCGGAAATAGTCCAGGTGGTAGCAGTCGAGCTGGAGGCCGACCGGCCGACCGGCGTCGATTGGGGCGGCCACGTTCTCCCACGCCTTGCGCGGTGAGGTGGTCTCCTCGGTCGTCAACGTCAGCCCCAGCCGGGCGGCCAGGTTCCTGGTGAGGTCGAAAGGCTTGACGCGGCCTCCGAGGAAGGGGAACGCCATGCCCTTGCTGTCCCAATAGATGAAGGACAGGCCCGAACCCAGGCCGAACAGCATGGGCTCGGACAGATCAAGTCCCTCATGCCGCAACAGCACTCCCAGCGCCGTCGTCTCGCAGTGGTGCATGCCACGGGCCTCGATGTCCTTCACTATGGTCATGCGTCGCTCTCCTCATGCTGACGGGGCGAACGGTCACACCGTTCCCGTCCCTGACACCTTCGTGATCAACCACTGGGGACCGTGGGAGTAGCATGAGGCCTCCCCCAGTGGGAGAGTCCAGCCGCGCGACAGGCTAGCGGCGGCCTCGGGAGTTGCTTGTCGCACCACGCACCCGAGAGACACCGCCCATCGGGAGCCGGAAGTCGTCCAGCTATGATGTCCTTTTGCCGGCCCGTGCTGACGCCCGTCCCGTCGCTAGTCGCGCCATCCCGCTCGGGTGAGGATTTCGCCGATCACTGGTCCCTTTGCCTCGGCGTAGTAGTTGATGTCACGCCACTCCCGTTGTGCCAGTTCGCGCTTGGTGGCCGCGTACAGGTCCCGGTCGCTCTCGCTGGCCCGCAGCCGGGCGCGGAAGGCGAGGTAGCGGCGCACCTCGACGTGATCGGGCGGGTAACAGTGCAGATTCACCGGCTCGCCGGGCTCCCCGGTCCGGAGGCAGCGGTGTCCCGGCTCCCGAACGCGCAGGTCGTAGCCTGCCGCTTCGAGATCGGGCAGGTAGGCAGGCTCGTCGTCCGGATCGTCGATGCCGACGACGATGTCGATGATGGGCTTCGCGGGGAGGCCGGGCACCGAGGTGGAGCCGATGTGTTCGATCAACCTCGCGCGCTCGCCGAGGATCGCCCGCAACTCGGCGGCTCGCCGTTCGTAGCGCGCCGGCCAGGCGGGATCGTAGTCGACGATGGTCACCTTCGTCGGACGCAGACCGTGGACCAGCACTGCGGACAGCTTGGCGTCATCATGCGCATCGGACATTTTCCCGGCCTTCCAGTAGGCAGCGGATCAACGTACCTGAGAGCTCAGATCATGGGCAAACCCCGCCCCGCCTGCCCTCTCCCGTACATCAAGGGTTCATCGCATGGCGGCGGTCAACGGCGCTGGTCGGTCTGCCTAGGATGTCCCGTCCCGGCACGTGTGATCCACAGGGTGCGCTCCTCATCGTCAATCGCATACCACAGCCGACCGCCGGACGTGGCCTCGTACTGCCACTGTTCGAGTGGTGCACCAGCCACTTTCACGATGCCGAGTGCACCCTTGAGCGGGTGCTGGCGGCAGTCCACACGTCGCGGATCGCTGGTGATGGCCACCCATGCCCGATCAAGGTTTTCCGGAGCCTGGGCGAGCAAATGCGTCCACCCCTCGGCGGCGCGGCGGTCGGCGAATCGAACACGCCATGGGTTGGGGCGGGGGACATCGTCTCCCCGGCCTGCCATCAAGAATCGCCTTTCGGACGGGGGACCTCTGACCCGTCGCCGGGGAAGGGCCCCTGCAGCTCGCCGGCAAGGCGCGGATCGCTCCAGATCACCGCAGTGGAGCGCCATGAGGCCAACGACCTCCCGAACGGCAGCAACTCTCCAGTGTCCGCCCCCGCGATCAGGTGGCTGAGCAGCTCACGTACGCACTCCTGACGTTCCGTGTCGGGCAGCCAGGTGAGCCACGGGAGCTCCTCCGCGAGGACTTCCTCGGCAAGGGCGCTGTTGCGGCGAGCCACGATGGCCAGCGCACGAGCGGCGATACGCAAGCTGGCCATCCCCGCCTCGAACCGCTCGGCGCGCATCAAGATGAGGTTCTCGTCATCGCGTCGTTCGAGGATGACATCGGCATTGTCCAGTGTGGGAAGCACCTCTGAAGGGCCCCTGAGAAACGCACTGTAAGGAAAGCTCTTGGTCGTCACCTCAACAGGTTATCTGAAGTAGTTCAGATGTCGAGTCCGTTTGCTGGTCGACGCTTTGTTCGTGTCCCGATCCCGGACGGGCAACCGTACGTCAAGCACGTCTCCAGCGGCCTGTTCGCCTGCCCACCGGCGTTCAAGGACTCCGGAGACTAGTGAGGCCCGATGGCTCGGGTGGCGGAAGTGTCGTCGGGGTCTATGGGCCGCATCCCGACGCCGGGTCCGCGGCTTGGCGGCTCGGCGCTCCCGGCTGAGACGGCAGCCGCATCGCCGAGCGCCTCGACTGGTTCTTCGAGCGCGTCGACACCGCGAAGGTCACGGCCATCGTGATCGGCGCGTGGGAAGACTGCCACTCCGACAGCAGTGCGCCCATCGTCCGAACCTGGCCGCGCTGCTCGATGCCCTCCTACGCTCCGGCTGCGCGTCCGCTTGGCAGACGGAACATGGCCTACGCCGCTACACCTCCGTAACGACGTAGAGCGGTGCGTTCATGCTGGTGCCGCTGACGATGTCGCGCTTGTCGATCAGGCGGCGGATAACGGCGAGCGCTACCCACTCGAGGCGCCCGGCCTCTCGTACTCGGTACGCCCGGCGATGCTTACACGCATGGAGAGCCATCACTGTGGCTGAGTTGCTCGTCGCTGTCGAGATGGCTGATGCGGCCCGACGGCCCAATCGACAGGCCTTCGTGGATGAGGTTCTTGCGTTGATCCCCGTTGAGGAATACACAACGGGCGTCGCCAGGGTCCACGCCCGTCTCATGGCACATGTCCGGCGAGAAGGCAAGTCCCGAGGCGCGCACGAACTGCTGATCCCCGCGACAGCTGCGGCCACCGCGAGGACGGTGATCACGATGGACGCGTCGGCAGCGTTCGACGATCTCCCCGGTGTCCGCGCTCAGGTGGTTCCTCACTGAGTGCCCCGAGCCGAGCACGGCTGGGGCGTTCTTGTTCTGTCATAGACGGAAACGTTGCGACACATGAGTGATGAATGGGCGGCAAGTTCGTCAAGCCATCAGGTGGCCTGCGCGGTGAGGGCGGCGATGGTCCCGTCGATGAGTACCTGAAGGCCATGCTCGAAGGCGTCGTCGCCGGTCGTGGTGCCGCCGTCGCGGATCGCCGCAAGCAGGGGGGCGGAGGTGTCGCCGTCCAGTAGATCGCTCAGCGCTGCAATCGGGTCCGAACGCTGCTCGGCGCGCTTGCGCGGCCGGGACTGTTCTTGCAGGACGAATCCGGTGACGTACTGAGAGAGGGCGGTGATGGTGCGCAGTGCCAGCACGGGGGTGAAGCCGCGGTCCACCATGGCGGTCAGTTCGTCGTTGAACGCTCTGACCGTCGCGGGGCTGAGCCAGGCGGCATCGGCGACGATGCGGGCGCCGTCACGGTGGGCGAGCAGCGACTGCCGGAACGCACGGGCCCGGCGGGCCAGCCAATCCTGCCACACCTCGCCGTGGTGAGGCGGGCCCATCCCCGCAGCCAGGATGATCGCATCCGCCATGCCGTCCAACAGTTCCTGCTTGCTGCGAATGTGCCAGTACAGCGCCGGCGACTGGACGCCGAGCTCGGCGGCGAGTCGGCGCACCGTCAGCCCCTCCAGCCCTACCTCATCCAGAAGCCGCAGCGCCGTCTCAATCAACGTCTGTCTGGTCAGGCCAGGGCGGGCGTTCGCGCACATCGGTTGACACCTTAGCAGCGCTAAGTCATCCTTAGCATTGCTAAGGCGAGCTTAGCAATGCTAAGGCAGCGGCGAAGGAGACGGCATGGACACCGTGATCGCAGCCGACGGGACTGACATCCACGTCTACGACCAGGGGCGCGGGCCGGCCATCCTGATCATCGGTCCCGGGTTGGACGACGGGACGCGGACCAAGAAGCTCGCCGCGATCCTCGCCCGGCGGTTTCGCGTCCTACGCCTGCACCGACGTCAGTACCGGCCGGACCTCAAGACCGGCGGCACAGCATGTTCGGTCTCCCAGGAGGTCGACGACGTTCTGGCGATCGCCCGCCAAGTCGGCCGGCCACTGATCATCTACGGCCACTCCTCCGGCGGGGTGGTCGCCCTCGAAGCCCTTGCGGCATCACCGTCGGCCTTCACCGGCGCGGTGATCTTCGAACCAGCCGCCGTGATCGACACACCATTGGCCGGCCGGGACAGCGAGGTCATCACGCACGCGCGGGCCGCGCTCGCCGCAGGCAAGCCGAGCAAGGCAATGGCGATCTTCTTCCGCCAGACCATCGGCCTACCGGCCTGGCAGGCATGGGCGGCAGCCGCTCTCACCGCCCTCATCTCGCGTTACCGCAGGCTGGTGCCGTGCCAGATCGATGATCTCGAAGCCATGGATCGGCTGGGTGTCCGCCTCGACGCGTACTCCCGGATCACCACGCCCACCGTGCTACTCAGCGGCGACCGCAGCACATCGCAGCAGACCGCGTCGTTGGACGCCATCGAGCGCGTTTTACGCCGGGCCGAACGTGTGGTGATGCACAAGCGGGATCACGGCGCTGACCTCAAAGCCCCCAAGACAGTCGCCGACATCATTCGGACACTCGCCGACAAGGTCCTGTAGGAACGCCTGCTGGTGCGGTCCGTGGCTTTGACGCGAAGCCTGCGGCCTCTCGTCACTCAGCTCACGGCTGCGGTGGGAGGGGGAGAGGAAAGGCGTACGCACCTATGGCGCTCGGTCTTGGGTAGCCAGGTGAGCCAGCGGAAGGAGTCACGGCGCCGAACCTGGCGCCGTGCCTGAGCCTGGAGCGCCAAAGCGCGTCGGATTGCCAGCCGGTTCGTCAGCAGTGGCGGGCGCGGGGGACGGCTGGGGGCGCGTGCTCTTCAAAGCGGCCACATATTCCGTCGGCGTAGCTGATCCGTTACAGTGGCGAGCGGTTGTTGCAGATCATGGAGTTGAAGAGCCATGGCCGCCGAGAATTTGGCCCCTGCGGGGGTCCTGCAATTCAATCCGGAGAGCTGGGTCAGCGCGGGAAAAGGGGCCCGGGAGGCCGCCGATGATCTCGCCCGGGGCGTGGACGCGTTCTGCCGGGCGATGGATGAGCGGCCCTTCGGTCAGGACGGTCTGGGCCGGGGGCTTTTCGAGGGCGATCCCGAGGCGGGCGTGCCGGGGTTCGCCCAAATACGTGACGAGCTGCTGAACGACCTGGTCGCGGCGGTGAACCTGCTACGCGGGATGGCGGCCGGGCTGGCTGTCACCGGGGACCGGTATGCCAGGGTCGAGGCGGCGAACGGTGGGATCCCGTGCGAGCAGCCGTGCCCGGGTTGGCTGAAGGATCCGGAGAAGTACAGGCCCGAGCTGGGCCCGGGCGGCCTTCCGACGACCACGCCGCCGCCTGGCTTCGTGAGCCAGGCGATCTGGTTCCTCGAATCCATAGGATGCGGCTCCGCGTGGCCGGATGGCGATCTCGACGGTGTGGTGCGGCTGCGGGATGCCGCGACGGCGATGGGACGCGTAGTCGGCGATGTTCAGGAGCAGATCGCCGATCAGTCCTGTCGTGCGGCCGGGTGCGGGCCGGCCACGGCCGCGTTCGGACGCGCCGCGCGGGTGGTGCACGGCGACCAGGGGCAGCTGGCGCGCCTGCGGCAGCAGTGCGAGCATCTCGCCGACTGCGCGCAGATCGCCTATGACGCGATTGTCAAGGCCAGATGGCGATTCGTGGCATCCGCGGCGTTCGTGGTGGCACTGATGCTCCTCGCAAAGCTACTGGCCCGCAGGCTCGGCCCCACCCTCGACGTCGTGGTGAAAAGGCTGCTCCGAGTGGAGGGCCAGGCACTACGGATCATCTTGCTGATCATCCGTCAGGCCGCGCTGGGCGCGATGTTCTCCGGCGGACTGGGCGTGATCGATCAGTTGTTCACCACCGGCACCGTCGATGCGGCGGAGCTCGTTCGGGACATGTCTCACGGAGCGCTCGCCGGCGGGTTGATGGCCGGTGCGCACGCCGCGCTGCCCCTGCTCCTGCGCCGAGGGGGACCCGCGCTCACTGGTCTGGCCCAGGCCATGGAGTCGGCCACATGGGAGCGGGCGTTCTCCCGGATCCTGGCCGGCGGGGCGGTGAGCACAACCGTGCTGGCGACCGCGGGATGGGCCAGCGGCGCCGACTGGGATTGGGAGCACGCTGCTCAGCTGGGATTCGGCATGGCCGTTCTCAGCACCGGCGCGGCACTCGCCGCCCGATCCTGGCCTGTCCCGAGCTATGCGAGCCTGGAGGGCAGAGGCTGGAAGCTTAGTCCGGCCAAGCGGTGGCATGACGTCAAGTGGGCTTTGGGGATTCTCGCTGTCACCGCTCCTGTGACCTCCCTTTTCGCGCTCGCGAAGTTCGTAGAGGACGGAAAGAACCCCTTCTTCCTGCAGAAACGGATTGGCCAGGGCGGCCACGAGTTCGACCTTCTCAAGGGCCGTACGATGAAGATAACCGACGGCAAGGACAGCAGCGGCGGCTCATCAGATTCGCGGCGTACGAAGGTCGGCGCAGTGTGGGCGAAGTCCACCCTCGACGAGATTGGTCAAATGGCCTACAACGTCCTCTACAAAGGAAACATGTCGGTCGTGGAAAACCGACCGCTATTGCTGGACGACAGACAGAGAACTATAAATGCTGTCGGTCCCGCCCTGGGCCCACGTTGGGACAAAGTGGATCTGATCGGAAAGCCCGGGTGGATCGGCCCGTTCGCCAACAAGACCGTGGAGCTCGGCCTCAAGCCGAAGACAGATGCATGGGACGTTCAACGAGGCTTCACCAGCTTCTGGTATGACAAACACGCGAGCCTGGAGCTGGATCGAAGTCTGCTTTGGGGTTTCATTTCCACTTACTGGAAGCGCATTTCCTAGCCTCGATCTTTCGTGCGCCCAGCAGAACAGGGAGGGGGAACCGCGACGTAGCGGCGATATTGTTTCCGTACGCCCGCCGTCGCCTTCCAGCGTGAGTGAGCCTTTCCGCGCAAGGGGTTGACGGCTGATGGCAGTCAGGTTATGCAGCCGCGGTCGGTGTACGAGGACAAGGGTGGCGATGGCGACCTGACTGTCGATCCAGCCGCTGAAACCGTGCAACGCAGGTGGCTCTGCCCGAGGCTCATCTCCGGGCCGATGTCTGGATCGGGTGGAGTGCCAGTATGCGCACCGTGTCGTGTTCGCCCGCCGAGATGGAAGTATGTCGGATCATGATCCAGAGTATCGAGGAGATCATCTTCGATGAGGAGTTGTCGGTCGCGGCGAAGGACGAGCGCGTCACGGCGTTGCTAGCCCCGGCCGGCACCGAGGGGATTGCCGCAGCGATCACCTGTCTCATGGAGACATCGGACAGTCGGGTCGCCGAGCATGTGGCGGCCTACCTCGAGATGATCCCGGGTGCGCAGGCGGAGAAGACCAGGGCAGCGGAACGGCTGCGTCGTACGGTTCCGCTCGCCCGATCAGCGGCCCGGCTCGTCCCGTGGCTGCCGGCCGCCACCCTGGACGCGTTCATCCAGGATTATCTGGCCGCCCCGGACCCAGATTCGCCATACTCCGCCGTCCTTTTCAATATTGGGATCTACTTCCCGGAACGCCTACGCCACTGCGCCGACCGGATCGACAGCCCGTCCATCAAGGAGAGCTTGCTGTCCGGTGCCGAGGACGACCTGGCCGACGCCCTGTTGGCCGAGTGGAAGAACGACGGCGACCTGGACCACCTGTGGGCACTGGCCCTCATCCGCACCGAACACGCCGCGGAACTCATCGCCTCGGTACGCGACGAGGTGCCGGACCTGGAGGACTGGGAATGGCTGATGCCGCTCGCGGGCCGACTACCCGACACCGGGAAAGCGGCCGGCTTCCACCCCGCGTTCATGGGGTTCGTCGCGGACAAAGGTGCGAGCAAGCACATCATGGGCGGCACGTACGCGCACCAGGTTCCCCTCTGCGCAGAGTGCGGGGCGCCGGCCGAACGCGTGCTCACTCTGTCGGCCGGCGACCTACCGCACAACCTGAGCCACGATCCATCGTTCTTCTGGTTCTCGTGCGACTGCGACGAAGTTGACGTAATCACCGTGCGGTTCACCGGACAGGGCACGAAGGTCTACTTCAACCCTCAAGGCCCCGCGGGCCGCGAGCCACGACTGATACCTGGCGAACGGTCCATGGTCCTCGAGCCCCACCCCAACCAGACGGGTGTCAGCAAGACTGCCATCCCCGGAAGCGTCACCAGGAACTCCCACCATCAGGTAGGCGGCCTACCGCGCTGGCCAACCCCCGAGACGCATCCCATCTGCCCTGAGTGCGGGAACTTCATGCCCTTCCTTGCCGCTGTCGACAGCGGCCCCACGCCCTTCGGTCCGGTGCAGTTTCCCTGGCTGCTCTTCGGTTTCTGGTGCGACGGCTGCGCCGTCTCCACCACCCGGACCCAGACGTGATCGCAACAGCACATTGAGCCGTCCCGCGCAAAACTGGCTGACCGCCGTCGTAGCACGGTGATCTCCGTTGCGAGAGCCGTCCGGAAGCCTCAACGGCGGCGGGCGCGGGAGGCGGCGGCGTGGGCGCGGTTGGCGCAGCGGGTGGAGCAGAACTGGCGCTTGCCCGGACGGCTGTGGTCCACGAAGGCGTCCTTGCAGGGATCGGCCGCGCAGAGGCGGAGCCGGTCCCAGTCGCCCGAGGCGGCGATGTCGAGCAGCTCCGCGACGGATCGCACGGCCAGCCGTTCGGCCAGGGTGGCTCCTGCAGACGCGCTGAGCCGTTGCCGCGGCACCCCGTCCGCTTCTTCCACGATCACCCGGATCGGAAGGTCGTCCGCCCACTGAGCCAAGGCGCGCGTTCGCTCCACCGGCTCGCAGGACAGCACCGCGCGCAATCGGCCCCGGACGGCACGAACCGCACGCAGGTCGTCACCGCCGGGCTCGCCGCACTCCCCCAGCTCGTGGCAGAAGCGGTGCAGGGCCTCCACATCCGGCAGGCGCTCGGGATCCGCCAGGTACTCGTCCCACGTGTTGGCCAGGTCGAGTGCCACGAGACCCGTCTCAACGAACTGGCGCATTCCGCCCGCCTCCTGTTACCGTCACGACTATGAGCATAATAACCCCTGACAGAGAGATCGTCGTCCTCGACGCGCCCTCCAACCTCGGCCTGCGCCCGCCCGCCCCTGACACCGTCCCCGGCTGCTACAAGGCCCCCTGGGCGCTGCGGAACACCGGTCTCGTCCAGCGCCTGGGCGCGGCCGACGCGGGCGCGCTCGTCCCGCCCCGCTACGTGGCTACCTGGACGCCGGGGAGCGGCGTGCGCAACGGACCCGCCATCGCCTCCTACGCCCGCAGGCTGGCCGACCGGGTGGGCGCCATCAGGGCGGAGGGCGGGTTCCCCGTGCTGCTCGGCGGGGACTGCTCGATCCTGCTCGGCCCGGCCCTCGACCTGCGCAGGAGCGGACGGTACGGGCTGGCGTACCTGGACGCGCACTCCGACTTCCGGCACCTCGGCAACTCCCCGCACGTCGGCTCCGCGGCCGGGGAGGACCTGGCCCTGGTCACCGGGCGGGGTGACGACTACCTGACGGACATCGACGGGCTGCGGCCGTACGTCAGGGACGAGGACGTGATCGTGCTGGGAGTGCGGGACGAGGAGGATCTCGACGACTTCTCGGACAGCGGCATCGCCTGCGTCCCCGGCAGGGACATCTCCCTCGACGACGCGAGCAAGGTGCTCCTGCGGGACGAACTCGACGGGTTCTGGATCCACGTGGACGCTGACGTGCTCGACCCGTCCGTGCTGTCCGCGGTCGACTCCCCCACGCCCGGCGGGCTCGACGCCGCGCAGCTCACCGAGCTGATCCGCGGCCTGGTGAAGCTCCCGGGAGCCGCGGGCCTGGAGGTGACGATCCTCGATCCCGACCTGGACGAGGACGGCAGCCAGGCCGCCCTGCTGGCGGACATCCTCGTGTCGGCGCTGACCTAACGGATCACGTAGCCGCTCGTGCTGGAGTGGCCGGTCTCATTCGTGGCGGTGATCGAGGTCCAGGGGCCCGAAGGAACGTACGGGGCCCACGCCGACTCCAGCCGCCCCTTCTCGTACCACTCCTGCTTGACCACCACCCCCTGCGGGTCGAAGCGGAGCGTGCCGCCGCGCAGGTTGTAGCCCTCGACGAGGACGCCGGGCCGCCCGTTCATCTCCTTCCGCGAGGCGCCGACGATGATCGGCTGCCGCCAGCCGTTCACGATGTCGTCGGCCAGCGACGGCGTGTCGTAGCGGGCCTGGCAGGTGAAGAAGGGGTCCCATCCGTAAGAGATGATCTTGGCGGCGTGCGTCCCGGCCGCCATCACCTGCTGGTCGATCCGGCTCTTCGTGGTACGCCCGCGCAGCGGCAACGGATCGACCCGCCCGCACTCCCCGTCCACGGGAGTCGGCTCGAACCCCTCCACGTTCACCCACAACTCCACCCCGGACGGCACCCGCCGCGCCGCCGCCTCGATGTAGTCGCGGGTGGCGCCGTAGTACGCCTGCGCGTTGCTCACGTCCCCGACGACCGGCACCAGGCGCGGCACCACCTTCGCCCCCGCCTCCTGGATCCCGTGGACCGGCACCTTCCCGGTCCCCCGCCCGTCCTGCACGGCGACGGCCATGGGCAGCCCCGCCCGGGTCGCCGCGATGTCGGCGAGCCCCTGCTCCACCTGCTCCGGGGGGAACCCGCGGCCTCTCCGGGCGTCGATGTACGGGCTGACCACGATCTTCTTCCCCGACAGGGTGGCCGCGACGACTTTGTGCTGGGCCGCGTACAGCTCGATGATCGGGTCCTTGGCCGACCGCGTCCGCATGGCCAGCTCGAACGACTGGTACACCCCGCCGAACGCGGAAGACCTCCCGAACCGCTCCCGGTAGTCGGCCAGCACCCGCGCGGTGAAGGCGGTCAGCGCGGCGGTGTGCGCGGTGTCGGGCTCCCACGGCTTGCCGGCCAGCTGCGGCGCGGCGGGCAGCCCGGGGAAGACGGTCATCCCGTACGCGGCCGCCTCGGTCATCAGGTTGCCGAGCCCGTCGCCGTCCGTGGCGATGAGCACGAGATCCTGTACGGGGTCCTGACAGGACCCGGCCAGCGAGACCCGGTAGAAGATCCGGCCCCGGCTCTCGATCCGCCGGTCCAGCCCCGGGCACCGCAGCAGCCCCTTCCCGAACTCCTCGCTGGTCACGTAGGTGTAGACGTGGCGGACCCCGGGGACCTCGGCGCACGGCCGCCCGTCCACGAGGCAGTCGGCGAAGTCGGGGTCCTCGCGGGCGCTGAACCGCGGGCCGAACGTGATCATCGTGTCGCCGCCGATCGCGTGGATCGCCTCGACCATGCGCCGCGTCACGCACGGATCGGCCCGGGGCATGACCCAGTAGCCGGTGACGGCGTACGGGGCGACGACTCTGGTGTCGCGTGACTGGCACGCCTCGATCTCGGGTTTGCCGGGCACGACCAGGCTCACCATGAAGGCGACCACCACGACGAGCCACAGGATGATCCGGTGCACCCACGCCCCTTCCACGCCACCACCAGCCTACGCATATGACCGGCGCTCAGGCCTCTTCGCGAGCGACGCGGGCCGAGTGCCACCCCCGGCGCGACCCACCGCTTCCTCACCACGGACAATGGCGAGCAGGGGGTAGATGTCGTGCGTATCGATCTCAGTGGCAAGACCGCGCTGGTCACCGGCTCGACTCAGGGCATCGGGGCGGCCATCGCCGAGGGGCTGGCGCTGGCGGGGGCCCACGTCGCGATCAACGGCCGCAGCGAAAGCACCGTCGCGATGGCCATCGAGCAGATAGAAGTCGGCGACCTGATCGCGGCACCCGGCGACGTGACCACGGACGAGGGCTGCGCGGCGGTGCTGCGCGCGCTGCCCCAGGTGGACATCCTCGTCAACAACCTGGGCATCTTCGGGGCCAAACCCGCGCTCGAGATCACCGACGACGAGTGGCGGCGCTACTTCGACGTCAACGTGCTGGCCGCGGTCCGGCTCACGCGCGCCTACCTGCCCGGCATGGTCGAGCGCGGCTGGGGCCGGATCCAGTACATCGCCAGCGACTCCGCCGTGGTCATCCCCATCGAGATGATCCATTACGGGATGACGAAGACCGCGCTGCTGGCCGTGTCCAGGGGGTTCGCCAAGGAGGCGGCGGGCAGCGGGGTGACGGTCAACTCGGTGATCGCGGGGCCGACGCGCACCGGGGGCGTCGAGAAGTTCGTGTACGAGCTCATGGGCACGGAACTGCCGTGGGAGGAGGCGCAGCGGGCGTTCATGCTCCAGCACCGTTCCCAGTCGTTGCTGCAGCGCCTGATCGAGCCCGAGGAGATCGCGAACATGGTCGTCTATCTCAGCTCGCCCTTCGCCTCCGCGACCACGGGGGCGGCGGTGCGGGTCGACGGCGGGTACGTGGACTCGATCATCCCCTGAAGGTTGGCTCGTGGCCCCCTCTGCCGGGGGATGTCGCCGGGCCGGGCCGCCGCGAGCCTGGGGGCATGATCTTACGAACGCTGCTCACGGCCGGCCTGCTGGCCGCGCCCGCACCCGCGTACGCGGCCGGGACCGCCGAGCGACCGGCCATCACCTGGCAGGACTGCCCGTCCTACTCCGACGACGTGCTGCGCTGGATGGGCCTCGACGACCAGCGGCTCCCCGAGTTCAGACGCCTGCTCGGCAGGACGGAGTGCGGCACGCTCACCGTCCCCCAGAACTACGCCGACCCCGGCGGAAAGCAGATCACCATCGCCCTGACCAGGCTCAGGGCCACCGACCGGGAACACCGCCTGGGCAGCCTGGCGGTCAACCCCGGAGGCCCGGGCGGCAGCGGCTACCTGATGCCGCTCCAACTCACCATGACCGACGCGAAGCTGAACGCCCGCTACGACCTGATCGGCTTCGACCCGCGCGGCGTCGGCTACAGCACGAAGGCCAAATGCTCCGGCGGCAGGCCGGGGCCGGCGCCGCCGGGACCCGTCAGCGAGGAGCTGGCCAGGCAGGTCTACGACCAGACGGTCAAGGACAACCAGGCCTGCGGCCGGTCGGACCCCGGCTTCATCGGCCGGCTCACGACCGCCAACGTGGCCCGCGACATCGACAGGATCCGCTCCGCGCTGGGCGAGGCGAAGATCAGCTTCCTCGGCGTCTCGTGGGGCACCTGGCTCGGCACGGTCCTGCGCAGCCTGTTCCCGGCCAAGGTGCACCGCATGTGGCTGGACAGCGTGGCGCTGCCCGTGCCGAGGATGGACGTCTTCACGGAGGTACGCGCCAGGGCCGCCGACCGCGACTTCCAGCGGATGGCCAGGTGGATCGCCGAGCGGGACGACGTGTACGGGTTCGGCAGCGCGAAGGGCCAGGTGGTGTCGGCGCTGACCGATCTGCGCAAGGCGTACGACGCCAAGCCAGTGACCTTCACCGACATCGGCCTCACCGTGGACGGCCGGATGATCGCGGAGGCGGCGGGCCAGCCGAGCCCCGCCTGGCCGGAGGTCGCCCAGGTGCTGAAGGAGCTGGTGGACGCGACCGGCCCCACCGCGCCCCCGACGATCAAGAAGCTGTTCGGCGACCGGCCGCCGCCCCCGCCCGCCGGCGTGCCCGAGCGGAACAACGGCACGGCGCGCGTCGCGTTCTTCTGCAACGAGGACCAGGGCGCGCGCACGTTCGACTCGGCCTGGAACGCCTACCGCGAGCGCCTCGAGCGCTATCCGGTGACCGGCGAGGCCACCTCGTTCTTCCCCATGTGCGCCGGGTGGCCGCTGCCCGTGCAGACCACGCGCCTGCGGCCCGGCGGCTCGCTGGTGCTGTCGGGGCACCTGCACGAGAGCCCGTCACCGTACGAGTGGACGCTGCAGACGAGGGCGGCCGTCGGCGGGCACGTGGTGACCGTCGACGACGACGTGCACGGCTCCGCGCTCGGGGTGCCGGGCTGCGTCACGAAGGTGGTCGACTACTTCGAGACCGGGCGGCTCACCGCCACCTGCCCCGGGGTGCCGGTGCCGACCTCGACCGAGCTCCCGGTCCGCACCCAGCTCAGTACGACTGCAACTCGATGAGGTTGCCCTCCGGGTCACGCAGATGCGCGGTACGCAGGGTCGGCGCCCAGTCGGGACGGTCCTGCGGCGGGGCGGCGACGGTGGCGCCGTGGCGGGCGAGGCAGGCGGCCGCCACGTCCACATCGTCCACCTTCATGACCAGCATTGCCCCGTCCTGAGCGGTCCGGGGCAGGTCAGCGGTGCCGACGGCCTCCGCGAGCCTGTCCCGGGCGAACAGCACCAGCCCGGCTTCCCCCTCGATGTCCCAGTTGGCGTAGCCGGGCAGGACCTTCACCGGCTCGACGCCGAGCAGTTCACGCAGCACTGCCTGGTAGAACGCGGCGCTGGCCGGGAAGTCGCGCACCAGCAGGCGTGGATAGAGAGCGTCCATCGGGGATCTCCTCGAAATTAGTGGGTGACTACCAATGATTGGTCACAACCTACACTTGGCCGACATGGACCTGCCACCCACCCTGCTCGCGACCACGACCTTCGTGCTGCACAAGGTCGGAGCCGGCAATCGCCGCACTCTCGCCGCCCGGCTGGCGGGCGAGACGGGGCTGAGCCTGTGGGAGTTCGCCGTGCTGGCCACGCTGGCCGACTTCGGGCCCGCCGCCCAGCGCGAGGTCGGCGACCGGCTCGGGCTCGACCCGAGCGACATGGTGCGGCTCATGGACGGCCTGATGGACGAGGGGCTGGCAGAGCGCGACCGCGACCCGGCCGACCGGCGGCGCTACCGGATCTCGCTGACTCCCGAGGGGCGCGACGCGCTGGAGCGGGCGCTGGCGGTGGTCGAGCGCGTGGAGCGGGAGACGCTGGCCCCGCTGACGGCGGACGAGCGGAAGCAGCTGCACGAGCTGGTGGCGAAGGTCTTCACCAACTGATCAGGACAGGCCACGCACGAGGGTGGTAATTAACCCAGCTGTCACAATCTTCACTCCTGCACCACATGCCCTCTTTGCACACAGTTGCAGATCATGTTAGATGGAGGCGAGCAGAGAGGACCGGCACAGTGACGCTGATTCTCGATGGCGTCTTCGTACGGCGGCGCGGGGAGACCTGGCTTGACGACGTTCGCCTGGAATTATCCGATGGAATGACCACCCTAATCGGCCCGATGACCGCCGGAAAGACGACATTGATGCGCGTCGTCGCCGGATTGTTACCACCGGATTCGGGCCGCGTCCTTGTCAACGGAAAAGACGTCACCGACATTTCTGTGCGAAAACGCTCGGTCGGCTTCGTCTACCAGCAATTCATCAATTACCCGTCGCTGACCGTCTACGAGAACATCGCCTCTCCCCTCCGGCTCGACCCGGGGTTCCGCCGTGACGGGATCGACCGGCGGGTGCGCGAGGTGGCCGAGCTCATGGGCATCGCGGCGTTCCTCGACCGCAGGCCCGCCGAGCTGTCGGGCGGCCAGCAGCAGCGCACCGCCATCGCCCGGGCGCTGGCCCGCCCCGTGGACGTGCTGCTCCTCGACGAGCCCCTGGCCAACCTCGACTTCAAGCTCCGCGAGCAGTTGCGCGCCGACCTGAAGACCATGTTCGCGGACTCCGCCGGCGTGGTCCTCTACTCCACCGCCGACCCGAACGAGGCGCTCACGTTCGCCGCGCCGACCGTGGTCCTGGGCGAAGGCAGGGTCCAGCACGTCGGCGACGTGGCCGAGATGTACGCCCACCCGCCCACGCTCGCCGTCGCCGCCACGCTCAGCGACCCGCCGCTCAACCTGCTGCCCGGCGTCGTGCGCGACGGCAGGATCGAATGCCTCGGCACGTCGTTCCCCGCGCCCCGCGCGCACGCGTCCGGGCGCGACGTCATGCTCGGCATACGTCCCCACCAGGTCAGCATCGAACGGGGCGGCCCCGGCGCGCTGGAGCTGCCCGCCGAGATCAGGCTGGCCGAGGTGACGGGCAGCGCGACGTTCCTGCACCTGCTCCTGCAGGGGCAGGTCCACCTGGTCGCCCACCTGCCGGGCACCCAGCTCTTCACCCCTGGCGAGACCACGGTCGCGTACGTGGACCCGGCACACGTCTTCGTCTTCGACGAGGACGGCGGGCGCCTGCTCGCCACGAGCGCCGCGGAGGTCGACCTGCATGGCTGACATCCGGCTGGAAGGAGTGGGCCACAGCTACGACGGCGGCCAGACGTGGGCGCTCAAGCCGATGACCTGGACCTGGCAGAGCTCCAGGGCGTACGCGCTCCTGGGCCCGAGCGGCTGCGGCAAGACCACACTCCTGAACATCATCTCCGGCCTGATCACGCCCACGGTGGGCCGGATCTTCTTCGACGACCGCGACGTCACCGACGTGCCCACCGCGGGCCGCAACATCGCGCAGGTCTTCCAGTTCCCGGTCCTGTACGAGGAGATGTCGGTATACGACAACCTCGCCTTCCCCCTCCGTAACCGGAAATATCCGGCGAAGGAGATCGACGAGCGCGTCCGCCAGGTCTCGCGGCTCCTCGGCCTCGAGGACCTCCTCCGCCGCAGGTCACGCCGCCTGGACCCGGGCCGCCAGCAGATCGTCAGCCTGGGCCGCGGCCTGGTGCGCTCCCAGGTGGCGGCGGTGCTGCTGGACGAGCCGCTCACCGTGGTCGACCCGGCGCTGAAGTGGACGCTGCGCAGCAAGCTCAAGGAGATCCACCGCGACACGGGCCACACGCTGATCTACGTCACGCACGACCAGACCGAGGCGCTGACGTTCGCCGACGAGGTCGTGGTGGTCAACGACGGGGCGATCGTGCAGTCGGGCGAGCCGGCGGAGCTGTTCCTGTCGCCGGAGCACGAGTTCGTGGGGCACTTCATCGGCTCCCCCGGCATGAACATGCTGCCCGCCGAGATCGTCGACGGCGTCGTACGCGTCGGGCAGGCGGACGTGGGCCTGGCCGCGGGCGACCTGCCGCCCGGGCCGGTCAGGATCGGGGTGCGCCCCGAGTTCGTGCAGATCAGCGACGCCCGCAGCTCGCCGGGGGTGGCGGCCCGGGTGACCGGGATCGACCGCATGGGGGCCTACGACCTGGTGCACGCCCAGGTCGGCGAGCACAACGTGACCGCCAAGACCGAGGCGGGCTCGCCGTACGCGCCGGAGTCGGTGGAGTTCCTGCACTTCCCCGCGGAGCGCACGTTCCTGTTCCGCGACCAGGTCAGGTGCGGTTCGCTCGCGCCGCTGAACGGAAGGGGCACGACGTGACCGAGGTCCAGGAGGAGTCGCGGGCGGACCTGAAGCGGAAGAACAACCGGGCCTGGTGGCTGGTGCTGCCGGTGGTCGTGTCCGTGGCGTTCACGGCCGTGATTCCGCTGATGACCGTGGTCAACTTCTCCGTCCAGGACGTCTTCAGCCCCAGCGACCGCATCTTCGTCGGCCTGGAGTGGTTCCGCTCGATCGCGCGCGACCCCGAGGTGCGCTCGGCGTTCGTGCGCACGCTGCTGTTCTCGGCGCAGGTGCTGCTGCTGGAGATCCCCCTCGGAGTGGCGATCGCGGTGTCGATGCCGCGCCGCGGCGTATGGGTGTCGGTGGCGCTGGTGCTGGTGGCGCTGCCGCTGCTCATCCCGTGGAACGTGGTGGGCACGATCTGGCAGATTTTCGCCCGCGGCGACATCGGCCTGGGCGGCTGGACGATCAACAACGTCCTGGGCATCAACTTCAACTACACGCTGGACTCCACGGACGCCTGGGTCACGGTCCTGCTCATGGACGTCTGGCACTGGACGCCGCTGGTGGCGCTGCTGGCGTACGCCGGGCTGCGCTCGATCCCCGACCCGTACTTCCGGGCCGCGCAGATCGACGGCGCGTCCGCCTGGGCCACGTTCCGCCACATCCAGCTGCCCAGGCTGCGCGGGGTGCTGACGATCGCGATCCTGCTCAGGTTCATGGACAGCTTCATGATCTACACCGAGCCGTTCGTGGTGACGGGCGGCGGTCCGGGGAACGCGACGTCGTTCCTCAGCATCCTGCTGTCGAAGATCGCGGTCGGGCAGTTCGACCTGGGCCCGGCGGGCGCGTTCTCGCTGCTCTACTTCCTGTTCGTGCAGATCCTCTGCTACGTCTTCTTCACCGTGCTGACCAGGTCGGGGAGGTGACCCGATGGCTGCTTTGACCAGGGGCGCGGGGCGGCGGCTGCCCTGGGCGCGGACGGTCTTCTGGCTGTACGTGGCGACGCTGATGCTGCCGGTGCTGTGGATGTTCCTCATGTCGATCCGGCCGAACGAGGACATCCTCGGCAGCTTCTCGCTCATCCCGCAGCGCGTGACGTTCGACAACTACGTCACTTTCTTCTCCGACTCCGCCTGGTATTCGAGCTATCTGAACTCCATCGTCTACACCTCGATGAACGCCGTGATGTCGCTCGTCGTGGCGTTGCCGGCGGCGTACGCGTTCTCGCGGTTCCGTTTCGCCGGGGACAAGCACCTGTTCTTCTGGCTCTTGACGAACCGCATGGCGCCGCCGGCGGTGTTCTTGCTGCCGTTCTTCCAGATTTATCAGAGCGTCGGGCTCTTCGACACGCATCTCGGGGTTGCCCTTGCGCACATGCTCTTCAACGTGCCGCTCGCCGTGTGGATACTCGAGGGCTTCATGTCGGGAATCCCCCGGGAAATCGACGAGACGGCCGCGATAGACGGCTATTCGCTGCCCCGTTTCTTCATCCGCATATTCCTGCCGATGATCCGCTCCGCGATCGGCGTCACGCTGTTCTTCTGCTTCATGTTCAGCTGGGTCGAGCTGCTGATCGCCAGGACCATCACCTCGGTGAACGCGAAGCCGATCGCCGCGACCATGACCAGGACGGTGAGCGCGGCGGGGGTGGACTGGGGCCTGCTGGCCACGGCGGGGGTGCTCACCATCGTCCCGGGCGCGATCGTCATCTGGTTCGTCCGCAACTACATAGCCAAGGGATTCACCATGGGGAGGGTCTAGGGATGCTCGAGTGGATGGTCTGGACCGTCCCCACCGCCCTGGTCTTCGCCGGGCTCGCCCTCCTTCTGGTCGTCATGGCGGTCTGGGCCCGCATCTCCCCGCCCGTGGCCCGGCGCGGTTTCCTGCGCATCGAGACCGACCGTGGCGACCGGCTCTACATCGGCCTGATCAGCGCCGCCGTCGTGCTGGCGGGCTGGATAGCAGTCACCGACCTGTCCATGTGGCTCGCACTCGGGTGCGCGCTGCTGGTGGCGGTCGTGATCGGGATATGGGGCTAACAGAGGAGGAGCCAAGCGATGAGGCATCGTGCAGGCAGGTCCGCGGCGGTGGGTCTGGCCGCGGTCGTCCTGATAGTGGCCGGCTGCACGCAGGGCGAGAAGAAGCCCACGAGCGATTTCAAGGAGTCCGACGGCAAGGCCGCGGCGCAGCGGTGGGTGACGGACGAGTTCACGCCGAGCACCCTGTCCAAGGACCAGCAGCTGGCGGAGATGGACTGGTTCATCAAGGCCGCGGCGCCGTACCGGGGCATGCAGATCAACGTGGTCTCCGAGACGATCACCACCCACGAGTACGAGGCCCAGACGCTGGCCAAGGCGTTCACCGAGATCACCGGGATCAAGATCAAGCACGATCTGATCCAGGAAGGTGACGTCATCGAGAAGCTCCAGACCCAGATCCAGGGCAACCAGAACATCTACGACGCGTACGTCAACGACTCCGACCTCATCGGCACCCACTCCCGCGGCGACTACGTCTTCCCGCTGTCCGACTACATGGCGGGCGAGGGCAAGACCGTCACCTCGCCCACCCTCGACCTGGACGACTTCATCGGCATCAGCTTCACCACCGGCCCGGACAAGAAGATCTACCAGCTCCCCGACCAGCAGTTCGCGAACCTGTACTGGTTCCGCTACGACTGGTTCACCGATCCGAAGATCAAGAAGCAGTTCAAGGACGCCTACGGGTACGACCTGGGCGTCCCGGTCAACTGGGCGGCCTATGAGGACATCGCCGACTTCTTCACCAACAAGGTCAACGGCAACGGGACCATGGACGGCAAGAAGGTCTACGGCCACATGGACTACGGCAGGAAGGACCCGTCGCTGGGCTGGCGCTTCACCGACGCCTGGCTGTCCATGGCGGGCAACGGCGACCCCGGCATCCCCAACGGCCTGCCGGTGGACGAGTGGGGCATCAGGGTCGAGAACTGCCGCCCGGTCGGCTCGTCGGTCACCCGCGGCGGCGACGTCAACGGCCCCGCCTCGGTCTACGCGCTCACCAAGTACGTGGACTGGCTGAAGAAGTACGCCCCCCGGGAGGCCGCGGGCATGAACTTCAGCGAGGCGGGCCCGGTGCCGGCGCAGGGCAACATCGCCCAGCAGATCTTCTGGTACACGTCGTTCACGGCCGACATGACCAAGCCGGGGCTGTCGGTCGTCAACAGCGACGGCACGCCCAAGTGGCGCATCGCGCCGAGCCCGCACGGCGCGTACTGGAAGCAGGGCAACAAGCTCGGCTACCAGGACGCCGGCTCGTGGACGCTGCTCCGGAACACGCCGCAGGACCGCAGGGCCGCGGCGTGGCTGTACGCGCAGTTCGTCACGTCGAAGTCGGTGTCGCTGAAGAAGTCGATCAAGGGGCTGACGTTCATCCGCGACTCCGACATCAGGAGCGACTACTTCTCTGAGAACTCCAAGAAGTACGGCGGGCTCATCGAGTTCTACGCCTCGCCGGCCCGCAAGCAGTGGACACCGACCGGGACGAACGTGCCCGACTATCCCAAGCTCGCCCAGCTCTGGTGGCAGAACGTCGCCACCGCGGTGACCGGCGAGACGACGGCCCAGCAGTCCATGGACAACCTGGCCAAGCAGCAGGACGACATCCTGGCCCGGCTGGAGCGGCGCGGCTACGGCGGGAACTGCGCGCCGAAGCTGAACCCCGAGCGCCCCGCCCAGTACTGGCTCGACCAGCCGGGCGCGCCCGCGCCGAAGCTGGCCGACGAGCGCGGCAAGCCGGAGACGCTCGACTACGACAAGCTGATCGCGACGTGGAAGTCGGGGAACTGACCGTGCGAGAGCGCCGCCGCCCGGGGCAGGTCCGGGCGGCGGCCGTCTCCTATTCCTTCAGGTTACGGGCCAGCCAGTCGAAGGCCCGATCCTGCCTGGGCACGTCGAAGCTGTGCGGCACGTCGGCCCACACCGCCTCGTAGGCGTCGGGGGCCTCCCGGTAACGCTCCTCGATCATGGCGTGCGCCCGGCGCATGCCCGGCTCGGGGAACAGCTCGTCACGCAGGGCGTACTGCACCATGAGCGGCTGGGGCGCGCGGGCGGCCACCAGGTCGGGCCAGTCGCCGAGGCGCGGCAGCCCCGGCGGCCAGAGCATCCACGTGTGCTTCTCGACGTACCCGTCGAGCATGTCGCGGTAGGACGAGACCATCGCGGCGACGACCACGGCCCGGATGTCCGGGTCGAACGCGCCGAGGAGCGCGGCCCGCAGGCCGCCTCCGGAGAGCCCGGCGCATCCGACGGGTCCCACGTCGGGCCTTGACCGGAGGTACGCCGCCGCGGCCAGGTCCTCGCCCGCCGCCACGCCCGCGAAGGACGTGCCGAGCGCGGCGCAGTACTTGGCGACCACATGCTCGTGGTCCTTGGCCGCCGCGTCGTAACGGGCGGGCTCGTCGACACCGAGCGGGAAGCGGCGGCTGCCCCAGGTGAGCACGTCGGGGGCCAGCACCACGAAGCCGCGCCTGGCCAGCTCGTTCGCGTACGCGCGACCGCCGTAGATCCGCTCGCGGACCCTCAGCACCTCGGGAGAAGGCGCGGACGGGCCGTCGGCGATCTTCTCCTTGCCGACCCACTTCATCCCGCCGTGGCAGTGCAGCGCCACCACCCCGGGCAGCGGCCCGGCCGCCTCCCGAGGGCGCAGCAGGTACGCGTGGGTGCGTGGCCCGAACCCCACCGACCAGGAGAGCTCCTCCCCGGCGAGGTCGCCGTCCGTCCACGAGCGCTCGACCCGCACGTCCTGAGCGGTCAGGTCGAGCACCCCCATGGCGGCACGCGCGGCCGAGCGCAGCTCGGAGCCGGGGAGAGACGGGTAGACCCCGAGCTGGGCGGCGGTGATGCCGGCCAGCTCAGCGAACACGCGTGCCCTCGTCCGCGAGGTGCACGGGCTCGCCGGTCGCGGCCGAGACGTTGGCCGCGTGGCCCGTCAGCACGCTGCGGATGCCGTCGCGGTAGCCGGCCTGCCGCTTCAGCGGGTCGTCGCCGGGCCCGCGGAAGACGTCGTTCAGCAGCAGGCGGTCGCCGCCGCCGTGCCCGCCGGCCCCGCTCTCGATCGGCACCTCCTCCGGCTCGCTCCACTGGCGGTGCAGGGTGAGCTTCTCCCACGCATCGGCCTTGTGCTGCTTGGTGGCGGCGCTCGGGTCGATGGCCGCGTGCGGCGGGGTCCACGCCCGCTCGATTACCTCCAGCTCCAGCCGCCCGGCGGTGCCGTTGAACGCCACCCGGTAGCCCTCGAAGGGGGCGTAGGCGTTGAGCGAGTAGGTGAGCACGGCGCCGTCGGTGTAGCGGACCATCACCGACATGGTGTCGTCGATGGTGATCCCGTCGCCGAAGACGTCCTGGTCGCGGATATAGCCGTCCTCGTGCTCGGCGTCCAGGTAGAGCCGCTTGAGCCGCTCGTCCTGGGAGATGTCCAGGATGAACGGGTCCGTACCGAGGCCCGGGGCGCCCTGGCCACGCGTGGGACGGTCGGTCACGCCGCGCTCGCGGGCGTTCTCCGAGCCGTAGAAGCGCAGGTCGGCCTGGGCGAAGACGGTCTGGGGAGCGGCGGCGAGCCACCAGTTGACCAGGTCGAAGTGGTGGGTGGACTTGTGGACGAGCAGCCCGCCCGAGTTGATCCGCTCGCGGTGCCAGCGGCGGAAGTAGTCGGCGCCGTGGATGGTGTCGAGCGTCCACTCGAAGTGCACGGACGTCACCCGGCCGATCGCGCCCTCCTGCAGCAGGCGGCGCACGGCCGAGTTGCGCGGCGAGTACCGGTAGTTGAAGGTGACGATCAGCTTGCCGGTGCTGCGCTCGGCCGCCTCCGCGATGGCTGCGCAGCCCTCGGCGTCGACGGTGAGCGGCTTCTCCACGATGACGTCGCGCCCGGCGTCGAGCGCCGCGCACACGTATCGGGCGTGGGTGGCGTCCACGGTGGTGACGATGACCGCGTCGGCGAGCTCGAGCACCTTGTCGAACTCATCTGGCGTGAAGCGCGGCACCTCGTGACCGATCCGCTCGACGTAGTAGTCCATGCGGGTCCGGTTCGTGTCGCACAGAGCGACGATGGTGCCGGCGTCGCGCCACTCCCCGAGCAGCGCGTCGACGTACATCTGCGCGCGGTGCCCGAGCCCGACGAACGCGTACTTCATTTCTCTCCTTTTAGCCGGCGATAGCGGCGTTGGCTTCGGTGATGAACTTCTGCGCGGCGTCGTCGGGGGTCATCCTGCCGAACAGGACCTCCTCCGAGTACCGCGTGAGGATGTCTTCCATGGCGCTGGCGCCCTTCGGCGGAGCGGCAGGCGGGTCGGCCAGCTCGCCCTTGACCTTGTCGAGGAAGTCCAGGGTCTTCTTGTCCGTGGCGGGCAGCTTCTCCCTGACCGCCGCCAGCACCTTGGAGCTGGCCGGCAGGCCGCGGTCGCTGAGGATGATCTGGCCCGCCTCCGGGTCGTTGATCATGAAGTCGATGAACTTGGCGGCCTCCGCCGCGTGCTCGGATTTCGACGAGGCGGTGTAGAACATCGCGGGCTGCAGGAACATGCCGCCGGTGGTGGCGCCCGGCGCCTTCGGCATCCGGAGCAGGTCCACCTCCTTGCCTGACGCCTTGTTGATCGCGCCGAGCTGGTTGCTCCACCACATGCCCATCGCGCCGTTGCCGGTGGCGAACAGCGACTGGTCAACGCTCTGGGCGCCGATCTCGGAGGTCTTGGCGGCGTCAGGAGAGCCCTTGGTCTTGATCAGGTTCTGCATGACGGCCCACCACGCCTTGAGCGTGTCGGGCGAGACGCCGACCTTGTTGCCGTTGTAGAACGGCTCGCCCCGCTGCGCGGCGAAGATCTGCAGGAAGGCGGGGTTGAAGGCCTGCTGCGTGCCGAAGACCTTGCCACCGCTCTTGTCGGTGATCTTCGCTGACAGGTCGACCCAGTCGTCCCAGGTCCACTTGGTGTCGTCGGGCAGTTTCTGCCCCGCGCTCTCGACCGCGGCCGGGTCCACGACCAGGGACCAGGCGTTGACACCGGTGGGGATGGCGTACTGCTTGCCGTCGATGGCGCCGGTGGCCAGCACCTTGGCGTCGATGTCGGCGGTGTTGACCTTGCTGGCCAGGTCGGCCAGCGTGCCGCGGTCGGCGTACTCGCGCAGGCCGCGGATCTCGAGGGTGATGACGTCGGGCGAGTCGTTGGCCGCGACCTTGGTGGACAGCGATTCGTAGTAGCTGCCGAAGTCGGAGAACTCGCCCTCGACGTCGATGGTCGGGTTCTTCGCCTCGAACTTCTTGATCGCCTCTTCGGTCATCTTCTGTCGCGCGTCGCTGCCCCAGTAGGAGAAGCGCAGCTTGACCTTGCCGTCGACGCTCTCGCCGCCGCTGCCGCAGGCCGCGGTGACCGCCAGCATTGCGGTGGCGAGCAGCGCCGCCGACCACATCTTCTTGCCAGAGCTCACGGCTCTACCTCCTATGGGTTTCCTCTTGTCGGGGGGTGGATGGAGCTACTTCAGTCCCGTGGTGGCCACGCCACGGATCAGGTACTTCTGGCCGGCCAGGAAGAAGCCGAAGATCGGACCCAGGGCGATGATCGACATAGCGAACATCGGGCCCCATGACGACTCTCCGCTGGAGTCGAGGAACGTGCGCAAAGCCACCGGGACGGTGAAGTTGTCCGGGTTGTTGAGGTAAAGGAGCTGGCTGAGGAAGTCGTTCCAGGTCCAGATGAACGTGAAGATCGCGGTGGTGGCCAGCGCGGGCAGGCAGAGCGGCATGACCACTCTGATGAAGATGCGCCAATAGCCCGCTCCGTCAATCTCGGCTGCCTCGTCCAGCTCCCTCGGCAGGGTACGGATGAACTGCACCATAAGGAAGACGAAGAACGCGTCCGTCGCCAGCACCTTGGGCATCACCAGCGGCCAGATCGTGTTGATCAGGTCGAGCTTCGAGAACATGATGTACTGCGGCACGATCGTCACGTGGTGCGGCAGCATGATCGTGCCCAGCATGATCGCGAACCAGAGCTTCTTCAGCGGGAAGTTCAGCCGCGCGAAGGCGTAGGCCGCCAGCGAGCAGGCCACCAGGTTCGCCACCACCGACAACGCCGTGACGACCGCGGAGTTCCACAGGTAGTAGCCGAAGGGGTGCTTCAGCGCGGTCCAGCCCTCGGTGTAGTTCTCGAACGTGATCTTGCTGGGCCACAGTCCGGGCTGCCGGAAGATCAGCTCCTCCGGCTTGAGCGAGCTGGAGATCATCCAGAGCAGCGGATAGAGCATGACCAGGCCGAAGCCGATCAGCAGGATGTGCTTGACCACCGGCCCGCCCCTGAGGGGGCGGAACAGCACCGGGACCGGCCTACTTGGTGTCGCCATAGAAGACCCAATACTTAGACGCGAGGAAGTTCACTCCGGTCAGGGCGGCGATGATGACCATCAGGACCCACGCCATCGCCGCGGCGTAGCCCATGTCAAAGTTCTTGAACCCCTGCAGGTAGAGGTAGAGCGTGTAGAAGAGGGTGGAGTCGGCCGGACCGCCCTTGCCGTTGCTGACGATGAAGGCCTGCGTGAACGACTGGAACGACTTGATGAGCTCCAGCACGAGGTTGAAGAAGATGATCGGCGTCAGCAGCGGCAGCGTGATCGAGCGGAACTGGCGGAGGGATCCGGCGCCGTCCACCGAGGCCGCCTCGTAGTAGCTGCTGGGGATCTGCCGCAGCCCGGCCAGGAAGATGATCATAGGGGCGCCGAACGTCCACACGTGCAGGAGGATCAGCGTGCCCAGCGCCGTGTCCGGGTCGCCGATCCAGCCGGGTCCCTGGATCCCGAAGAGCGACAGCACCGCGTTGACCAGACCGTCGGCGCCGAAGACCTTGCGCCAGAGGATCGCGATCGCGACGCTGCCGCCCAGCAGCGAGGGCAGGTAGAAGATCGAGCGGTACAACGACAGCCCGCGCAGCCCTCTGTCGAGCACCAGCGCCAGCGCCAGCGCGAAGGCCAGCTGCAGCGGGACCGACACGACCACGTAGATCGTGGTCACCTTCAACGAGGCGAGGAACCTCTCGTCCTCGGTGAACATCTTGATGTAGTTCTCGAGCCCGACCCACTTGGCCTCCTTGAGGAGGCTGTAGTCGGTGAAGGACAGGTAGAGCGAGGCGAAGATCGGGCCGATCGTGATGACGAGCAGGCCGACGAACCAGGGCGCCAGGAACAGGTAGGCGGCTCTGGCCTCGCGGCGGGCACGTAGGGAGCGGGGCCCGCCTCTGACCATGTCAGCCATGACGGAACTCATTCGTCATTCACGGACCTTCCGGCGAGATGTGAATGGATAGCGCTTTCCTATAGCTGGCGGGAAAGTTGCGTCAACCCTTTGCAGCCGTTACATAGCCGTTACCGATATATCGTTACGGCGTTTTCCCAGCTAGAGCGCTCGTCCACCGAAGAAGTCAGACGAATTTGCTGCGCGATTAGTACAACCGTTTGCAGTAGGCAGGCTATCGTGGTGGCGCGGTGGAGTCCCTGATGACCAGGCGCGTCTCCAGTGACGTGGTGGCCGTCACCTCCTGGATGAGGAGGTCCACCGCGAGCCGGCCTGCCGCGGCCGTGGGCATGGCGACCGTCGTGAGCTTGGGACGGCTCAGCCGTCCGGGGACGATGTCGTCGATCCCCACGACGCTGACGTCCTCCGGCACGCCCAGCCCGAGGTCGCCGAGGCCCTCGATGAGCCCGATCGCCACCAGGTCGTTGTAGGCGAGCGCGCCGGTCGCCCCAGAGTCGCGCACCTTGCCCGCCGCGGCGAACCCGCCCCGCTCGGTGGGCGCGTTGGGGCCGATGACGACCAGCTCGACACCGTCCACCTGTTCGGCGGCCGTACGGATCTCCGCGCTCGTCCACGAGCCGGCCGGACCCGACACCAGGGCCACGCGACGGTGCCCGAGCCCGGCCAGGTGCTCGACCGCCAGCCTGGCGCCGCTGCCGACGTCCATCAGCACCGTGGCGGCGCCGCGCAGCCGCCGGTTGATCACCACGAACGGCACCCGCTGTGCCAGCCGTTCGAGTGCCTTGTTGGACGACCGCGGGCTGCACAGCACCAGACCGTCCACCTGTTTGGAAAACGCCTGCACCAGCTCCTCCTCGGCGGCCGCCTCCTCGTCGGTGTCGGCCACGAACAGGTGGTAGTCGCGCTGCCTGGCCGCCGCGTGGGCCGCCTTGATCAGCGGGGGGAAGAACGGATTGGCGATGTCGGCCACGATCAGGCCAAGATTATGGGTGCGGCCGGTCGTGAGCGCCCTGGCCGCCCGGTTGGGGCGGTATCCCAGCTCCTCGGCCACGGTCAGCACCCTGGTGCGGGTGGCCGCGTTCACCATGTGCGGCGCGGAGAACGTCCGCGACACGGTCGATACATGCACGCCGGAGGCCCGGGCCACATCACGAATCGTCACTGTCACAGTCGCCCACCATAACGCAACCGCTTGCAGACTCCCCGAGTACCATGAAAGCGCTTGCCGAGCGAACTCGCTAGGAAACCCCTGCTCGTGCCCGGGCAATGAAATCACTACTTGACGCCCTGCCCTCGGGGACACGAAGGTTTAGTGCAACTGTTTGCAGTCTTGAAGGAGCCTCCCAGGGTGAGCAGAGTCCTCGTCACCGGAAGCGCAGGACGCCTGGGCCGCAGCGTGGTCAGCACGCTAGTGGCGGCCGGGCACGAGGTCATCGGCGTGGACAGAGCGCCGGGCACGCCATCCGAGGCCGCGGCCGCCTTACCGGCCGACCTCACGGACACGGGCGAGGCGTTCGAGGTGATCGCCAGGTTCCGGCCCGAGTCCGTGATCCATCTGGCGGCCATCGCGACGCCGTTCAGCCTTCCGGAGTCCGTGATCTTCAAGGTCAACACGCAGCTGGCGTTCAACGTCTGCGAGGCGTCCGTGGCGCTGGGCGTGCGGGGCGTGGTGGTGGCCAGCAGCCCGACGGTGATCGGGTACGGCGCCCCTGGCGGCTGGGCGCCCGGCTACCTGCCGATCGACGAAGAGCACCCGGTACGTCCGTGGAACGCGTACAACCTGTCCAAGGTCGTGGCCGAGCAGACCATGAAGGCGTTCGCGGTGGCCGGGACGACCCGGATGGCCGCGGTGCGGCCGTGCTTCGTCATCCCGCCCGAGGAGTGGGCGGGCGCGCCCACGCAGTCGGGGCACACCGTGAAGGAGCGGCTGGACCGGCCCGAGCTGGGCGGGGTCTCGCTGTTCAACTACATCGACTCCCGCGACGCCGCCGAAATGATCGCCGTGCTGGCCGAGGCGCTGCCTGAGCTGCCGAACGGCGAGGTGTTCTTCGCCGGGGCCGCCGACGCCCTGGCCAGGAAGCCGCTCGCCGACCTGCTGCCCCAGGTCGTGCCCGGGACTGAGCCGTTCGCGGCCGGGCTCACCGGCACCACCCCCGCTTTCTCGACGACCAAGGCACAGCGCCTGCTCGGCTGGCAGCCCAAGCGGAGCTGGCGCACTGAACTGAAGGAATCTGCATGAATCTGAGCGGTGTGCTGTTCTTCCCCGTGACTCCCTTCGACGGCGACGGGAGGCTCGCAGAAGAGGTGCTGGCCGAGCACATCCGGCAGGGCATGGAGCACGGTCCCGGCGGCGTGTTCGTGGCGTGCGGCACCGGGGAGTTCTCCGCGCTGTCGGAGTCGGAGCACGCGCGGGCGGTGCGGGTGGCGGCCGAGGTCGTGGGCGGGCGGGTGCCGGTGTTCGCGGGCGCGGGCGGCCCGCTCGGCACGGCGCTGAACCAGGCGCGGGCCGCGCGTGAGGCGGGCGCCGACGGGCTGCTGCTCATGCCGCCGTACCTGGCGCAGGGTCCGGGGCACGGCTTCGCCGCCTACGTGGCGGCGGTGGCCGCCGAGCTGCCGGTGATCGTCTACCAGCGGGCCTCGGTGGTGCTGGAGCCGGAGGCCGTGGTCGAGCTGGCCGGCATCCCCGGGGTGATCGGGCTCAAGGACGGCGTGGGCGACATCGACAGGATGCAGCGGATCGTGCTGGCGGTGCGGGAGTCGTACCCGGACTTCCTGTTCTTCAACGGGCTGCCGACGGCCGAGCTGACCATGCCCGCCTACCGGGGCATCGGCGTGGAGCTGTACTCGAGCGCGGTCTTCGCGTTCGCGCCGGAGATCGCGCTGGCCTATCTGAACGGTGACGAGCGGCTGCTCACCGAGTTCTACGCCCCGCTCGTACGGCTGCGCGGCAAGGTCCCCGGCTACCCGGTCGCGCTGGTCAAGGCCGGGGTGCGGCTGCGCGGCCTGGACGTGGGCGCCGTCCGCCCGCCGCTGGTCGAGCCGACCGAAGAGCACCTGGCGGAGCTGGAGGCGCTGATCAAGACAGGGCTGGAGCTGGCGAAGTCATGACGATCGCCGACCTTCGTACCTCGCTGCGAACGGTCGCGTTGCCGCGGCCCTGGGGCGCGGACGTGCCCGCCAACCACGTGATCGTGTGCGAGGTCACGCTCAAGGACGGGCGGACCGGCACCGGGTTCTCATGGACGCCGCAGATCGGGGCGCACGCCGTACAGGCTCTGCTCGACCACGACCTGCGCGAGGCGCTGATCGGGCTGCCCGCGCACCCCGAGGTGGTGTGGGACCGGCTCTGGCGCCACCTGCGCGAGGCGGGACCGGGCGGGATCACCACGATTGCGCTGGCCGGGATCGACCTGGCGCTGTGGGACCTGCGCTGCGGCGACAGCGGCCTGGCCGACGTGCTGGGGCGGCGGCGCGACGAGGTGCCCGTCTACGGCAGCGGCGTCAACCTGCACTACCCGCTGGAGGAGCTGGTGGAGCAGGCCCGGCGCTGGGTGGCGGCCGGGTACCGGGGCGTCAAGATCAAGGTGGGCCGGCCCGACCTGGCGGAGGACGTGGCCAGGGTGGCCGCCGTTCGCGAGGTGATCGGGCCTGACCGGCTGCTGATGATCGACGCGAACCAGCGGTGGGACCTGCACCGGGCCAGGCGGGCCATTGCCGCGTTGCGGGAGTTCGGGCTGCACTGGATCGAGGAGCCGCTGCCCGCCGACGACGTGGCCGCCCACGTGGAGCTGCGGCGCTCCATCGACGTGCCCGTCGCGGTCGGGGAGAACGTCTACACCACGTACGGGTTCCGCGACCTGCTGGCCGCGGGCGCGTGCGACGTCGTCCAGCCGAACGTGGTGCGGGTCGGCGGGATCACGCCGTTCCTGCGGATCGTGGAGCTGGCCAGGGCGTACGACGTGCCGGTCTACCCGCACCTGCTGAGCGAGATCTCCGGGCAGCTCGCGCTGGCCCTGCCGCTGCCGGTCATGGCGGAGGACGTGGAGGACGCGTCGTTCGCGACGCTCGGGCTGCTGGAGGAGCCGTACCCGGTGCGGGCCGCCGACGGTGTGCTGCGGGCGAGCGAGCACGCGGGGCTGGGGCTGAGGTGGTCGCGGTGAAGGTCGTACTCGCCGGTGCGCGCGGGCACGGGCAACATCACCTGGACATCCTGCGCGGGCTCAGCCACCAGGGGCAGGTCGAGCTCGCCGGGATCTGCGACGTGCGTCCCGTCGAAGTGGACTTCGCCTCGCCCCTGCAGTCGCCCGATCTGGGCGAGCTGATCGCCAAGAGCGGCGCGGAGATCACGATCATCTGCACGCCGATCCAGACGCACGCCGACCTCGCCGTGACCGCGCTGCACGCCGGTTCCCACGTGCTGCTGGAGAAGCCGCCCGCGGCCAGCGGGTCGGCGCACGAGCGGATCGCCGCCGCGGTGGCGGAGACGGGGCTGGCCTGCCAGGTCGGCTTCCAGTCGCTCGGCTCGGCGGCGGTCCCCGCGCTGCGCTCGCTGATCGCCGGCGGCGCGCTCGGCCGGGTCCGCGGCATCGGCGGCGCGGGCGCCTGGGTGCGGCCCTCGTCCTACTTCACCAGGTCCGCCTGGTCGGGCAGACGCCGGCTCGCCGGCGTGGACGTGGTGGACGGCGCGCTCACGAACCCGTTCGCGCATGCCGTCGCGACCGCTCTCGCCCTGGTGGACGGCCCGATCGCGGGGATCGAGACCGAGCTCTACCACGCCCACCCGATCGAGTCGGACGACACCTCCTGCGTGCGGATCCGGCTCGACGACGGCCAGGTGATCACGATCGCGGTCACGCTGTGCGCGGCGGAAACGCACGACCCGTACCTGGTCGTGCACGGCGACGCGGGCCGGGCCACGCTCTTCTACACGAAGGACGTGCTCAAGGTCGAGCTCCCTGACGGCTCGGTCACGACCACGGTGCACGAGCGCACCGACCTGCTGGAGAACCTCATCGACCACGTCCGCGCGGGCGCCGGCCTGCTGGTGCCGCTGTCGGCCACGGAGTCGTTCACGCAGGTGCTGGACGCGGTGCGGCTGGCTCCCGAGCCGCTGCCGATCCCCGAGCGCCACCAGGTCGTCGAGCGTGACCCCGCCTCCGGCGAGGTCACGCGCCGGACCCTGCCCGGCGTCGACGACCTGACCGCCCGCAGCGCGGAGGAGCTGGCGCTGTATTCGGAGCTGGGCGTGCCGTGGACGACGGTGGAGCTGCACGTCGCGGACACGGCGGTGGCCTCGTACGAGTGGCGGCCCGACCTGCCGGTCACCGACTCGCCGCGGCCCTACCTGCATCCGGTGCGCACGCTCGGCGGCGTGGAGGTCACCCAGCTGCGCCCCGAGGACCACGTGCATCACCTCGGCGTGGGAGTCGCGATCTCCGACCTGGGCGGCGCGAACTTCTGGGGCGGCCGCACCTACGTCAAGGACCAGGGCCCGACCTGGCTGGACGATCACGGCGCGCAGCGGCACGTGGCGTTCTCGCGGCTCGATGACTCCGGTTTCGCCGAGCGCCTGGAGTGGGTCGGGCCCAAGGGGCGGCTCATGGCGCGCGAGGAGCGCGCGGTCACGGCCCTGCCGCTCGACGGCTTCTGGGCGCTGGACTTCACGTTCACGCTCACGAACCTCACCGGCTCTCCCCTGGAGATCCAGAGCTCGGCCACCAAGGGCCGGGAGGGCGCGGGCTACGGCGGGTTCTTCTGGCGCGCGCCCGGCACCTCCACCGGCCGGACCACCTTCCCGGGGGACGAGCAGGCCGTGCACGGCAGCCGCTCCCCGTGGGTGGCCATGACGGGCACCACGCCCGAGGGCCGGGACTGGACGCTCGTCTTCGCCCAGACGGCCGACGATCCGTGGTTCGTGCGGGTGGATCACTATCCGGGGGTGGGGCAGGCACTGGCTTGGGACCGGCCGCTGGTGCTGGAGACCGCGCTGACGAGGCGGGTCATCACAGCGGTGGTCGACGGGCGGCTGAACGCGGCCTCGGCCTCCGCCGTCGCCCGCGAGCTGCTGCGATGACAAGATCCCCAGCGGCGGTGGCGGCTCGGTCCGAGCCGCCACCGCCTCGGTGAATCAGCTCTTGGACTCTCTCCGGGAGCGCGCGGCCGCCGCCAGGACGTCGAGCAGGCGCTCAGTCTCGTCCCAGCCGACGCAGGCGTCGGTGATGCTCTGCCCGTAGGTCAGGCCCTCGCGAGGTCCGGGCTCCTGCCGGCCAGGAACGAGGAAGCTCTCCACCATCAACCCGGCGATGCCTTCCTCACCCTCCGCGACACGAGCGGCCAGTTCACGGACCACAGCGGCTTGACGCACATGGTCCTTACCGCTGTTGCCGTGGCTGGCGTCCACGATCAACCGCTCCGGTCGCTGAGCCTTCCGCAGCAGGGCGAGGGCGTCGCCGGCGGAGTCCACGCCGTAATTGGGGCCGCCACGGCCGCCGCGAAGAATGATGTGGCAGTCCGGATTGCCCTTCGTGCTCACCACCGCGGCCCGCCCCTCGTCATCGATGCCGAAGAAGACCTGCGGGTGGGCGGCGGCGTGCACGCCGTCGATCGCCACCTGCACATCGCCGTCCGTGGCGTTCTTGAAGCCGACCGGCATGGACAGGCCGGAGGCGAGCTGCCGGTGCACCTGGCTCTCCGGCGTACGCGCGCCGATCGCGCCCCACGTGACGGCGTCCGCGATGTACTGCGGGCTGGTGGGCTCCAGGAATTCGCAGCCGACCGGCAGTCCCGTGCCGAGCACGTCGAGAAGCACGGTGCGGGCGAGGTGCAGGCCCCGCTGCACGTCATGGCCGCCGTCGATGTCCGGGTCGTTGATCAGGCCCTTCCAGCCGATGGTCGTTCGCGGCTTCTCGAAGTAGACGCGCATGACCACGCACAGGGCGTCCTCCATGCCGCGCGTGGCTTCGGCGAGGCGGCGGGCGTAGTCGAGTGCCGCCTCCGGATCGTGCACGGAGCACGGTCCGATGACGAGCAGCAGCCGATCGTCGTCGCCGGCGAGAATGTCGCGGACGGCACGACGGCTGGCCGCGACGAATGCCTCTTTGTCCGCTCCTAGCGGTAGTTCCGCGCGAAGCTCCGCGGGTGCGGACAGGGCTTCGAACGAGGTGATGCGTAGATCCCTGGTGACAGTCATGGGGCGGGGCCTGCTCTCTGCGCTCTGTGGCGATACGGCCCACGCCCGAGGGTCCGGAGCCGACCGCCTAAATGACGAAAAGGCAGAGACGAATCTCTCTGCCTTTGGCTCCGGATGAACAGTTGATCAGCGCATGTGACCCTCGGCCCCACCCGGAGCCCGCACATAGCGCGAAAATCGACTGATCAGCGGCATGTCGTGAACGGTACCAGCGAGACGTCCACGGTTTCAAATCGCGCGCGCCGGGCGTGAGCGGACATCCGCCCTTCCGCAATCCCTCACTCCCCGTTTCCTGGCGGTTACTCGAGTGCTGGCTAGGGTGCGGGATCTGTGAGCAGCGCAGCCGTCACCGCCGAGCCCGTCACCACCAGGGACCCGTTCTTCGACAACGCCAAATACCTGGCCATCGTGCTGGTCGTGTGCGGTCACCTCATCGAGGACCAGCGGGACGCGGCCATCCCGCACGCGCTCTACTTCTACGTCTACGTCTTCCACATGCCGCTGTTCATCGTGCTGAGCGGCTACCTGTCGCGCCGGTTCACGTTCTCGGCGGGCAAGGCGCGCAAGCTCATCTCGACGCTGGCGGTGCCGTACCTGATCTTCGAGTTCGCGTACTCGCTGCCCAGGCTGCTCCTGTACGGGAAGTTCGAGCTGAGCCTGCTGGACCCGTACTACCTGACCTGGTTCCTGCTCTCGCTGTTCCTGTGGCGGCTGTCGACGCCGGTGTGGCAGCAGCTCAGGTGGCCGCTGGGGGTCGCGGTCGCGCTGTCGCTGCTGACCGGGATGAGCGCGCTGCCCGACGAGCTGGCCATGAACCGGACGTTCGCCCTGCTGCCCTTCTACGTGCTGGGGCTGATGCTCAAGCCGGCGCACTTCGCGTGGCTGCGCAGGCCGTACATGCGGCTGGCCGGGGCGTGCGTGCTCGGTCTGGGGCTGGCGGTGGCGCTGCTCGTGCATGACCGGGTGCCCACGGAGTGGATCAGGTGGCGGCTGCCCAACTCGGCGCTGCACGTGGACGACCTCACGGGGACGGCCGTCCGGCTGGGGCTGCTGGTGGCCGGGGCGGTGCTGGTGGCGGCGTTCCTCGCGGTGACGCCGGCGCGGCGCACCTGGTTCAGCGGGCTGGGCGCGGCCACCATGTACGCGTACCTGTTCCACGGCTTCGTGGTCAAGGTCGCCGAGCGGTTCGAGCTGGGCGTGCCGCTGTCGATCCTGCTCGGCGTGGGCGTCGCCACGCTGCTCTGCACCCCGCCGGTCCGCCGGATCTTCCACTGGGCGGTCGAGCCGCGCATGTCCTGGGCCTTCACCCCGCTCCGTCGACCGTGACACGGTGGCCGGTTCTGCGGCGGTGCTCCAGAGCTCCGTTGTACAGGGGAAGGCACGATAGCCTACCCGGCGACCGGCTCGACCCACTCAGCCATCGGCGGCCTCCCCTATGACCCGCACGACGGGCTCGTCACCCGCCCGCAGAGCGCGGAGTTCGGGGCGGAGCTGATGCGGGAGTGGTACATCGAACGGGATCTTCTGCCCGGCGGGTACGAAACGGTCATCCATCAGGACAGCTCACTTCAGGAAACGGTACGGCGGGTGCTGTCCGAAACGCTGGGAAACGCCGCCTGCCCCCGACAGCCCCTGGGCACCAGGCGCCGGGCCTCCGGCTCCGGCCGGTGGACGAGATAGCGTCGCAGCACCGGGCGCCAGCGGCTGGCGGGAAGGTGGCGGAGTGCGGCGACCGCGAGGCAGTACTTGCTCACGCTCACCGGCTGCGCGCCCAGCCCTCGCAGGACCTTGTCCACCCACGCCCTTCCGTCCGCCGACTTCGACTCCAGCAGCACCAGGTCCCGGCGGGCCGACGCGCTGGCCTGACCGTCACGGCAGATCAGGCCCGTGTCGCACGTGAGCCGCGCGGCGCCGGAGGGGTCGATGAAGGTCACGCGTCTGTAGTCGGTGGACAGCACCGGTCCCAGCGTCTCTGGGGCGATGAGGTGGAGCTCGGTGAGGAGGGTGTCGCGTACGAAGTCCAATGCCTCCGGGGTGAGGGTCTGTCCCGGAGCGTCGTCGTACGGGATGCGGTGCTTGTCGGTGCTGCCCCGCGCGCCGTTGAGCTTGAGCTCGAGCCACTGGCCGCCCCCGTCCAGGTAGGTACGGGTGCGGACCTTGAACCTGCGCCGCCGATCCTGCCGGTGCTGGTGGAAAGTGAGCAGGTCGGGCGTGTCGAAGTAGGTGGAGCTGTAGCGGAACTGCCGCCGCGCGCCGATCCGCAGCACGGCGAACCGGTCGCCCAGCTCGGCGGCGAGCGCGGCCATGGTCGTGCCCGTCACGATGTATTTGCGGTCGACCCGGCTCATCAGCTCCGGCACCTCCTCCAGCCCGATCGGCGACACCGCGGCCGCGGCCCCGGCAAGCAGCACATCCGCATCCAGTTCAGCCGCCATCACCACACCCCCACCGTCCAGAACGCCCCATCGCCGCAAGCCCGACGCGACCTGACCGCCGCTCCGCCCCGTGTCGGCACGCCTCCCGGTCCACGAGCTGGTCAACGCGCGCCGGCGCGACGGTGCGGTGGGACCACGAAGCGGACGTCGACCACCGTCACGTCGCGGACGTAGTCGATCTGGGTGACCACGTAGTGGAGGACGTGCGCCCGCAGCCGGCTCTCCAGGTCGACGCGCAGCAGGTCCGGGTCGGCATGCACCACGTCCAGCGTGACCAGCTGGTGGCGGGTGCGTCCGAGCAGGCCAGGGTGGTCGGCGATGAACATCACCGCCAGCAGCACCCCGTCCAGCAGGAGGGCGGTCGTCGGCCACCGCCCCGCGATGCCGTTGACCAGGCCCAGCACGATGGCGACGAAGTAGTAGGCGATCTCCTGCTGCGTGATCTCGCTGGACCTGAGCCGGATGATCGAGAGCACCCCGAACAGGCCGAAGCCGACCGCGATGTCGACTCGCTGGACGAGGAGGAGCGAGACGACCGCGAAGATGCCCACGTTGAGTGCCACGTAGGCGAAGAGCAGGTCGCGCCGGTGGTGTCGCCGGTAGTAGAGGCCGTAGGCCAGGACGACGATCGACGCGAGATCCATGACGAGTCCGGCTGTCACGACCGCTCCCTCCGTGGTGCTGCTGATGAACAGCTTGACTGCGTGGGGTGAGGCGACGGTGAGGTGATGATTAGGCGACTCTCATGCGGTAACCGGTGCCGCGCACGGTCTCGATCCGGTCCGCGCCGATCTTGCGGCGAAGGTAGCGCACGTAGACGTCCACCACGTTGGACCCGGGATCGAAGTCGAAGCCCCAGACGTGGCTGAGCAGTTGCTCGCGCGTCAGCACCTGGTCGGGGTGGCGGCAGAAGATCTCCGCCAGTGCGAACTCCCTGGCGGACAGGTCGACCGCCCGATCCCCGACGTACGCCCGCCTCGTACGCAGATCCAGCGACAAGTCCGACACGCGCAGCACGGTCACCTCCAGCGTGTGTTCGGCCCGCAAGCGCAGCCGCACCCTGGCCAGGAGCTCCTCGAAGGCGAACGGCTTGGCGATGTAGTCGTCCGCGCCGCCCTCCAGCCCCGCCACCGTGTCACTCACGCTGGCGCGCGCCGTCAAGATGATCACCGGCATGGTCACCCTGGACTGCCGCAGCCGCCGCAGCACCGTGAACCCGTCGCTCAACGGCAGCCCGATGTCCAGGAGCAACAGGTCGAACCCGCCCGCGCAGGCAAGGTCGTAGGCCGCGACCCCGTCTCCGACCACGGCGGTCGCGAAGCCGTTGGCCCGCAACCCCTTCTCCACGAAGGACGCGATCCTGGCTTCGTCCTCGGCGATCAGAATGCGATTCATCCGTTCCTCTCCCACACCCAGCGTGAACAGAATTCCGCCCTCGACGATCACACCCCGCCGGTTCCGGCCTCTCCCCCACGACCACGGTGGGCCTGGGCGGGGCGAGCACGTCTGGCTCATCCCGGCCTCCACAGCTCCCACACCGGGATGGTCATGACGAAACAGGCGCCGCCACCTGGGGCATCCGTCACGCTCACGTTGCCGCCATGGGCCTCGGCGATCGAGCGGACGATGGCCAGGCCCAGACCTGCCCCCTCGTACAGCACGGTGCGGCCCGCGCCGCGTACGAACCGTCCGAAGATCCGCTCGCGCTCCGCGGGCGCCACGCCGGGCCCGCTGTCGCGTACCCACAGCTCGATCTGCCCGTCGCGGACGGCCGAGCCGACGGCGATCAGGTCGTCGTCGGTGGTGTGGCGGACGGCGTTGGCCACGAGCTGCATGAGCGCCTGCGTGAGCCGTTGGCGGTCGGCGGGCACACGGGCCTCGGCCACCTCGTCGACCCGCCAGCGCCGGTTGCCGAGCGCGCGGGCCTTGGCGACCACGCTGACCGTGAGGTCGGCCACCTCGACGTCGTTCAGGTCGAGGAACCCGGGCTGCTCCGCCTTGGCGAGGGTGAGGAGGTCTTCGACGATGCGGTTCATGCGGTCGAGCTCGTCGGTGACCAGGGCGAGGGTCTCCGCGCGTTCGCGGGGGTCGTCGCCCATGAGTTCCAGGTGGCCGCGGATGACGGTGATCGGCGTGCGCAGCTCGTGGCCGGCGTCGTCCATGAAGTGCCGTTGCACGACGAAGGCGTGCTCGAGCCGGTCGAGCATGTGGTTGAACGTCGCCGCCAGCGCGGCCACGTCGTCGTCGCCCGGCACGACGAGCCTGCGCGTGAGATCGGTGGAGTCGCTGATCTGCTCCGCTGTCTGGCTGACCAGCCGGACCGGCGCCAGCACCCGCCCGGCCACGAACCACCCGGCCGCTCCCGCCAGCGCCGTCGCCGCCAGCGCGGACAGCCCGAGAACCCGCACAGCGTCCACGATCTCGTCGCGGTGCCGGTCGTAGAGGATCGCCACGACGAAGTGGCCCGGCCGCGGATCCGACTTCACCGTCACCGGGATGACCGCGTAATGGACCGTTCCCACAGCGCTCTCGACCTCGCCGTAATCGGGCCTGATGGCCCCGGCCATCCGCGCGACCAGCGCGTCGTCGGTGTCGAGGCGTACGGGTGGCGGGATCGCGGTGATCCTGCTGGCCCGGCCGTCGACGATGCTGAAGAAGGTCTCCCACCTGTCGGGCGCGTTGAGCGCCAGGTATCCGGTGAGCAGGTGCTCGACGTCGGTGATCGTGCGCCCGGTCTCCGGATCCAGCGCGGTCGCGGCGTAGCGCCGCAGCTTCTCCGCCTCATTGCTGAGCTCGAGGCTCATCCGGTCGTCAAGACGGGTCAGCAGGATGGTCCAGGTCGCGAAGATCGAGACCGACAGGGCGAGGCCGACGACGGCGAGCATCCAGCCCACGATCCGGGCACGGGCGCTCATCCGCATGCGGCCACCTGGTCAGTCATCGTCGCCACCGTCATCCCCACCGCGGTCGTCGCCGCCACCGTCATCCCCACCGCGGTCGTCGCCGTCATCGTCACCGTCCGCCGGCCTGGGCGGCGGCGGCAGGACCGGCTCCGCCCTGGTCGTTCGCGGCATGGGCTGCGCCCCGGTATCGCCGGGCACGGGCAGCACACCGGTCTCTCGCGCGTCGTCCCCGCCCGGCGCGGCGCTCCTGACGGGCCGGGGCGCGGAGCTCTTGGCCGGTCTCGGCATGGCGCTCTTGGCCGGTCTCGGCGCGGCACTCGAGCGGGACCCGGGCTTCGCGCTCGCCGTGGGCCTCGACTTCGTGCTGACGGCGGCCTGCGGTGCCGGCTTCGTGCTGATGGCGGCCTGTGGCGCCGAGTTCGTGGTGGGCTGTGGCGCCAGGCTCGTCGTGGGCGTGGGGCTCGCGGCCGTGGTGGGCGAGCTCGAGCCGGCCCCCAGCTCTCCACCCCCCATGGGGCCTGAGCCCAACGTGGGCGTGGGCGACACCACGACGGGGTCACCGAGCTCGGGCTCATGGTGGGCCGCCCGCACCAACCCCACCGACATGAACCCGGCCATCGCCGCAACCAGGGCGAACAGGATCAACGTTCCCCGGTGATTCATGACCTTGACTTTGACGCCCTTCGAGGAGACCACGCTGAAGCCGAGATGAGAAAACTCTCATCCGATCACGCTACGCAGCATGATTATCACGCTCCGCTCGCCGTGTCTCGCCGGGGCGACCGCGGTCTAAGCGACGTCGAGCAGGATCTTCAGCAGCTCCTGCGGAGCGTCGCGCATGAGGTTGTGCGAGCTGTCCAGCGCGTGCGTGGTCCAGGAAGGGTCGCGACGCAGCCGCTCGTACACGGCGGTGAACGGCGACTCGCTGCCCCAGCCGGCCGCGTACACGTAATCCCTGCGGCGGATGTGCGCGAGGTCGCCGGTGAGCCGGAGCGGCTGGAGCACCGAGGCGAGCGGGTGAGCCGTGGCCCGCGGGTCGAAGAACGGCAGCGGCCGGGTCGCGTAGCCGCTGTCCTCCACGTCCACGTACCACCACCGTTCCTGCTCGGAGACCAGAATCATTGAATCCCTTAGCGATCCTTAGTGATCATGAGCGGGGTGATCCGCCGAGTTTTCCGGCCGCCCAGGAGGCCTGCGGAGTCTGAGTGTGGACTGCGGCTTTGTCTGAGAAGCGACCTGGAGAAGCTCGAGGGGATGCGGTGTGGCCTTTATATCTACCGGCGGCCATATCTCGCTCATACGTTCTACCCGACACCTCCAAGGACTGGTAATCTATCGGTCACTCACTGTGAAACCCGGGAGGTGGGTGCTGGTGGCGGAGACGTGCTGGTTCGTTCGCGATCGGGTTCGAGCAGGCAAGTCGCCGGCGCCTTGCTGGGCCGGTAGTGGGGCTCGTCTGGCGCTTGGTGTGGGGGAGAGGCGGAGGTGCCACAGCGAGCGGCGGAGGCTCGGCGCCGTGCGCTGTGGGGATGCCGTCGGGATCGTCAGGGTGGGGTAGCCGATGAGCCGGAGACTTGCGCTGGCCGAGGGGGAGAGTGCGCGGACGGCTTGTGCTCGCGTCTTGCTGCGTAATGGTGCGGAAGAGAAGACCGGCGTATGGGTGTCGCCGGGCGTGCTGGCGATGCGGGTTGGCTGGTGTGCGGAGTTGGTGTCCGGCATGACGGCGGCGCTGCTGGCCGAACATTGGAACAGCGTCGATGTCGCATTGCTGGCGAGTGGGGTGGATACAGGCGGGCGGCGCCTGCCGTCAAACGCCTGGATGGCACTGCGCAGACTGGGCTGGACCAGCAGCGCGCCGGAGGGCGTCAGGGTCAACGACCGGATCCTGCGGATGGCCCAGGAACAGGCCGGACGGCAGCTCCGCTCCGCGCATTGGCGGGCGAAGGTGACCGCCGGTGTGCTGGCCACCTGGCCCGGCGACCCACTCAAGCGCACAGCTGAGGAATGGGACGCCGTGCGCGGCGCCGTCCCCGACGGCCGGCACCTGCCTTCCAGCGTCATCAAGTCCCGCACCCGGCAGATCGCCACCTACCTGCGAGCCAACGGCCGGCTGCCGGCCGATGTGTTCGAGCTGGAGGACGTGCCTCGGGTGGTGGGGATGCTGCTGCTGGCCGCCTGCGACCGTCAGCAGGCCACCATCGAGCGTAGCGAGAGCGACCCGCGGCGGGCTGTGCTGCGGCTGCAGCTGCCCACCCGGCCCCTCCCGCGCTCGTACGCGGACTGGACGTGGGTGGCCTGCCCCATCACCCTGCCGCCCACGGTCCTCGCTTCAGCGGTCCTGCACCTGCCCACCCTTCGCCTTGCGGGCGGCCGGGTGCAGGCTGATATGGCCTACACCCACGCCGTTCCCACGACCAGCCCCACCGGTCACACGGTCGCGCTCGGCGTGGACTGGGGCCTGAACACACTGCTCAGCGCGGGTGCGACCCGGCTGCACCCCGACGGGCGGATCAGCGCGCTGGGCTCCGGGGCCCAGTTCCGGGCCGCTGGAGTCCTGGCCAAACAGCACCGGCTGCGCCGCCTGTCCGAGCACCTGCACACCAAGGCCGACCACCACCAGCGGCTCATCGCCACAAACGCGCAGCACGAGCTGACCGGCAAGCACACCGTGCTGCGCGACGAGATCCGGCACGTGTCCAAGCGCCGGTCCAACCTCAACGACGCCCTGGCCTGGGCCGCCGCCCGCTGGGTCGTCGACCAGGCCATCGCCGCCCGGGCTAGCGTGATCTACCTGGAAGACCTGCGCTCGCTGGAAGCTCGGGGTATGGGCCGCACTCTCAACACCCGCCTGTCGCAGCAGGTACGCGGCCGTATCGCCGACCACATCCGGCACCTGGCCGCCGAGGTCGGCATCGCTATGGTCACCGTCCCAGCCAAGAACACCTCCAAGCACTGCCCGCACTGCCTCACTCCGCTGCGGCACCGCAAAGCCCCCGACCAGCCGACGATCCCGGGCTGGAAATGGGCCGCCTGCCCCAACCCCGAATGCGGCTGGCAGGGCGACCGGGACCAGGGAGCCTGGCGCCGCATCGCCGCTCGCGGCCTGACCCACCAATCCAAGACCGTGACAGACCGGGCGAACGGCCAGATGACCATTCCCACGGTGGTGGACAAGCTGGAAGCCACGGCGGTCATCACCCCGTCCGCCATACAGTCTCGCCGTACGGATCGATCCAAGACCGGCCCTACCCGGCGCCGCACCACACGCCCCGCGCCCAGGCGACGCAGGGCACCCTCCCCAGCATGGCTCACCCGCCCTGCTGGCCAGCGTCCGGAGGGACCCGCACCAACGGACCGGCACCGGCTGCCGCGCGCAGCCCACCGGCACCAGAACGGGACAACGATCAGCACACCCACCAGGCAGCACCGGCCGCGCGCCGCGGCGCTGGGCGCAGGATTCCACCTCCACGCCCACGTCACCCCGCCACGGTGGGAAACAATCCCAGCCACTACGCCTGACAGAGGATCGTTAAGCTGATCAGAGACGCTCCAGCAGGAGTCGCCGTGTGTCCGGGCACCACCCCGTCCAGGTACACCAGGCCGCCCACCCGCTCGGGCGCGCGGTCGGCGGCTCCGGCGATCACCATCCCGCCGTAGCTGTGGCCGACCAGGACGGCGTCCGTGATGTTCTCGGCTGCCAGCACCCCGGTCACGTCCTGGATGTGCGTGTCGAGGTTCACCCCGCCGTGGAGCAGGTGGCTGCGCTCGCCGACCCCGGTCAACGTCAGCGGGTACGCCCGGTGCCCGTGACTTCGCAGCCGCTCGGTGAGCTCGTCGAAGCACCAGCCGCCATGACACATACCGGGGATCAGGACAAATGTCGCCACAGCGCGGATACTAGCAGAGATCGAACCGGTCGGTACTATGTACGCCGCACGGCTGACGGTGGTCGTTGCACCCGACCGGTCAGTGGGCGAGGGCGCGGGCCAGGGCGTGCAGGGTCTCCGGAGGCGTACCGGGTGGCGGGGAGACGCGGAGCACTGGTTCGCGTAGGTCAAGCGGGGCCCTGGCCGGCGGCACGACGCTGACCAGCAGGGACGCCTCGGCGGCACGGGCGGCGGCGGCCTCCGCCGTGTCACCGGGCGGGGGCCTGAGCGTTACGAGGGCGGACGGCTCGTCGAGCGGTTCGGCCACCCGCCACCCGCCCGCCCCGTCGAGCACGCCGCGCGCCGTACGACCGAGGTCGGCCAGATGCGCGTGAACGGCGGGCGGGCCCAGTGCGTGCTGCTCGAGCACGGCCTCGCCGAGCCCGACCTGGGCCGCGACCGCCGCCTCCGCGCTCTCGTACCGCACCGCGCCAGGCACCGGCACCGGGTCATCGGCCGGTGCAGTCCAGAGGTGGCCGCGGAGGGTCGGGACCGCGGCGTCCATGGCCGGGGTGAGGCCGGGGACGATCAGGAAGCCGACGCCGCGCGGGCCGGCGAGCCACTTGCGGGAGGTGCCCACGTACGCGGTCGCGCCGGCCCCGCGTACCTCCACGTGCCCGAGCGACTGGCAGACGTCGAGCACGAGCGGGACCCCCGCCGCGCGGCAGCGCGCCCCGATCTCCTCCACCGGCTGCACGACGCCGCGATGGGAGGCGATGTGCGAGACGATCATCAGGTCGAGCCCCGCTCCCAGCTCCGACGGGTCCAGGCGGCCGTCGCCGTCCACCGGCAGCTCGACCGGTTTCCAGCCGCGCTGGGCGGCCAGGCGGTGCAGCAGCATCAGCGTGCTGCCGTACTCGGTGCGGGCGTAGCCGACGCGACTGCCCGGCGCGAGCCGCCATCCGCCCAGGAGGGCCGCCATCGCCGCCGTGCCGCTCTCCAGGAACGCCACATCCCCCGGATCGGCTCCGACCAGCGCGGCCAGGGCCGACTTCGCCGGGGTGAGGTCGGGTACGGCCGCGTAGCCGCCGCGCTCCCGTTCCAGCCGCAGGTGCGCCACGACCGCGTCGAGCACCCGGTCGCTGGGCACGTTGCAGCCGGCCGCGTCGAGATGCCCGGGCGGCGCCACGCTGCGCGCGCCCCGCCAGGCCTCAGCGACCGAAGCGCGCCGCCCGGCCCCGGCGATCGAAGCGCGCCCGGCCCCGGCGATCGGAGCGTGCCGCCCGGCCCCGGCGATCACGCCTGCGCCAGGATCAGGGTGAAGTCACCTGCCAGATCGGTGTAGCCGCGACGGATCTGGAAACCCGCCGCCACCAGCTCCTGGCGCAGCCCTTCCGGCCGGAACTTGGCGCTGATCTCGGTACGCATCTCCTCCCCTTCTGCGAAGTCCACCACCATCCCGAGGCTCTCGATCCGCACCCGCATGTCACGGCCGGCCCGCAGCCGCATCTCGATCCATTCGTGCCGCTCGTCGTACAGCGCCACGTGCTCGAACGCCTCCGGCTCGAAGTCCGCCCGCAGCTCCCGGTTGATCACCCGCAGCACGTTCCGGTTGAAGGCGGCCGTCACCCCCGCCGCGTCGTCGTACGCGGCCACCAGCCGCTCGGTGTCCTTCACCAGGTCGGCCCCGAGCAGGAATGTGTCCCCGCGCCGGAGCGTGGCCCGCAACTCCTTCATGAACATCCTGCGGGCGGCGGGTTCGAGGTTCCCTATCGTGCCGCCGAGGAAGGCCACCATCCGCCGCCCAGTACGCGGCAGCAGCCCCAGATGGCGCTCGAAGTCGGCGCACACCGCCCGCACCTCCAGCCCGGCGAAGCGCCCGGCCAGCCGCCGCGCCGCCGCCTCGAGGGTGACGGCGTCCACGTCCACCGGCGTGTACGTGCGCAACGTGCCCGCCGCGGCGAGCGCCTCCAGCAGCAGCTCGGTCTTCTCGCTGGTGCCCGACCCCAGCTCCACCAGCGTGTCCGCGTGAGAGGCCGCCGCCAGCTCCGCGGCCCGCGCCCGCAGGATCGCCAGCTCGCGCCGGGTCGGGTAGTACTCGGGCAACCGCGTGATGCGGGAGAACAGGTCGCTGCCCGCGGCGTCGTAGAACCACTTGGGCGGCAACCACTTGGGTGTCGCGGTCAGGCCGGTCCTGACGTCGCGTTCGAGCGTCTGTCGCAGATAGTCACGGTCAAGGTGGTCGATCACATGCACGATGGACTGGCTGACGGCCATGGGGCCTCCTTGGATCACAACGGCTGCAAGCTCACGCGGTCGCGGGTGACGGTCAACAGGCTGCGCTCGGGAACGGCCTGCCAGCCCGGCAGGTCGTCGAGCGGCTCGCTGGCCACGAGCACGCCGTCGTCGTGTTGGCGGTAGAAGAGCGTGTCGCCCCAGACGGTCGCGGCGACCGACGCGCCGTCGCAGGCGAGCAGGTTGAGGCGGGCACCGGGATCCTTCTTCCCGGCGTGGACGACGACCTCGGCCAGCGCCGCGCCCAGGCCCAGCCCGGTGCGCCCGCGCAGGAACACGGCGGCCGCGACCCAGGCGGCGTCGCACGCGCTCTCCGCGCGATCGCCCAGGTCGTCGGCGAGGTCGCGCAGCGCGTCCCTGGTGACGCGCCCGTTGTGGCTGAGCAGCCACCCGCCGTCGGCGAACGGCGCGGTGGCGCTCTCCTCGATCGGCATGCCCGTGGTGGCCGAGCGCACGGCCGCGAGCAGGCAGGTCGAGCGGGCGGCCTGCGCGAGCCCGGACAGGTTGGCGTCGGCCCAGATCGGCACGGTACGGCGGTACCGCACGGGCTCGGCGCTGGCCGGGTCGTACCAGCCCATGCCGTAGCCGTCGGCGTTGATCATGCCATGGCGCTGCCGCCGCGGCGCGTACGACTGTCTGAGCAGGCCGTGCTCGGGCTCGTGGATGAGCCAGGTGAGCGGACGGGCGGCGCCCAGCCAGGCCGCGTGCCTGCACACTCAGACCAGCTCCGAGCGCGCGCACCGGAACCCGGTGAAGATCTGCCGGCGGATCGGGTAGTCCCAGTTCCTGAACGTGGTGCGCACCGCCGCCGGGTCGGCCGCCCACGAGCCGCCGCGCAGCACCCGGTAGTCGTGGCCGAAGAACACCTCGCTGTACTCCTTGTACGGGAAGCTGCGGAATCCGGGGTAGGGCTGGAACCAGGAATCGGTCCACTCCCAGACGTCTCCCACCATCTGCTCGGCCCCATACGCGCTGGCCCCGGCCGGATAGGCGCCCAGCGGCGCGGGGTGGGCGGCGCGGTGGCCGAGGTTCGCCCGGTCGGGGCTCGGGTCGTCCTCGCCCCACGGATACCGGCGTGCCCGTCGGGCCTCCGGGTCCCAGCCGCAGGCCTTCTCCCACTCGGCCTCGGTGGGCAGCCGCTTGCCCGCCCAGCGGGCGTAGGCATCGGCTTCGTACCAGCTCACATGCTGGACCGGCTCGTCCATCGGGACGGGCTCGGTCCGGCCGAAGCGGGTGCGCCACCAGGTGTCACCGTCCCTGACCCAGAACAGGGGGGCGAAGACGCCGTAGCGCTGCCGCCACAACCAGCCCTCCGCGCTCCACCAGCGCGGATCCTCGTAGCCGCCGTCCTCGATGAACGCCGCGTAGGCGCGGTTGCCGACGGGGAGCCGGTCGATCCAGTAGGCGGCGAGTTCGACCTGGTGGGCGGGGCGTTCGTTGTCGTAGGCCCAGGGCAACGTGTCGGTGCCCATGGAGAACGGGCCCGCGGGCACGTACACCTCCTCTGGGCCGCTGCGCCGGCCCGGCGGCAGCTCCCCCTCGCGCACCAGGCCCGGCTGCCCGGACAGCTGCAGCGTGGCCAGCATGGTCTCGTCATGCTGGTGCTCGTGCTGGATCACCAGGCCGAACACGAAACCGTCGCGGTGCAGCGGGGCCGGTCCGTCCAGGTCGATCGCGTCGAGGACGTCGAGCACGCGCCCGCGTACGCCCTCGAGGTAGCGGCGGGCCTCGGCCGGGCCCAGGAGCGGCAGGGTGGGGCGGTCTTTTCGCGGGTGTTTGAACGCGTCGTAGATGTCGTCGATCTCGGGGCGGAGCGGGTCGATGCCCCCGGCCTCGCGCAGCACCCAGAGCTCCTCGTAGTTGCCCACGTGCGCGAGATCCCACACCAGCGGCGACATCAGGGGCGAGTGCTGGCGCACCAGCAGGTCGTCGTCCGCCGCCGTGTAGGCGAGTGACCGGTCGCGCACGGCGAGGAGCTCGGCCGCGATGCGTTCCTTGAAGTCGTTCATTCCCGTCCTTCCCCGTTGAGCCAGGCCGGGACGCGCCGTCCCGGCACCGCATCCATCAGGTCGGCCGCCGGTGAGCGGCCCGTGGTCACGTGCCGGTCGGCGAACGCCGCCACCTCGCCGACCAGGCCGGGGCCCGCGCCCAGGCGGGGCAGCGCCTCCAGGGCGGCGCGGAAACACGCCTCGGCGGCCCGGCTCAGGCGCGGATCGGCCAGCCCGCACCGCGCCGCCGTCTCCCACCACATCCGGTACGGCTCCGCGGCGGCGAGCGCGGCGTCGGCGGCCCGGTCGTCGGTGACGAGGGCGTGGGTCACGGCCGCGCACACCGGCCAGGCCGCCGGGTGCTGGGCGTCGAGGTAGCGGATCTCCAGCCAGCCCCGGGGCCGCACCGGGGGGAAGAGCGTCGTGGCGTGGTAGGCCAGGTCGTCGGCGGTGGGCCGGCGCGCGCCTCCGCCGTTCAGCCAGTCGCGGAACGTCGAGCCGTCGCGGACCGGGCGGCAGTGCTCCTCGCCCTCGCGTACCAGCATGAGCCGGGCGTCCAGCAGGTAGTCGGCCCAGTCGGCGGCGGGGTCGCCCGAGGCGGGCACGGGCGCGGTGCGGGTGCGGTCGAGGTGTTCCCACACGGCCTGTCGGCCCGACATCCAGCCGCACGGACGGCCGCCGCTCAGCGGCGAGTTGGCGAAGGCCGCCAGCAGCACGGGGCCGAGCGCGTGCGCCCGCTCCCAGCGCGCCGCCGGCCGCTCCCCCAGGTCCAGGTTGACCTGGACGGACGCGGTCGAGCACATCATCAGCGGCCCGTACGGCTCGCCGAGGAACTCGGCCATGGCCTCATATCGGGGCAGGCGCAGCTGGCGGCGGGCCGGCCGAACCGGGTCGAGGCCCACCCCGGCCAGGACCAGCCCCTCCTCGTGCAGGGCGGCGCGCACGGCGGCCAGGTCCGCGGCCAGGCAGCCGAGCGCGTCCGGCAGGCAGGCCGCCGGACCGGACAGCTCCAGCTGGCCGCCGGGCTCGAACGTCACCCGGCTGCCGCCCGGCAGCGCGGGGACGGCGCGCTCCACCCTGGCCAGCGGTACGTACGCGGCCGGCGCCCTACGGTCGAAGACCAGGAACTCCAGCTCGACGCCCACCCGGTCCGTGGCACCCAGGTCCGGCTGGAAGCAGCGGCGTGCGAAGTCCGCCACCTCGGAGGCGTCCCGCAGCGGCGTGCCCTCGGACGTCAGGCCGATCATCGTCTACCCTTCGCGTGGCGCACGGGTCTACAGACCCGCGAGACGCGCCAGCGTTACAGGTAATTTTTGGGCAATGAACGGCGACCGGGCTCACTGGCCTCGTGACCGCCTGCCTCCGGTCATAAGCGCCGCCGCTCGCGGAAGGCCGACATGAGCCGCGCGCGCACGTCGGCGGGCAGCTCCTCCGGAGGCGGGTCGCCGAGGGCGCCGATGGTCGCGCGGAACTGCTCGAAGTAGCGCTCACACCCCTCGCAGCAGGCCAGATGCGCCCGCACGCCGTCGCGTGCCGGCCGGTCGAGGGCGTCTTCAAGGTAGGCGGTGATAACTTCCGCCAGTTCGTCGCAGGTGAACCGCTTCACGACGTCGACCGCCCTTTTCTCTGGATATGAACCGCTTCACTAATTGTGCCGCCGCATCGGCCGGAAGGGAGCCTGCGAGCTATTCTGGCTGCTTCACCGACTCGAAGTAGTCGGCGAGCCAGCCGCGCACGGCCGTGCGGGCGCGATGCAGCAGCACCCGCTGGTTGGCCGGGGAGATCTCCAGGATCTCGCACACCTCCTCAGAAGTGCACCCCTCCACGTCGCGCAGGGTGATCACGATCCGCTGCCGGGGAGGCAGTCTGGCCAGCCCTTCGGCGATCAGCCCACGCACCTCCGCGGCGAGCGCCTCGCTCTCGGGCGTCGGCCAGGCCGCCGGGGGCTCCTTCCAGCCGCCCGGCAGCACGGCGTCGAGGCCCTTGTCCGTCACGCCGTCCTGCTCGAAGGAGCTCCACGGCAGCGTGCGGCTCTCGCGGGCGTTCCGCTTCTTCGCGGTGTTGACCAGGATGCGATAGATCCACGTCTTGACCGACGAGCGGCTCTCGAAGGCGTCGATCCCGCCGATCACCGCCAGCCACGTGTCCTGGACGACCTCCTCCGCGGAGTGGTCGGTGGACACGTAGGACCTGGCCACCCGCAACATGCCCCCGGACCAGGTGTCCAGCAGCGCCGCGAACATCGCCTCGTCTCCGGCTCGCAGGGCCGTGACGACGACGTCGTCCGGGGGCAGCCCACCGCCCGCGAAAGACCCCACGATCGCCCCCTCCGGTCGAACGCTGAGACATCCATGACGTCGAGGCCGGACCTCGGCCCCTGCGCCTGGGACTAACCCGCCCCACGCTAATCATTCCCACTGACGTTCTTCCGTCCCGGCGGTGTCCTCGCGTTGAAAACACCGCCTGGAAAAACGCGGCCGACGGGGGGCCGGTCTCGCGATCGTGCAGTCCAGGGCAGGCCGAGTAAGCGCGGCGGCCACCGAGACGGCGTGTGGCGATGCCGATGAGCCGTGCGGGCGCCGGCCCCCGAATGCGGCGTGCCCCCGGCTCCCCGGGACGGGCCGGGGACACGCCGTGTCCGGGGGTGTCTCAGGCCGCGCACACTCCTGACAACGTGTAGCACGTCGGTCGCGGGGGCCGCAGCCCGTCCGAGAAGCCGCAGGGAACGCTGAGCGCGGGGTTGCCGGTGGCGTCGAACGGTGCGGTGTTGTGCATGTTGCCCAGCGCGCGGGCGACGATGGCCAGGCCCACGTGGTCGATGCCGAGGATCACAGGCGCTCCAGTCGGACGTCCTCCGGCCGCCGCTCCCCTGCCGCGGGCCGGCGGCGCCGGTTGAGCCGCAGGTACAGCAGGGCCGCTCCGGTCACCGCCACCGGCCACAGCAGGTAGACGCCGGACATGAGCAGCAGCGCCACCACCGCGATGAGCGCCGGCATCGCCGCGGCCCGCCCCTTGCTGCGCCGGGGCAGGAGCTTGATCGCCGCGGCGACCCCGTACGCGTACACCGCGACGAACGAACCGGTGGTGAGCAGCACCAGCGGCTCGGGCCCCACCCCGACCGCGACGACCACGGCCAGCGCGGCGAACGAGAGTGCCGAGTTGACGGCCAGGCTGCGCCGCGGCACCTCGCCCGCCACGCTTCCCCGGGCGAGCACGCCGGGCAGCGCCCCGTCCCGGCCGAGTGCGGCGCCGAGCTTGGCGGCGCCGGCGTAATAGGCGTTCATGGCGCCCAGCGTCAGCAACAGCGCGGCCCCGGCGGCCAGCCAGCGGGCGCCGCCGCCCAGCCCGCGAGCCATCAGCTCGCCCAACGGCGCGTCCGTCGTCGCCGCGCCGGCCCCCAGGACGGTGAGGGTGGCGAAGGCCACCAGCAGATAGAGCACGCCGACGATGGTCACCGCGGCCCCGGTCGCCCTCGGCACGTCGCGCCGCGGGTGGCGGAACTCGGCGACGAGATGCGTGATCGCCTCCCAGCCCGCGAAACTCCACACCAGCAGCGCCGCCGCCGATCCGATCGCGCCCCAGCCGTGCGGGGCGAACGGCCGCAGGTTGTCCAGGTCGGCGTGCGGCAAGGACAGCGCGACCGACACGAGCAGCAGCGCGACGAGCAGACCCGCCAGCGCGAACTGCAGCCTGCTGCTCGCCTGCACGCCGAAGGCGTTGGCCGCCGTGACCACGGCCATCAGCACGAACGCCGTGACGGTGGTGGTCGTCGTCCCGCCGCCGAGCGCGGCCGAGACATAGGCGCCGCCGAACAGCGCCGCCGCGGCGGCGCCCGGGGGCACGGCGAAATAGAAGCACCAGCCGACGATCGCCGCCGCACGCCCGCCGAAGGCCAGGCGGGCGTAGGTGGACACGCCGCCCGCGTCTGGGTAGCGGGCGCCGAGCGCGGCGAAGGTTCCGGCCAGCGGCACCGACAACAGGACCAGCGCCAGCCACGCCAGCAACGAGGCCGGTCCGGCGGCGTCGGCGGCCAGCGCGGGCAGCGCGATCACACCGGTGCCCAGCACCGCGCCCACGTACATCGCGGTGCCGTGGCGGAGCGTCATGCTCCCCGTCTTGGTCACGTCACTCATGCCGATCAGCATCAGGGGCACGGCGCGTCAGGGCCATCGGCAGAAACGACATTATGCGTTAAATTCCAGCCATGGGCAGACATGTGATCGGCCTCGCGGTCACCGACGGCACCCCCGTGCTGGAGCTGGCCGTGCCGTGCGAGGTCTTCGGCATCGACCGGAGCGACCTGGTCGATCCCTGGTACGAGCTACGGCTGTGCGCCGCCCAGCCCGGTCCGCTGCGCACCACCGCCGGCCTGACGATCGACACCGCGTACGGACTGGACGACCTGGTCCTGGCCGACACCGTCGTGGTGGGCGCCGTCGCCCGCGCCGTCCAGCTCGATCCTCCGTCCGAGCTGGTGGACGCGGTGCGCACCGCCCACAGCGCGGGCAGGCGCATCATGTCGATCTGCTCAGGCGCGTACGTGCTGGCCGCCGCCGGGCTGCTGGACGGCCGGCGCGCCACCACGCACTGGATGAACGGCTCCGACTTCGCCCACCGCTTCCCCCAGATCGACTACGACCCCGTACCGCTCTACATCGACCACGGCGACGTCATCACGTCGGCCGGCACGGGGTCGGCCATCGACGCCTGCCTGCATCTGGTGCGCCAGGACCATGGCGCGGCGGTCGCCAACGAAATCGCCCGCCGCATGGTGGTGCCACCGCATCGGGAAGGTGGCCAGGCGCAGTACACCCGGCCGGTCCTCCAGTCCGGCAAGAACGGCTCCCTGACCCCGGTGCTGGAGTGGGCCCGCAGCCATCTGCACGAGCCGCTGACCGTTCCGCGGCTCGCCCAGGTGGCGCACTTGAGCGAGCGCACCTTCGCCCGGCGCTTCCGCGACACCCTGGGCATCACCCCTCTCCAGTGGCTGCTCCAGCAGCGGGTACGGCTGGCGCAGGAGCTCCTGGAGACCACGGACGAGTCCATCGAGGACATCGCCCGCCAGGCCGGCTTCGCGACCGCCGCGACGTTCCGTTACCACTTCGGCCGGGTCGCCGGCGTCCCCCCGCAGACCTACCGTCAGATCTTCCGTTACCGCGCGGATAAACCCGAGCACGGAGCGGCCAAAAGTCGCAGGAACATATCCGTTTGATTACCGGGATTTGCGTCTCGAGAACGCGTTAATGGCCGACCGAAATCGGCGGACGAAAGCCGCCGGCTTCTTATCCTCCTGGCCTCGCACCCGGCACCGGTCCGCGACGCAATGGACGGCGCGCACGGCTTCGGCATCGAGGACGTCAAGGTCGGCGAATTGGGCTGCGACTTCTTCGCGAGCGGCACCATGTGGATGCCGAGCCCGCCGACCTCGCGGACCGACGTGACTCCGGCGTCCAGCGCCGCCCGCAGCCGGCCGCATTGGCGGCACGCCTCCTGCCGCCGAGGCGTGAGCCGGACCCGAGCGGCCGGCCACGCCGGTCAGGAAGCGCCGAGCACGTCGATCAGCTGCTTGGCGAATTCCTCGGGTGCGTCGGTGAAACCGCTGTGCGCGCCCGGGAACTCGACCAGCTCGATCCCGAGCCGCTCAGCCATCACGGCGGCGGGCCGGTACGGCAGATGCCCCCTGCTCTCCCGCCCGGCCGCGAGGACCAGCCGGTCGGAGACCCGGCCAAGAGCGGCCAGGTCAGGCACATGGGAGGTGAACTGCCGCAACTCGTGCTCCATCATGATCGGAGCGTTGCGCATCAGCCGGGCCATCATCTCGGCGGCCCGAGGCGGCAACGAAGCCGGGTCCGGCATGGCCTTCATGGTGCCGCCTACGCCCTCCATGAACCGAGCTGACGCGGCTGCGAGCCCCTGCGTACGCATGAGCTGATACACCTCCTCGACCATGGCCGACTGCGCAGAGGCGTCGGGCAGCAGGGCGAAGCACGGCGGCTCATGGGCGATCAGGCGACGCACCCGGGAAGGATGCCGGGCGAGCAGGTCAAGACCGACGATGGCGCCGCTGCTGCCGCCGAAGACGTAGGCGGGCCGGTCCGGGCTCACCACGCCGAGCAACCGGAAGGCGTCGTCGCTCTGCACGTCGACCCGCTGATCCACGGGGACCGGGCTGTCGAGACGGCTGCGCGAGTACCCGCGCGGGTCGAGGGTGACGAGCGTGAAGTGCTCGGCGAGCGGCCCGGCCACCACGTCGAAGACGGCCGCGTCACCGCCGCCGCCCGGCAGCATGAGGAGCACCGGCCCGCTGCCGCTGACCTCGTAATAGAGGCGGGCACCGGGTACGGACAGCACAGTCATGATCTTCCTCCATTGCGCACAGCGGAAGCAGGCGCCTCCAGCTACCTAGAGAGCCTAGCTTATAGCCTAATCTTCCTAGGTTTCTCCCAGCGAATGGATCGTGCGCAGGTGGTGTGGAGGTAGCCGACCCCCGCGGCGAGCAGCGACGCGCCCCAGACCAGGAAGACCGGATAGGTCGCGGAGAACCCCCAGCTGCCGTCGAGGATCTCGGCGCCGCCGCCCGGCGCGCACGTACGGGTGACGCCGAAAGCCAGGCAGTTCGTCATCATCGCCCCGTACTGGCCGACCAGCAGGCCGACCAGCACCGGCGGGGCGACGGCGATGACACGCGGCACTCGCCGGCCTCCTGCCAACGGCACCCACGCCGGCACCACCTGCCCCCACCGGCTGATCAACCCCAGCGTGAGCCCGGCCCCCGCGACCGGCCCCGCCACGAGCAGCCCCCAGAACACCGCCGACCCGCCCAAACCCGCCAAGCCGGCACCGGACTCCATCGCCACCCCCAACGGCACCCCAAGCCCCCAGAACAGGTGCGGAACCGCGAAACCCAGCACCGGCACGCCCGCCGCCGCCCAGGTCACAGCTCTGGCCCAGGGCGCAGGCCGGACCGTCCCGTCGCCCCGGCGCTCAAGCCGGCGCGGGCGGCTGCGCTCGCCATAGCGAACGGTGACCAGGGCGAGCAGCAGCCCGAGCACCGACAGCAGGACCTGCCGGACGAGCGCGGGGTCGTGCAGCTTGCCGAACACCAGCCGCATGACCAGATTGCCGGGCGCCACCAGCACAAGCGCGGCCGCTCCCGTCCACCCCGCGACCAGCAGCACGGGCCGTGCACGTGATCTCATGCCGGCCCACGGTAATGAGGAGGTCCTTCGGCGGCTTCCCTCCCGAAGGGGAAGGGACTCCCCCGTGCAGGTGAGACGCCCGGTCGAGGCCATCCACAGCCCAGGTACGGCACCCCGTTCGGCGAGGCCGCTGCCGATGGTGATGACCCTGCTGCCGTCGCGCATGTGGCGAGCGGCCCCAGCTCGGCGGCGCGCGTCCAGGGGGACGCGCGGATCGCTTGTACACGTGAACGTGGCCGAAGGCGTTGATCGCCTTCGGCCACAGGGGTGGTTAGTTCACTTGAAGCGGCGTAGCCGCAGGCTGTTGCTCACCACGAAGACGCTGGAGAACGCCATCGCGGCTCCGGCGATCATCGGGTTGAGCAGGCCGAGCGCGGCCAGCGGGAGGGCGGCCACGTTGTAGGCGAACGCCCAGAACAGGTTGCCCTTGATCGTGGACAGCGTGCGGCGGGACAGCCGGAGCGCGTCGGCGGCCACCCGCAGGTCGCCGCGGACCAGGGTGAGGTCGGAGGCCTCGATGGCGGCGTCGGTGCCGGTGCCCATCGCCAGCCCCAGGTCGGCCTGGGCCAGTGCGGCGGCGTCGTTGACCCCGTCGCCCACCATGGCCACCACCTTGCCCTCGGCCTGCAGCTTCTTCACCGCATCGACCTTGTCGGCGGGCAGCACCTCGGCGATCACCTCATCGATGCCCACCTCGGCCGCCACGGTCCTGGCCACGGCCTCGTTGTCGCCGGTCAGCAGCACCGGGGTCAGGCCCAGCGCCCGCAGGTCGGCGATCGCCTGCCGGCTGGTCGGCTTGACCACATCGGCCACCACCAGCACCGCACGCGCCTGGCCGTCCCAGCCGACCGCCACCGCGGTGCGGCCCGCCGCCTGTTCCTCGGCCAGCTTGCGTTCGAGGTCGGCGGGCAGGTGCTGAGACCATTCGGCCAGCAGCCGGGGCCGGCCGACCAGCACCGCGTGGCCGTCCACGATGCCCTGTACGCCGAGTCCTTCCACGTTGGCGAAGTCCTCGACGGTCGCATCGGAGCCGGCTTCGCGGGCGATGGCCTGAGCGATCGGGTGCTCGGAAGCGTGCTCCAACGCGCCCGCCAGCCTGAGCACCTCCTCGCGGCTCTCGCCCTCGGCCAGGTGCACGGCGACCAGCGTCATCTTGCCCTCGGTCACCGTGCCGGTCTTGTCCAGCACGATCGTGTCCACCGTACGGGTCGACTCCAGCACCTCCGGACCCTTGATTAAGATGCCCAGCTGAGCGCCCCGCCCGGTGCCGACCAGCAACGCCGTGGGCGTGGCCAGTCCCAGCGCGCACGGGCACGCGATGATCAGCACCGCCACCGCCGCAGTGAACGCCGCCGCCGCACCGTTGCCGGTGCCGAGCCAGAACCCGAGCGTGGCGACGGCCAGTGCGATCACGATCGGCACGAAGATGCCGGAGATGCGGTCAGCCAGCCGCTGCACAGCCGCCTTGCCGGTCTGCGCCTCTTCCACCAGCTTGGCCATCTGGGCGAGCTGGGTGTCGGCGCCGACCCGCGTGGCACGGACGATCAGGCGGCCGCCCGCGTTCACGGTGGCCCCCGTGACCGCGTCGCCGGGGCGGACCTCCACAGGGACGGACTCGCCGGTCAGCATCGAGGCGTCCACCGCGGATGAGCCCTCAAGGATCACACCATCGGTGGCGATCTTCTCTCCCGGCCGCACGACGAAGGTGTCGCCGACCTTGAGCTGGTCGGTGGGTATGCGGCGGCCGTCGGCCAGCTCCACGTCCTTGGCGCCCAGCTCGAGCAACGCCCGCAACGCCGCGCCCGCGCGCCGCTTGGAGCGGGCCTCGAAGTAGCGCCCGGCCAGGATGAACGCGGTCACCGCCGCCGCGGTCTCGAGGTAGATGTTGCCCGAGCCGTCGGTTCGCTCGATGGCGAAGGCGAACGGGTGCGTCATCCCGGGCGTGCCCGCGGTGCCGAAGAACAGCGCCCACAGTGACCAGCCGAAGGCGGCCAGCGTGCCGACCGAGATGAGGGTGTCCATCGTGGCCGCGCCGTGCCGCAGGTTGGTCCAGGCCGCCTTGTGGAACGGCCACCCCGCGTACACCACCACCGGCGCCGCCAGCACCAGCGACAACCACTGCCAGTTCGTGAACTGCAACGCCGGGACCATCGCCATCGCCACCACCGGCACGCTCAACACGACCGCGGTGACCAACCGCTCGCGCAGCGGCCTCAGCTCGTCCGCCGGCTCCTCGTCGGCTTCGGTTGCGGGCGGGGCGGGCAGCGCGGCGGTGTAACCCGCCTTCTCCACCTCGGCGATCAACTGCTGCGCATCCACGCTCTCGGGGAAGGTGACCTTCGCCTTCTCCGTCGCGTAGTTGACGGTCGCGCTCACGCCCTCGAGCTTGTTGAGCTTGCGCTCGATCCGGTTCGCGCAGGACGCGCACGTCATACCGCCAATGGCAAGCTCGACGGATCTGTCCTCAGTCAGGGAAGACATCACCCCTCCTTTCCCGATCAGTGCGTGTGGTCATCGTGGGACGCGCCGGTGCCCGGCTCGGCCGTCGGCTTGGGCTGTCCGGCCCCGGCGCGGGCGGTGAAGTCCGCGGTGCGGACCTTGCCGTCGTGCTTGAAGTCCAGGAACAAACGGTAGTCACCGGCGCTGGGAGCCTCCGCGTAGAAGGTGATCTCCGGCCCGGCCTTGCCGCTGTCTTCCGGATGCACATGAAGATAAGCCAGGTCACCTGCCCGCAACGCCACCAGATGTCCGTACGCTCCCAGATACGGCTGCAGGTCCGTGACCGGTTCGCCGTCCTTGCTCACGCTCAGCGTGAGTTTGGCGGCCTGGCCAGGCACCAGATCACCGTCCAGCGAGACCTGGTAACCGTCGACCTCGGCCGTCCGGGCCACCTCGGGCAGGGGGTCCGGCTTGTAGTCGCCCGCGACCAGCAGGTCCGCGCCGAGGGTCAGGCCACTCCCACCGGTAGGGGCGAAGTCGGCGAAGGCGCGGTAGGCGCCGGGGTCGTCCAGCGTCAGCTTCACCGACCAGACGCCGCCGGAGGTCATGTCCGGGTGCAGATGCTGGAACGTCCCGAGGTCCCGCGAGACCACGATGAAGTGCAGCTTCTTGTCATGCTGGACCTGGTAGCCGGTCACCGGCCGGCCGTCCGGCCCCGTCACGGTGAACCGGAAGTCGGTGGCCTCGCCGGCCTTGATGGTGGTCAACGGGTTGAGGGTGTAGCCGTCCTGGGACACTTGGAGCCCCCCGGGGGTATCGTCTTGCGCTGTTGCGGTGGTCTGCTCATGGCCGCCGCAGCTGTCCGCGGCGGGAGTCGAATGGGTGGTCCCGTGTTCCGGCTTGGCCGGTGCCGGACCGACGTCTCCCACCGCGCTCCCGACGCCCAGGGCGCCGCCGAAGACGACGGCCAGCCCCAGCACGTAAACACCCAGCTTGGTCGCCGCGTTCATGCCGGATTCACCACCTCATAGCCCGCTTCCTCCACGGCCGTCACGATCTGCGCCGCCGCCACCGGACTGTCGCTCTCGACCGTCAGCAGCCCGCTGGCCAGATCCACCTCCACCGAGGTGACACCGGCGACCTCGCCGACCTCCTCCTTCACCGAGCTCACGCAGTGGCCGCAGGTCATGCCCTTGACGGTGTAGGTAGCAGTAGCCATGTCGATCAACCCTTCCTCGATGGTCATGTCAGGAACGCACGAGCCGTGCGATCGCGTCGGAAGCCTCTTTCACCTTCGCCTGCGCCTCCGGCCCGCCCTGAGCGGCGGCGTCGGCCACACAGTGCGCCAGTTGATCCTCCAGCAGAGAGATCGCGACCGACTGCAGGGCACTGGTGGCCGCCGACACCTGCGTCAGGATGTCGATGCAGTACTTGTCGTCCTCGACCATCCGCTGCAACCCGCGCACCTGACCCTCGATCCGGCGCAGCCGGCGCAGCTGGTCCTGCTTGTTGTCGCTGCAGCCAACCATGGCTCCCCCTTCCGACTCCTTCAACGTACCATACCCCCCTACCGTATTCCAAAGATCAGGCGAGAATCGCGGCACTTTGACGGCACACATCGGCTCAGGGGCACAGATGACACGTGTGCGCATCTGCCTGCAGGCGGATGGCCGAGGTCTGCCCGGCGGCGTATCGCGTATGCGTGACAAGGATGAGGCGGGCGCGAGACGGGGGCCGTAACGTCGTGTCATGCCCCGGCGCTTTCTGGAATGGTGGAACCGTCATCAGCGCTTGGCCGACGCGCTCCTCGCCACGGTCGCCTGCGTGTACCTGCTGATAGAAGTGCCCTATCACGAGCAGACGATCGCGGACCTCGACCGCGTCCCCCTCTCGTTCTGGGGCGATCTGCTGGCGTATGCGAGCCTGGCGTGGCGGCGCAGAAACACGGTGGCGGTCCTGGCCCTGGTGTGGGCGCTGTGGCTGCTGAGCGGGCGCTGGGACATCTGGACGGAGTGGAACGCCTCCTGGGCGGAGTTGAGCACACCGACGGCGCTGATGTTCATGTCCTACACCGCGGGACGGTGGAGCTCTTCCCGCTGGGCCGGGCTGTTCATCATCGCGACGCTGCTGCCCGTGGCACCGGTCACCGTCCAGCAGGTCTTCGGACCGGACACGCTGCCGTTCCCCTTGCCCGCCGTGCCCACTCCCCTGCTGGTGACCTCCTTCGTGCTGTGCACCGGCGCGTGGGGGCTGGGCAGGTTGCGCCGTTCGGAATCCGAGGCGATCACCCGTGGCGAGGAGAGCCGCGTCCAGGCCGTTCTGGCGGAGGAACGCATACGCATCGCGCGTGAGCTGCACGACATCGTGGCGCACAACGTCAGCGCCATGGTGATCCACTCGGACGGTGCCGCCGCCGCGCTGCTCGACCAGGACGTGGACGAGGCGGGCCAGGCCGTTGACGCCATCGGGGCGTCCGGCAGGGCCACGCTGCGGGAGCTGCGGCTGCTGCTGGGCCTCTTGCGGGACGCGCCCATGGCGCCGCAGCCGAGCATCGATGCGATCAAGGATCTGGCCGAACGGCTGCCGATGGAGGTACGGTTACACGTCAGTGGCCAGGTCCGCGAGGCCCCGCCGGCCTTGGGTCTGGCCGCCTACCGGATCGTGCAAGAAGCTCTGACCAACACGCTCAAGCATGCCGGAAAGGGTGCCAAGGCCGACGTGTCACTGCGCTACGCCGACGACGGGCTGCACATCCAGATCACCGATGACGGGGGTGGGAGAATTCGCCGCAGAGCCGGCTCCTTAAGCTGGTCGGGTTCCGGCCAAGGGCTGGTCGGCATGCGGGAGCGCGCCGCCATGCTGGGTGGCACGGTGCGGGTCGCTTCGCCGCCACCTAGCGGGTTCCAGGTCGAGGCCACCTTGCCGTGGACCTGATCCGTGTGCTGCTGGCCGACGACCAGCAACTCGTCCGTACCGGGGTGCGGCTGGTGCTCCGCCGTGAGCAGGGGATCGAGGTCGTCGGGGAGGCCGCGGACGGCGAGGAGATCCTGGAGCTGGTGGAGCAGGTGCCCGCCGACGTGGTGGTCATGGACGTACGGATGCCCCGCATGGATGGCATCGAGGCCACCCGGCGCATCTGCGAGCGGGCCGCGCGGCCCCGGGTGCTCGTCCTCACCACCTTCGACCTCGACGAGTACGTCTTCGGCGCGATCAAGGCCGGGGCCAGCGGTTTCCTGCTCAAGGACAGCGGCCCGCGGTTCTTCGCCGAGGCGATCCGGGTGGTGCACGACGGCGAGGTCATCATCGCGCCGTCCACCACCAAGCGGCTCATCTCCCACTTCATGCAGCGCGTGCCGGAGCCGGGCAAGACACCCGACCAGCGGGCCGCCCTACTCAGCCGCCGGGAAAGGGAAGTGCTCGCGGCGATCGCCACAGGGCTATCCAACACCGAGATCGCGGCGCGGATGTACCTGTCGGAGGGGACCGTGCGCACGCATGTGAGCCACATCCTCGCCAAGCTCGGCTTGCGGGACCGGGTGCAGGCCGTCGTCTTCGCCTTCGAGAACGGGCTGGTCGACGCCACCTGACCCCGGCGCCGTATCACGATCACGGATGAACCGCCATACGCGCGACGGCCGACAGCAGGTTCCGCCGCAAGACAGATGTGCCGCGACGTCGCCGACCTGCACTCTCGGATGACAGCACCGTCCGTCAACGGGAACCAGGGAGGCAGCATGAAGCTGAGGACATCCGCGTCGGCATTGCTCGCCGCGGTGAGCTTGAGTCTGGCGGCCGCACCGGCCGTCGCGGCCCCGGCCGCGCACAGCGAGGTCTCGACCCACGCGAGCGCAGCGGCAATGGCCAAGTGGCACACCCAACGGCACGAGGCGCTGGGCCCAGGCAAGAACATGACGGCCGGGTATTGGAAGCGGCCCAAGGGTGTCCGCGTGATGCAGGTCAAGGCCCGCTGCTGGGGCAACGACTCGCAGCTGACGGTCGACCTCAGTTACGTGCGCCGTTACGGCGCCGGCGAGAAGGTCGCCAAGTCCGGCAAGTGGGCCTGCAACGGCAGTTACGGCATCGTCCGCATCCACAACGCCGGGCACGGGACGTACAACGCGCGCTTCCGCCTCAACAAGAAGCACACCGTCGAGTACTGGGTGCAGTACTACAAGTAACCGCTACAAGTCTGTCCCGGCACAGGGTGCTCCCGGCAGGCAGATGAGGCCCCCGCTCAGGCAACCGAGGCGGGCGGGGGCCCCTGCGCGTCGGCGTGGGCGACCAGGGAGGCGGTCGGTGGCTGAGCCTGGGAGCACCTGGAGTCAGACCCGGTCGAGAGGTCGGTGCGGCTCAGCCGGGAGCTCAACCTGGATCACGTCGCCAGGGCGTACGACGCCACCCGTCCTGACGACGCTCATGACGCCGGCCCTGCGAACCAGGTTCCCGGCCGCGTCGCGGCCGACGACCTGCTTGAGCAGACCGTTCTGGAAGGCGTCGATCTGAACGCAAGGGTTACGCAGCCCGGTCAGCTCCACGACGGCCTCGTCGCCGATGCGCAGCAGCGTGCCGACCGGCAGGTCGAGCAGATCGATGCCCTTGGTGGTGACGTTCTCGCCGAGCTCGCCGGGCTTGACCGTGAAACCAGCCTCGCTCACCTCGGCGAAGAGCTCCTCGTGGATGAGGTGCACCTGACGCAGGTTCGGCTGGGTGGGGTCCTGGGCGACTCGGGAGCGGTGCTTGACGGTCACGCCCGCGTGCGCGTCCCCCTCCACCCCGAGCCCGGCCAGCAGGGTGATGCTCTCCCGGGCCGGCTTGCTGAAGGAGTGCTCGCCGCTGCTGCTGACCGCCACGACAGTCCCGCTCATCCCCATTGCCCCCTTTGCGGATTTTGACTATTCGGAAGCAGACTAGCTGTACTGGCCGCGGGCGGTCGGACGTGCAGGGGGCCGCCTGCCTCGGCGTGGCGGCGGCCCCCTCCCTACTCCTGGCCCTCTTCCGGCAGGCCGTTGTCGAACTGCTTCGGCTGCACGGGCCTCTGCGGCTTGCCCCGCTCGGCCTTCGCCAGGGCGGCGGCGTCGGGGTAGTCGGTGACGAAGGCGTCCACGCCCAGGTCGAGGTGCGCACGGTACTCCGCCAGCGCGTCACCGTGGTCGGTCGGGGCCTGGCCGCGGCGCAGCTGCAGGGGCAGGTACTGGTTCTCGCTGCGGAAGGTGTACACGCCGATCTTCAGGCCCGCCTTGTGCGCGTCCGACACCAGCGTCGTCGGGGTGCCCCAGCTCCCGTCCGGGTTGATCGGGATCGCCGAGGACTTGTCCGGCCCGATCCACTGCGCGTACTCCGCGATCTTGGCCAGCCCCTCGGGCTTCATCATGTCCGCGTAGGTCGTCGGGTCTCCGGCCGCGGTCAGGTCGTACGGCCGGCCGGTGGTGCCCAGTGCCTGCCACAGCGGCACGCGCAGGTCCTTGGCCACCCGCTTCAGGCTGGACGGCTCGAACGACTGCACCACCACCGGGCTGCCCGGCCGGTTGAGGCCGTTGCGCTTGACGGTCTCGATCAGCGGCTCCTCCAGCGGCAGCCCGATCGACCTGAAGTACGTCGGGTGCTTGGTCTCGGGGAAGACGCCGACCTGCCTGCCGTACTGGCGCGAGAGCCGCTTGGCCAGGTCGAGCACTTCCTGGAAGGTGAGCACCTGGTAGTAGCCGTTGTAGACGGTGTTGCGCTGGCGGATCGCGGGCAGCCGCTCGACCGCCCGCAGCGTCTTCAGCTCGGCCAGCGTGAAGTCCTCGGTGAACCACCCGGTCACGTTGCGCCCGTCGACGACCTTGGTGGTCTTGCGCGCGGCGAACTCGGGGTGCAGCGACACGTCGGTGGTGCCGGAGATCTCGTTCTCGTGCCTGACGACCAGCACGTGATCCTTGGTCGGCACCAGGTCGGGCTCGATCCAGTCGGCACCCATGGCCACGGCCAGCTCGTAGCCGCCCTGGGTGTGCTCGGGGCGGTGGCCCGCCGAGCCGCGGTGGCCGATGACGACGACCTGGGACCGGTCGTGCGCGGGCTCGGCCGCGGCCGGAGCCGCACCGGCTCCGGCGAGGGGGGCGAGGACGGCGAGGGTGGTGGCTGCGATCTTTCGCACGTGGGACTCCCTGCGGCATCTGTGCCGGAGACTCTCACCGGCGATCACCGCGGCATTATGGTAAGGACCGAAATATGACTATGGGCCAATAACGGCGGAATTTCCGGTGACGAGCGCGGTCCCTCCACCACCCGGCTCATCGCGGCTGGATGCGATCGAGCCGTCGCCGCTGATCGCCGCTCAGCCGCAGGCTCGCCGCGGCGACGTTCTCCTCCAGGTGGTCGATCGTGGCGGTGCCCGGGATCGGCAGCACGACCGGGGAGCGGTCGAGCAGCCACGCGAGCGAGACTTGCGCCGCGGTGGCGCCGAGTTCGGCCGCCACGGCGGCGATCTCGGCCGTCGCCTCCGACACCGCGGGGTGGACGGGCCGCCAGGGCAGGAAGGCGATCCCCGCCGCGGCACAGGCGTCGAGCACGGCCTCGTGGTGGCGATCGAGCAGGTTGTAGCGGTTCTGCACGCTCGCGACGTCGATGATCTGCCGCGCCTCCTCGAGCTCGGCGACGGTGACCTCGGACAGTCCGAGGTGGCCGATCTTGCCCTCGATCTGGAGCTCGCGCAGCGTTCCCAGCTGGTCGGCGAGCGGCACCGTCGGGTCGATGCGATGCAACTGGAGCAGCTCGAGCCGTTCGACCCGAAGCCGGCGCAGGCCCTGCTCGACCTGATCCCGCAGGAAGTCCGGCCGTCCGCAGATCGCCGCATCGTGCGGCGGGCTCGGCGGCGCGACCCCGACCTTCGTCGCGATGAGCAGATCGTCCGGATAGGGGTACAGCGCCTCGGCGAGGAGCTCCTCGTTGGCGCCCCACCCGTACAGGTGCGCGGTGTCGATCAGCGTCACTCCCAGCTCGACGGCGCGTCGCGCCACCGCGATGGAGGCTTCCCGGGCCGGTCCGGGTCCGGTCGGCAGCTGCATGGCCCCGAACCCGAGCCGCCGCACGCTGCGCTCGCCCCCGATGCGGAATGTGCTCGATGTCATGTGTCGGTTTCGCCTCTCATGCGGTCAGCTGTTGACGACGCGGAGTGTGCCCAGGTGGCGCCCGGCCAGGCGATCGAGCGCGGCCGACGACGCCTCGTCCGCCGGAAGGTAGGCGATCAGGCGCTGGTCGTCGGCGAGTTCGAGGGCCTCGTACGCGAGGCGCAGGTCCCCGGCCTCCGGATGCGCCCAGCGCTGGACACCGGCCCGCTCGGGGATGCCCGGCGTCGTGAGCCGCTCGCTGAAGGGCCCGCCGGCCGTGATGGTGAGCTCGTCGACGAGAGCCGCCACGTGCGGGTCGGCGAGACCGGCCGCGCCCTTGAGGATGGCGACCTGCTGGGTCGCGACGGCGTCCCAGTCGGGGTAGAGGTCGCGGGCGCGCGGGTCGGTGAACACGAACCGCGCGAAGCTGGGCTCGGCCGCGTCCAGGAGGCCGGTGGGCCGGGCCAGGCGCTCGAAGCCCGTGGTGTACGCGAGCACCTGCGTCATCCGGTTGATCAGCACCGCCGGGGCGGGTTCCAGCTTGTCGAGCAGCGCCCGTACCGTCGGCCGGATGGACACGACCGGCGGCTGCGCCGAACGGCAGTCGAACGAGCTGCCGCCTTCCGTCGCCTTCGCCAAGATCCTGAGGTGGAAACGCTCATCGGTGGACATCCGCAGGGCGTCGGCGAGCGCGCCGAGCACCTGCGGGGACGGATGCCGGTCGCGGCCCTGCTCCAGCCGTGCGAGGTACTCGACGCTGATCCCCGCGAGCGTGGCCAACTCGGCGCGGCGCAGCCCGGGGGTGCGCCGCCGGAACCCGGCGGGAAGCCCTACATCGGCGGGACTGATGGCCTCCCGGCGGCTCCGCAGGAACGCGCCCAACTCGTTGTCGCTCACACCCGGCAACCTACCGACCCCCGGCGCGCTCATGGTCGCCCTGTCAGGGCCAGCCTCAGCCCGGCCTCCCTACGCGCCGCCGCCCGGGCCAGGTTGGGGGACATGACTTCCAAGACCACCACGACCATCCCGACCGCTCTGCCGCTCGCCGCCGGGCACTGGACCCTCGACCCGTTCCATTCGGCGGTCGGCTTCACGATCCGCCACCTCGGCATCTCGAAGGTGCGCGGCCAGTTCATGCGCTTCGAGGCGGACCTCATCGTCGGCGACACCCTCGACAGCTGTGCGGTCACCGCCACCGTCGCGCTCGACTCGGTCGACACCGGCAACGCCGACCGCGACGCCCACCTCAGCGCCCCCGACATGCTCGACGTCGCCAACCGCCCGGCCATGGTGTTCCGCTCCACCAGGATCGAAGGCGACGGCAGCGACTGGATCATGGAGGGCGACCTCACCATCGGTGAGGTGACCAGGTCCGTCACCTTCGACGTCGAGTTCGGCGGGGTGGAGGACTCCATCGTGGACGGACGGCGGCACGCCGGGTTCGAGGCGAAGGGCGAGATCCGCCGGAGCGACTTCGGTCTCGGCTTCGCCCCCGCCATCCTCGGTGACGCCGTGAAGATCCAGCTCGACATGCAGTTCGTCGAGCCCGAGTGACACCTCAGGACAGCCCGTGGCCGAGCGTCACCCTGGCCCAGCCGAGGTGAAGGCAGGGTAGCGGGGCAACTCGGCGACGTCCCACTCCGCGCTGGTCTCCAACCATGTCCGTACGACCTCGGCCACGGCGGGGAACTCGTCCCCGCCCCGGCCGAGTTCGTCCAGCAGGCGACTCCATCGGTAGCGCAGCACCTGGCGCCGGCTCGGCACCGGCGTCCGGGTGGCGTGCGTGGGCTGATCCTGCTCACGGGCCCGCGGCAGGAAGACCCACGTCATGAAAAGCGTCCACGTGGCCACAGCCTGCCGCACCCCCGCTTCCCAGATCTCGTCATCGGCCAGCTCGGGATGGACCGCGACCACCTGCGCGCGGTAGACGTCCTCGATCTCCGCTTCCGTCCCGGGCGGCAGCCGGAACACGCACCAGCACGTGGCGAACGGCATGCGTACGTAAGCCGCCTCGAGAAAGGCCGAGTGATATCCGGCGCTCTCGAAGTCGAGCACCCGCAGCCCGTCCGCGGTCAGCAGGTTGTTGTCCGGGCAGATGTCACCCGGCGTGAACACCGGATATCGCTCGCTGCCCGCCGTCAGCGCCGCCAGCTCCCCCTCGAGCCCCGCGGGCACAACGGGTGGCAGCACCTCTCCGAGATCGCGGAAGAAAGGCCGCCCCTTACCGTCTCCGGAGTAGGCGGCCCGAGAGCGTGCCCACTCCTGCTGTCGCCCTGCACCGGCCACGGCGATCCGCCCGTACGTCCGCGCCCACGCGAGCAGCCCTTCCCTCGCCGCTTCCGCCGACTCCCCCAGCAGCACGTCAGCCAGGCTCGGCGCGACACCGAGGTCCGACATCACGATGAGCGGGAAGGACGGATCCACGGCCAGCAGCCGGGGCCCGAACCCGTCACCGAGCGACAATCCGGCCGCCTCGGCCGCGAACCCCGCAGCATCCCGGTACGCCTTGACCACCACCGTGCCGCCATCGCCGGTCACGCACCGCAGGACGTCGCTGCGCGAACTCCCGCCCAGATCGACCGGCCTGCTGACCTTCTCCCCCAGAACCGCCGAGGCCGCCGCAAGGATGCTCTCCATGCCGAGACTCTAGAGGTCCTCCGGCTCGGACGCCCTGGCACACCCGAACAGCAGCTCGGGCAAACGGATCAGCGGACCAACCGGAAGAACGCGCGGATATCGGTGACCAGCAGGTCCGGCGCTTCCATCGCGGCGAAGTGGCCGCCCCGGTCGAACTCCGACCAGTGGACCACGTTGTGCTCGCGTTCGGCGACGCGGCGGATCCCGGCGTCGCCAGGGAAGATCGCCACCCCGGTGGGCACATCGGACTTCTCGACAGGCTGGCCCCAGTCGGTCGCGCCCTCCTTGTAGAGGCGGGCGGACGACCCCGCGGTGCCGGTGAGCCAGTAGATGGTGACGTCGGTGAGCAGCTGATCGCGGTCCACGGCCTCTTCGGGGAGGTCGTGAGCGGGGTCGGTCCACTCCTTGAACTTCTCCACGATCCAGGCCAGCTGACCGGCCGGGGAGTCGTGCAGGCCGAAGGCCAGCGTCTGCGGGCGGGTGGACTGGATCGCGGCGTAGCCCGCGCGGTCCTGGTCGGTGTAGAGGGCCAGCCGGGCCTGCTCTGCCGTTGTTAGACCCTGCAGCTCGCCGGGTTCGAAGGTCGGGAAGCCCAGAGCGCCGTTGACGTGGACGCCGATGACGTCGTCCGGGGCGACACGGCCGAGCTCGGGAGAGACCAACGAGCCGGTGTCGCCTCCCTGGGCTCCGTACCGGTCATAGCCGAGGCGGCTCATGAGCTCGGCCCAGGCGCGGGCCACCCGGCGCAGGTTCCAGCCGGTCTCGCGGGTGGGGCCGGAGAACCCGAAGCCGGGGAGGGAGGGCGCCACCACGTGGAAGGCGTCGGCCGGGTCGCCGCCGTGGGCGCGGGGGTCGGTGAGCGGGCCGATGACGTTCATGAACTCGGCGATCGAACCGGGCCAGCCGTGCGTGAGGATCAGCGGGAGCGCGTCCGGCTCGGGCGAGCGGACGTGCAGGAAGTGGATGTTCTGGCCGTCGATCTCGGTGGTGAACTGCGGGTACTCGTTGAGCGCCGCCTCGTGCTTCCGCCAGTCGTACGCCGTCCGCCAGTACTCGGCCAGTTCCTTGGCGTACGAGGACGGGACGCCGTACGACCAGCCGGTGCCGGGCAGCTCGTCCGGCCAGCGGGTGCGGGCCAGGCGGTCGCGGAGGTCGTCCAGGTCGGCCTGCGGGATGTCGATGCGGAACGGGTGGATTTTCGCCATGCCCAAGACGTTAGGAGCCGGTTAGGACGGATCCGGTCCTAGGTCGCGGGCAAGATTGGCGGCATGTTGGAGACCTCGGCTCGACTCCTCAGATTGTTGTCCCTCCTGCAGACCCACCGGGACTGGTCCGGCGCGGAGCTGGCGGAGCGGCTCGGCGTCACGACCCGGACCGTACGGCGGGATGTGGACCGGCTGCGGGAGCTCGGCTATCCCGTGCACGCCACGGCCGGCGCGCCGGGTTACCGGCTGGGCGCCGGGTCCGACCTGCCCCCGCTGCTGCTCGATGACGATGAGGCGGTCGCGGTCGCGGTGGGGCTGAGGACGGCCGCCGGGGGCACGGTCGCGGGGATCGAGGAGACGTCCGTACGGGCGCTCGCGAAGCTCGAACGGGTGCTGCCCACACGGCTGCGGCATCGTGTTCACGCGCTGCAGTCGATGACCGTGCCCATGACGGGGTCCTCGGCGCCGGTGGACCCCGAGGTGCTGACCGCCATCGCCGCCGCCTGCCGAGATCATGAGGGACTGCGGTTCGACTACCGGTCGCACGGGGGTCAGGAGAGCCGCCGCTCGGCCGAGCCCCATCGGCTCGTGCATTCGGGGCGCCGGTGGTATCTCGTGGGCTGGGACATCGACAAGGAGGACTGGCGGACGTACCGGGTCGACCGGCTGCGCCTGAGGACGCCGAACGGGCCGCGCTTCGTCCCCCGGGACCCGCCCGACGAGGACCTCGCCGCCTACATGTCCCGGGCGATCTCCAGCGCTCCGTACCGCTATCAGGCGCGCCTCACCATGCACGCCCCGGCGGAGGTCGTGACCGGGCACATGCCACCGACGATGGGAACGGTGGAGCCCGTCGACGCGGACACCTGCGTCCTGCTGTGCGGTGCGAACAACCTCGACGAGATCGTCGTGTGGGTCGCCCTGATGGACATCGGGTTCGAGGTGCATGACCCGCCGGAGCTGGTCGAGCGGATCGGCGTCATGGCCGACCGTCTCCGGGCGGCGTCAGGAACCGCGGGGCGCGCCCACCACCGTTCCTCCCGGTAGGGTCTGTCCGGATCGGTCCGGGAGGTCACGATCCGCGGAGCTGGGCGGTGGCGGAACGGGCGAGGTCGGTGGCCATCCGGCACAGCCGGTCCGTGGGGCGCGAGCCGCCGACCACGATGCGTACCTTCTCGACCGCGCTCTCGCCGCGCTGGTCGGCGTACGACCGGTAGATCACCTGGAGCAGGCAGGTCCCGCCGCCCTCGCCCTTCGGCGTGACGAAGGCCCGGTAGCCGTTGACGCGGATGGGCGTCCCGTCGTCCTCGGTGTTTCGCCGCAGTTCGCGGTCGAACTGCAGGTTCACCCACGTGTCGCCGGTGGTGCCGTCCCACGAGCACTGCCATCCGCCGAACCCTGGGTCGGGGCTGGTGGCGTCGACGCCCGGGACGGCCTCGAGGGCGTCGCCGCGCAGCAGCGCGCAGGCGTCCTTCTGGGCCAGGGAGGCGGCGGGCAGTGGCGGGGAGCGGCGTTCGATCGGGCCGCCGGCGAGTGCCTGGGCCGCGGTGGTGGTGGCGGCGTCGGCGATGGCGCACAAGTCGGCCTTGCCGTCCTCCTCCAGGTTCGCGATGACCTTCACGACAGTGTCCTCGACGCCGGGCGGCAAGAGCGTGCGCCGGCACACCTCGCTCTCGGCGGGGTGGTCGATGACCTCGATCGGGCCCACGGTCCTGGCCGGACGGGGTCCACGACGCCGCCCCGTCCTCGTCCTGCACGGCGTCGTACAGGGTGACCACGTGCGGGTGGTTGAAGGCGGCCAGGGCGCGGGCCTCGGCCTGTAAGCGGCTGAAGCCGGCGTTGTCCACGAGCATGCGTTTGAGCACGACATCCCGGTTCAGCAGCAGGTCGCGGGCGAGCCAGACCTCCGTGGCGCGGCTGCTGACAAGGCAGGTCTCCTGGCGGTAGCGCCCGCCGACCGTCATGCCGTCGCGCACCGCCCGATCCCCCCTCGTCGATCAACGAGAGCTTCGAATCTACTGGGTGAACGGGGAAATACACAGCGTTCTGGTCACACGTCCGAGAGCGTAGCGGGCGCCCTCGCGTCGGGGACTTCCCCTTCGTTTCGTGCTCTACGCCAGCGCCTTGGCGGCCGAGCCCGTCGCGGCCCGCTCCCGCGTGAGGCGGCGGCGCCGGGCCGGCAGCCCGAGCGTCGGGTTGGCTACTCCCCAGGCGGCGCCCTTGCAGACCAGTTCCTTGTAGACGGCGGCGAGCCGTCCGGTCAGGACCGCCTGCACGGCGCGGTCGTCGGCGGTGACGTACTGGATCAAGCCCTCCTTGCGGCCCAGCGAGATGCACTGGTTGAAGTAGCGGAGCGGCACGTTCGGGAGTTTCCCGCCGGTCAGGCGCGTCGCGATCGCGTCGGCGGCCTGCCACGCGGTCGGAATTCCCGAGGCGCACGACATCCGCAGCGGCTTGTCCCCTGGGCCCATCACCATGGCCGCGTCGCCGACGGCGTACACGTCCGGGTGCGAGAGCGAGCGCATGGTCCCGTCCACCACGATCTGGCCGTTGCCGGTGACCTCCAGGGCGGTCGCCTTCGCGATCGGGTGGACGGCGAATCCGGCGGTCCACACGGTGACCGCGGCCGGGATGACCGTGCCGTCGGCGGTGGCGACGCGGTCGGCTTCGACGCCGGCGACGGCGGCGTGCTCGTGCACGGTGATCCCGAGCTTGCCGAAGACCTTCCACAGGTGCTCGCGGCCCTTGGGCGAGAGCCAGTCGCCGAGGCCGCCGCTCGCGGCGAGGGCGACGTCGAGGTCCGGTCGGGCCTCGGCGATCTCGGTCGCGGCCTCCACACCGGTGAGGCCGCCGCCGACGACGACCACGGTCTGCCCGGCGTCGAGGCTGGCCAGGCGCTCGCGAAGCCGGAGCGCTCCGGCGCGGCCGGCGATCTCATAGGCGTGCTCGGCGGTCCCGGGGACGCCCTGGGCGTTCCAGCCGCTGCCGAGGGCGTAGACGAGAGTGTCGTAGGCGAGCTCTTCGGCGCCGGACCCGGGCGCGGTCAAGCCGGCGCCGGACCCGGGCGCGGTCAAGCCGGCGCCGTTCGCGTCGATGATGGTGACGGTCTTGCGGTCGACGTCGACGCCGGTGACCTTCGCGAGCCTCAGTTCGACGCCGGTGCCCGCGAACATCTCGCTGAACGGCCGGGGCTTGAGGTCCTGGCCGGTCGCCAGCTGGTGCATGCGGACACGTTCGACGAAGTCCGGCTCGGCGTTGACGAGGGTGATGGCGACGTCCTCGCGGCGGAGCCGCTTGGCGAGGCGGCCGGCGGCGATGGCCCCGGTGTATCCGGCTCCGAGGACGATGATGCGGTGCTGCATTTCCTTGCCCCTGTCTCGCGCGGGTTTTGCCCCTTGAACCGGGCAGCCCGCCGTTTGCTGACAGGTACGCGATGTGAAGCACCTCACATAGCGCTCAGAAGGCCTTGAACAGGGGCTCCCCGTGGTCGGCGGCCGCCCAGTGCGCGGTCGCGCGTTCGAGCTTGTCGGGGTTGACCTGGTTGCGGAACGCGGCGATGCCCTCGGCGGTGACCTCCAGGCACATGACGGCGACGACCCGGCCGTCCACGACGGCCACGACGGCGGGGCCGCCGTTGGCGGTCCAGGCGTAGACCTCGGGCGCGCCGCCGACCAGGGCGCGCTTGGCCTCGCTGGGTTTGAGCAGACCCCGCAGGAACCTCGCGACCGCGGCGGCGCCCTCGAACGCCTTGGCGCGGGCCGGGACCTTCCCGCCGCCGTCGCCGATCGAGATGACGTCCTCGGTGAGCAGGCGCACGAGCACCTCGGTCTGGCCGCTGGCGGCGGCCGCCAGGAACTCCTCGACGATCCGCCGGGCGGCGGCATCGTCGATCTCGCTGCGGGCCTTGCCGTCCGCGACGTGCTTCTTGGCGCGGTGGAAGAGCTGCTGGCTGGTGGCCTCGGCGATGTCGAGGATCTCGGCGATCTCCCGGTGCGGGTAGTCGAAGGCCTCCCGCAGCACGTACACCGCCCGCTCGTTGGGCGAGAGGCGCTCCATGAGGGTGAGGACCGCGTACGAGACCGCTTCGCGCTGCTCGGCGGTGTCGGCCGGGCCGAGCATCGGGTCCCCGGCGAGCAGCGGCTCGGGAAGCCATTGGCCCACATAGGTCTCGCGGCGCGCCCGCGCGGAGGTGAGCTGGTTGAGGCACAGGTTGGTGAGGACCTTCGTCAGCCAGGCCTCGGGCACCTCGATGCGGTCGACGTCGGCGGCCTGCCAGCGCAGGAACGTCTCCTGCACGGCGTCCTCGGCCTCCCCTGCGGAGCCGAGGAGGCGGTAGGCGATGGCCTCCAGGCGCGGCCTGGCTGCCTCGAACCGGTCGACGTCGTTCGCGGTCAAGGGCATGGCCCGATGCTAGCCCGCGCGACCCGCGACGCACGGCCCGAGCGTCGCCGATCCGTCGCTGGTCGACGCAGCGTCATCATGGCTGGGTACGTCGTTCGGCCAGCTCCTCCGCACTGACGGTCCTACGCGGCGTACTCGTACTCGGTGTGGCGTCGAAGACGGCGGCGCGTCCGGCAGGTTGCAGTGCTTGAGGGTTGACGTGGCACGGGGGACCGCCGTCGTAGGGTGGATCGCATGGCGAGGACCGCGGCACGACAGCCCGTACCCGCTCGGCGCGCGGACGCCGAGCGGAACATCGCTGCGATCCTCGAAGCCGGCGCCAGGCTGCTCAGCGCCGACCCCACGGCCAGCGTGGCCGACGTCGCCAAGGCCGCCGGGGTGGGCAGGGTGACGCTCTACGGCCACTTCCCGTCTCGGGAGGCGCTGGTGGACGCGGTGCTCGATCACGCGGTTGACGTGGCGGAGACGGTGCTGGCGGACGAGTCGATCGACACGGCGCCTGCGCCGGAGGCCATGGCGGGGCTGCTGCGGTCGTCCTGGGAGTTGCTCGACCGGCATCGCCGCCTGTTTCTGGCCGCTGACCGGGTGCTGGCCACGGAGCGGATCCGGGAGCACCATGACCGGCCGTTGCGGCGGGTCGAGCGGCTTATTGCGCGCGGGCAGCACGACGGCGACTTCCGGACCGACCTGCCGCTGGCCTGGCTGGTGACGACGTTCTTCTCGATCATCCACAGTGCCGCGCAGGAGCGTGAGGCGGGGCGGCTTGCGCCCGAGGAGTCCGAACAGGTGCTGATCACGACAATGCTGTCACTGCTCGCCCCGGCCGAGCGGCCCGCGCAAGCGTAGCCGCGCCGACGGCACGGTCGTGGGCCCGGCCCCTGCTGTGCAGTATTGCGGGACTACTCCCGACGTCGTAGTCCGGCCGGTCGTTGCTCCCGGTGAGGTAGTGCAAAAGGGTCCACGTGTGGGACGTCGTGGAGCCCTGGCTTGAGGACCATTGGCGTCATGAGAACCCCAGTCAGGTACCTCCACGGGGGGGCGTTGCTGGCCACCGGGCTGCTCGCGGGCGCGTTCGGGTACGGCGCGGCCAACGTGATCCCCACGTTCGGCGCCGTTCCGCTGGAGGTGCGCCTGACCTTCCACACCACGATGATGAAGGTCAACGAGCCGGTCATGCAGAGCGCGATGGCGCTGGCCATCCTCACCACCTTCGGCCTGGCGATCGCCGACCGGAGCCGGTGGCGCCGGCTGGCGTTCGGCGCCGGTGCGCTGGCGCTGGCCTCGCTGCTGATCACGGTGTTCGGCAACATCCCGCTGCACGCGCATTTCCGGAAGTGGGCCGCCGGCCCGGTCCCGGACGGTTACGCCGAGATCTTCCAGCAGTGGGAGCTGTTCCACACCCTGCGCACCCTGACCGCGCTGACCGCTTTCGTCCTGATCGTCACTGTCGTCGTCGTCGCCCGGCCCACTACCCGCTAAGGAAAGATCATGTTCTTGCGTATCGCGATCACCGCGCAGACCGTCGCCCTGCTGCTCCAGGCGGTCACCGCCGGGCTGCTGCTGGCCTCACCCAGCGGCCGGATGGCGCACAGCGCCACGGCCCTCGGTGTCGTGGTCACCGTGCTGCTGTACCTGGTCGCCGCGCTGGTGTCGCGGCGGCTGGGCGCCATCCTGCCCGCCGCCGGCATGCTGGTGATGACGCTGGCCCAGATGGCGCTGGGCATGGCGCACGTGAAGAGCCTGCACGTGCCGCTCGGCGTGCTGATGTTCGGGGTGAGCATGGTGCAGCTGGCACGGGTCTGGTCCGTCAGCCGCACTCAGATGGCGTCGGCATGACGAGGACCGTGGCGATCATCACCCGGTTCACCGGCTACCGGGGCCGCTGCACCCCGCACTGCACGTTCGAGGTGGCCGCAACGACGGCATCACCCTCGACCGTCAGCGGCTGATCGACCACGCCGACCCATGAACGTCACCCCACTTCGTAACCGGCCTCTTCCACAACATTCCTGATCTCCGCGTCGTCGAGCGGGCCGTCAGAAGTGACGGTGACCTGCCCGGTCGCCAGCTCGACAGCCACCGAGGAGACCCCGGCAACCTTGCCGATCTCGGTCTTCACCTTGCCGGCGCACCCACTGCAGGTCATCCCCGACACCTTGTACGTGCTCGTGCTCATCGCCATGTCTCCTCTCGATACCCCAAGTGGGTATGCGAAAGGAGACGGTACGCCCCGATCACTTCCAAGGCAAGACATACGGGGTAGGGGTATATGAGACTCATGTCACATTGCGGCGAACATACCCCCTATAGGTATGTTCACAGGCATGAGAAGAATCAACAGGATCATCGTTGTCGGTGCTTCGCTGGCCGGGTTGCGGGCCGTGCAGGCGCTGCGCCGGGAGGGCTTCGAGGGCGAGGTCACGCTGGTCGGAGCCGAGACGCACGTCCCGTACAACCGCCCGCCGCTCTCCAAGAGCGTGCTGCGGGGCGACGACGACGTCACGCTCCCGGGTGCGGAGGAGCTCGGCGACCAGTGGCTGCGCGGTCGGCAGGCCGTACACCTTGACGTCCGGAACCGGACGGTCAGCCTTGACGACGGCACCGCGGTCGGCTACGACGGCCTCGTCATCGCCAGCGGCGCGCGCCCGCGACGGCTCGACGGCGTGCACACCCTCCGCACCCTCGAGGACGCGCTGGCACTGCGCGCGGAGCTCGAGTCGGGACACGAGCACGTGCTGGTCATCGGCGGCGGCTTCATCGGGGGAGAGGTGGCCTCCACGGCACGGCAGCTCGGCAGGAAAGTCACCCTCGTCGACTCCGCGCCGTACCCCATGCGCGCCGGACTGGGCGAGGACGCGTCACTCTGGCTGGCCGCGCACCACGAGCGCAACGGCGTCGAGCTCATCACGAATGTCCGGGTCACCGCCGTGAACGGCGGTCAGGTACGGCTCAGCGACGGCCGTTCCATCGCCGCGGACCTGGTCGTCGGGGGCATGGGCGTGGTGCCGAACACGGAATGGCTGGACGGCAGCGGTCTGGCCGTGGACGACGGCGTGCTGTGCGAGCCGACGCTGTTCGCGACGAGGTCGACCGACATCGTGGCCGCGGGGGATGTCGCGCGCTGGCCGCACGGACTCTTCGACGGTGAGATGGTGCGCATCGAGCACTGGGCCAACGCCAACGAGCAGGGCGCGGTCGCCGCCCGTAATCTGCTGGCCGGACCGGAGAACGCTCAACCTTTCCTGGAGGTGCCGAACTTCGCCACCCATGTGCACGGCGCCCGCATCCAGACGGCTGGGCTGCCGCACCTCGCGGACGCGGCGAGCATCGCCACCGGCTCCCCTGAAGAAGATCGCTTCGCCGTGGCCTTCACTCGCCGGGGCGTGCCGGTGGGCGCCGTCGCGGTCAACTCCCCCAAGGACCTGATCCAGCTCAAGCGGGCGATCATCGCGCGCAAGACGGTCTGACTACGATCGCAGGTAGCATTGCCGGCATGATGCGCGGCCTCGGCGAACTCGAATCCACGATCATGGACCGGATGTGGGCCCGGCGCAGGCCCGCCTCCGTACGAGACGTCTTGGAAGACCTTCGCCAGGAGCGGACCATCGCCTACACCACCGTGATGACCGTGATGGACAAGCTGCACACCAAGGGCCTGCTCAAGCGCCGGCCCGTCGGTCGCGCCTACGTCTACGAACCGGTCGCCTCCAAGGAGGCATACACCGCCGACCTGATGCGCAGCGCGCTGGCAGACAGCGGCAACCAGGCCGCCACGCTGGTGCACTTCCTGGAGCGGCTGACCGCGGAGGAGGCCGCGGCGCTGGAGGCGGCGCTGCAGGTGTTCCCGCACCGAGGCAGCCGAGCATGATCGCCGCCATCGTCCTGCTGCTCTATACGGTCGTGGCCGCGATCTGGTTGCCCCGGCTTGGTCGGCGGGCGGCAGGCTGGGCCGATCGGGCGCCCCGGCTGGCGATCGCGCTGTGGCAGGCCGCGGCCGCTTCGGTGGTCGCCTCGGTGCTGCTGGCCGCGCTGGCCTTCGCCGTTCCCCCCGAGGTCGTGGGGCACGGTTTGGCCGGGCTGTTCGAGGCCTGCGCCGACATGCTGAACGACGGGTCCGGGCTCACGTCGGCAGGCGCAGGTGCGCTGCTCGCGGCGGGAGCGGTGCTGGCCCGGGTCGCCTATTGCGGGGCGGCCGTCCTGGTCAGGGCCCGCATGGAACGTCGCGAGCACGCGGCGCTGCTCAGTCTCCTGGGTCGGCGCGACAGCGACCTCGGCGCGGTCGTGATCGAGTACGACGAGCGCCTGGCCTACTGTGTGCCCGGCAGGCACGCCCAGATGGTCATCACCACGGGAGCGCTGCAAAGCCTGGCTCCCGAGCAGGTCGCCGCGGTGCTGGAGCACGAGCGGGCGCATCTGCGGGGACGCCACCATCTGGTGCTGGCCGGCGGAGAGGCGCTGGCCCGCGCTTTCCCGCGCGTCCCGCTGTTCGAGCGGGCCAGGACGGAGATCGCCCGGCTGATCGAGCTGCTGGCCGACGACGTCGCCGCGCGCCGCCACCCGCGTGTGCAGATCGCCGCCGCGCTGGTCCGCCTGGCCACCGGTCGCGCGCCTGCGTTCACGCTGGGCGCGGGTGGCGAGACAGCGCTCACCCGGGTGCGCCGCATGCTCAACCCCGAGGCACCGCTCGGCCGCCGCGAGCGCCTGACCGGGCTGCTTGCGGTCGCCCTGCTGCTGGGTGGACCCGCGATGGTCGCGCTGGTGCCCGGCCTCAGCTCCTTCCTGGCACATCACTGCCATTCGCTCCTCACCCTCTGACCTACTAGTATCGATAGTAGACTCCGCGTCATGCGAGGAATTCACGCTGCCGCGCTGGCGCTCCTGGTGCTGGTGCTGGGGGCCTGCGGGCAGTCCGGTGAGCCGGCGCAGACCGATCCAGGCGTCGGGCATGTTCACGGCATCGGCGTCGACCCCGCCGACGGCGCCCTCTACCTTGCCGGACACTACGGCTTGTTCAAGGTCACGTCCGCCAACGCCGCCCAGCGCGTCGCCGGACGCGTACAGGATCACATGGGATTCACCGTGATCGGCCCCAAGACCTTTCTCGCCAGCGGACACCCTGGCGAGGCCGACACCGGCTCCCCGCCCCATCTCGGCCTGATCCGTACTGACAATGCCGGCACAACGTGGGAAACGATCTCGGAGCGCGGCGCCGCCGATTTTCACGCCCTTCAACCGGCTGGGAGCACCCTCTACGCCTACGACAGCCAGACCAGTCGTCTTCGGGCAAGCGTGGACGGGGGCACGACCTGGCGGCTGGGCGCCGAGGAGGAGATCATCGACCTTGCCGCCAACGCCGCACGGCCTGAACGCGTCTACGCAGCCACGACCGACGGCGTGCAAGTGAGCGAGAACGGCGGCATGGATTTCGAGCCGGTGAAGAACGCACCCTTGCTCAGCCAGATCGAGGCTCCCACAGCCGACCTCTTGATCGGGCAGGACACCGAAGGCCAGGTGCACCTGAGCGCCGACGACGGCGAAACGTGGCGGAAGAGCGGTCGGCTCCCGGCTCCGGCGGCCGCGTTCACCGCCGTCGACCGGCAACGCCTCCTCGCCGCATCCGAGGACGGCACCGTGTACGAATCAAAGAACGGCGGCACGGACTTCACCGTCATCTTCCGCCCTACCAGCGGCTGATGTCAGGTTGGGCCTTCTCCGCCCGGCGACTCGGCAGTCCTCACCCTGGTGGCGTAGAACACCACCACGGCCTCACAGTCACGCAGTGGAATTGTGACGAGAATCACGATCGCACCCTTTATGCGACATCTCCATAAACCCGTATGGGGCATCGGTTCGGATGGCCTGCCGTCCATCCCTTCAGAAAAGGGCATCCGGAACATTTGGCCCGCCCGCTTTGGTGGAGTCGGTGTGCAGCGCGTTAGAGCTGTGCTATGCGGGAAGTTGCGCTGCACCGCTGGGCAGCGGTTAGCATTCACGGGATGGTTACGGCCTGGTCACGCTCCGGCTTGCTGCGAGCCCGCACTTCTGCGGGGCCGCTGAGTTTGCCGTGGTTAGCCGCGCTGCTTCTCAGCATCCTGTTCACACACGGGGTGAGCGCTGCGTGCGCCGAGGAGCATCTCACGCAGATCTAGATTCCGGCGTCGCCGGCTATTCGCCGCCTCCTGAGAATCGACAGTCCCCGGCTCCGACCGGCTGGGGCGGTCACGTGCGGCCGGTTCCCGTCACCCAGACGCCCGTGTGCCGTGCTGCCGTGCGGGATCTGTTTCCCGGTGTCCGCCTGGAACTTTGCTGATCTCCGCCAGCCGCGCTCTCCACAACCGTGAGCAGCGGCTGCTACCTGGAGGAACCATGCCGTTCCACTCCCTTACTCACCCTCGCATCGGCCGTCCCGCTGCCAGTGCTTCGTGGCTGCTCCGGCTGGTGGCCGTCGTCCTGGGCGGTCTGCTGCTGTGGGCGTTCCTCTGTTCTGCCACGCATGACAGCGACGGTCATACACATGACGGCGCCGAGCATCTCCCGGTTGCGGCACAGGCCCTCGAGCGGGAGACGTCCCACGCTCCGCATCCACACCCTGGCTCTGAGTGCGCGCCCTACGCGGCCAGCCATGTGCTGCCGCAAGCCCGGCAGCTGTTCACGGGCTCGGCCCCCCTGGCTGCCTTCGCCGCAGGGGCGATAGGAGTGACTGCCACCGTGGCTGTCCAGCGGCCGGCCGTGCGTCCCAACGGCACCAGATGCCGGATACGGCGTTACGGCCGAACCAGACTCTCCGTCGTCTGTCAGTGGCGGCTCTAGACCGGGGCTTTCGCAGCCCCTCGACAGCGGCTGCCGCGTGCTGCCACCAAGGCCCAGGCGCATGCCTCGTCCAGGCGGCACCGCACGCGAGATGAGCATCCCGTCACGCCACCACTGAATAGAGCGGAAAGATGCACCCGCAAACCACCACTGACATCACACCTGCCAGCCGCTCCGCCCTTTCCGGGCTCGTCGGCAACACCCCGGTTCTCCGGATTTCCGAGCCCTTGGCCCCAGCTGATCGCGGTTTCTGGGCGAAGCTAGAGGGCTTCAACCCCGGCGGGATCAAGGACCGCCCCGGGCTGCACATGGTCGAGCAGGCCCGTGCCCGCGGGGATCTCCGCCCCGGCGGCAGGATCATCGAATCCACCAGCGGCACCCTGGGCCTCGGCCTCGCCCTGGCCGGCATGGTCTTCGGGCACCCGGTCACCCTGGTCACCGACCCGGGGCTCGAGCGGTCCATGACCCGGCTGCTGACCGCGTACGGAGCCCAGGTCAACGTCGTCTCCGAACCCCACCCCACCGGCGGCTGGCAGCAGGCCCGCCGTGAACGGGTGGCCCAGCTCATGAAGCAGCACCCGGGCTCGTGGTGCCCGGATCAGTACAACAACCCGGACAACACCACCGCCTACACCCCGCTGGCGCTGGAGCTGGCCTCCGAACTGGACCGCATCGACATACTGGTGTGCAGCGTGGGCACCGGTGGGCACTCCGCCGGCGTTTCCCGTGTTCTGCAGCACCTCTATCCGGAGATGAAGCTCGTCGGCGTCGACACCGTCGGCTCGACCATCTTCGGACAGCCCGCCCGTACCCGGCTGATGCGCGGCCTGGGATCGAGCATCTACCCGCGCAACGTCGCCTACGACAACTTCAGCGAGGTCCACTGGGTCGCACCGGCCGAGGCAGTGTGGACCTGCCGACAGCTCGCCGCGTCCCACTACGCCACCGGTGGGTGGAGCGTGGGTGCGGTCGCCCTGGTGGCCGGATGGCTGGCCCGCACCCTGCCCGCGGACACGAAGATCGCAGCGATCTTCCCCGACGGCCCCCAGCGTTACCTGGGCACGGTCTACGACGACGACTACTGCGCCGCCCACGGCCTGCTCGACTCCCCTCCGCCCGTCGAGCCCGAGGTGATCGGCCGCCTGGACGAGAAGGAGGTCACCCGCTGGACCCGGTGCACCACCGTGGTCGACCCGCTCACCCTGGCGGACCAGGCGCAGGAATCCGACGCGGAGGAGGCCCCGTGAAGGAGACCATCGCGCAGGTGCGCTCCTACCCGCGTAGCGTCCAGCTGTTGATGGTGAACCAGTTCACCATCAACCTCGGCTTCTACATGCTGATGCCGTACCTGGCCGCCCACCTCTCCGGAACACTCGCGCTGGCCGGCTGGATCGTCGGGCTCGTTCTCGGTGTACGCAACTTCAGCCAGCAGGGCATGTTCCTGGTCGGTGGCACCCTGGCCGACCGACTCGGCTACAAGCCGATGATCATTGCCGGGTTGATGCTCCGCATCGTCGGCTTCGCCACCCTCGGGCTCGTGGACTCCGTCCCTGCCCTGCTGGCTGCCTCCGCCGCCACCGGGCTGGCAGGAGCCCTGTTCAACCCAGCCGTCAGGGCCTATCTGGCGGCGGACGCCGGGGAGCGCCGGGTCGAGGCGTTCGCGCTGTTCAACGTCTTCTACCAGGCGGGTATCCTTCTCGGCCCGCTGGTGGGCATGGTGCTGACCGGCGTCGACTTCCGCGTCACCTGCCTGGTGTCGGCCGGCATCTTCGCCCTGCTGAGCATCGTGCAGATCCATGCCCTGCCGGCCCGGCGCGCGGGCGACGTGCAGGCCACCAAGGCAGCCGGCCAGCGGGAACGGGTGCTGTCCCAGTGGCGCGGCATCGTGGCCAACCGGCCGTTCCTGCTGTTCTCGGTAGCCATGATCGGCTCCTACGTCATGCAGTTCCAGGTCTATCTCGCCCTGCCGCTGGAGGTTAAACGGCTCGGCAGAGACGGGGAGTTCGGCACGGTGGCGGTGGCGGTGCTGTTCGCTGTCTCGGGCTTGACCACGATCCTCTTCCAGACCAAGGTCACCGCCTGGTGCAAGGCCCGGATGGAGCCAGGAAGAGCTCTTACGTGGGGGCTGCTCACCATGGGCGTGGGGTTCGTGCCCCTGCTCGTACCCACCGTGGTCACTGTGCCGGACGGCGGGGTGGGGCTGTGGCTGCTGGCGGCGGCGCCACCGACGCTCTCCGCGTTGCTCCTCGCGGTAGGCACAATGATCGCCTATCCGTTCGAGATGGACACCATCGTCCGGCTCTCCGGTGACCAGCTCGTCGCCACCCACTACGGACTCTACAACACCATCTGTGGTGTCGGCATCACCCTCGGCAACCTGCTAACCGGCGCGGCCCTGGACGCAGCCCGCACGGCAGGCGCCTCCGCGCTTCCATGGATCGCGTTGTTCACGCTCGGCCTGGTCTGTGCCGCCGCTCTGTACGGCCTGCACCGGACCGGCCGCCTGGCGCCGCCGACCGTGCGCGCAGCAAAGCCCGCGCCCATAACGGCCTGATCTGCAGCTCCGCGTCGGGGCGCGTACAACGCATCGGGCCTTATGTCCTACGCAGCATAGGAGGAAAACCCGATTGCGCTGGTTATGCGACGCCCCAGCGCATCCAGTGCTGGACGGCTCCCGCAACGAGCTGCACCGCCATCGCGGCGGCCAGCAGACCCATCACTCGGGTGACCAGGTTGAGCCCGTTGTCCTTGAGCAGGCGGCCGATCACCGCGGAGAAGCGCAGCGTCAGCCAGGTCAGCACGAGTGCCGCCGCCAGTGCCAACGCCACCTCCAGCACCGCGAAGACGCCGGCGGCCTTCTCCATGTAAAGCATGGTCGCGGCAATGGCGCCGGGTCCGGCCAGCAGCGGCGTGCCGAGCGGGACGAACGCGACGGCGCCGCTCTCCGCGTTGGCTCGGTTACGTGCGCAATCCGCCTTCAGCAGATCGAGTGCGATGAGCGCGAGCAGCACCCCACCGGCCACCTGCAGCGCCTGCAACGAGATGCCCAGGGCATCGAGCAACCCGTTGCCGAGCACCGCGAACACGGCGACGATGCCGGCCGCGACCAGGACGGAGATCCTGGCCGTACGGCGGCGCGCCACCGGGTCCTGGCTCCTCGTGAGCGTGAGGAAGATCGGGATGGCCGCCAGCGGGTCGAAGATGACGAGCAGCGTGACGAAGGCTTGGACGAACAGCGACATGGCATGCCCCACGGAAAAGGACGAAGGGTCCCCGTACTCTCAGCTGACGGGGATGGACCGGATTCCCGTGGGCTCGCAGGGCACGGTCCAGCGCAGCCATGCCGCGCCACCGCCGTACCCGTGCCTGTTCATGCCCGCGCAAACTGCCACGTGGGTGTGCGCTATTCCCTTGATCTAGATGCGGAGGCCACGAACATCGGCAGCGCCAGGAACATACGTCGGATGCGGCGGAACGGCGCGCTCCATGGTCGCGGAGCGCATCTCTCCATACCCCGCGCCACACGTATGAGTCTGAGCCGGGCTCTTCGAGGGCGGCGTACGGCGCCTCAGAAGCCAATGACTACTATGACCGATGGTAGATAGAGGCTTCCTGTGAGCACGCCACCGGGCGGGTATGGAGGAGACCATGACGACCGGGGATGCCAAAGATCGCAGCACGGCGGTTCTCGATGTGAGCGGCCTGCAGTGGGCCTCCGAGCAGAACGTCGTGCGTGCCGCCCTGAGTCGCCGCTCTGGAGTGATCGAGGTCGAGGTGAACCCGGTCGGGCAGACCGCCACCGTGCTGTTCGACCCCAGGGCCACATCCTTGGCCGAGCTTCGCCGCTGGGTACAGGAATGCGGCTATCACTGCGCGGGCCAGTCTGTGCCATCGCACGTCTGCGATCCCATGACAGAACCCGACCCACCAGGTGGCGAGCACGCCCTCCGCCCCGCTTCGGCCGTCCTGGAGCCCGCTGCCGAACATGGAGAACGTACAGGGCACGAGGCCGGTCCGGCGCCGCACGAGATGATGGGGCACGGGGGCCACGGCGCCATGTCGATGGCGGCCATGGTGGCCGACATGCGTAACCGGTTCCTGGTGGCGGCCGTGCTGTCGGTCCCGATCCTGATCTGGTCGCCGATCGGCCGCGAGGTGCTGGGACTGGACGTACCGGTGCCGTTCGGGCTGCGCGAGGACGTGTGGGCGCTGCTGCTCAGCCTGCCGGTGATCTTCTACTCGTCGTGGATCTTCTTCGACGGCGCCGTACGGGCGTTGCGGGCGCGCACGCTGGACATGATGGTGCTGGTCGCCGTGGCGATCGGGGCGGGCTGGCTCTACTCGCTGTACATCACACTGACCGGCGGCGGCGAGGTGTTCTACGAGGCCGCGACCGTGCTGGCGGCGTTCGTGCTGCTGGGGCACTGGTTCGAGATGCGGGCCAGAGGCGGTGCCAACGACGCGATCCGCGCGCTGCTGGACCTGGCCCCGCCCATGGCGCTGGTGATCCGCGACGGCGAGCAGGTGGAGATCCCCACGGCCGAAGTCGTGGTCGGAGACGTGCTGCTGGTCCGTCCCGGCACGAAGATCGCTGTCGACGCCGAGGTCATGGAGGGCGAGAGCGAGGTCGACGAGTCGATGGTCACCGGCGAGAGCCTGCCGGTGCACAAGGCCCCGGGCTCCGCGGTGGTCGGCGCGACCATCAACAAGAACGGTACCTTGCGGGTACGGGCCACCAAGGTCGGCGCCGACACCGCCCTGGCCCAGATCGTCAAGCTCGTCCAGCAGGCCCAGAACTCCAAGGCCCCAGGTCAGCGCCTGGCTGACCGGGCGGCGTTCTGGCTGGTCCTCGTCGCACTCATCGGCGGCGGGCTGACGCTGGCGGCCTGGCTGCTGGCGGGCGCGGCCACCGGAACGGCCATGCTGTTCGCCATCACCGTCGTCGTGATCACCTGTCCCGACGCGCTCGGCCTGGCCACCCCGACCGCGATCATGGTGGGCACCGGCCTCGGCGCCAAGCGCGGCGTGCTGTTCAAGAACGCCATGGCGCTGGAGACCTCGGCCCACATCCAGACCGTGGTCATGGACAAGACCGGCACCCTCACCAGGGGCGAGCCCGAGGTCACCGATGTGATCGCCGACGGGCTGGAGGTGGCGGAACTGCTAAAGCTGATCGCCGCCGTCGAGCGGGAGTCCGAGCATCCGCTGGCCGAGGCCGTGGTCCGGTACGCCGACGCGCACGCTCCTGGCGTCCTGCGGGCCACCAGGTTCGAGAACGTCCCAGGTCACGGCGCGACGGCTCAGGTGGACGGGCGCCGGGTCGTGGTGGGCAACACGAAGCTGATGCAGGTCGAAGGCATCGACCTCGGCCTGCTGGCCTCCCGGCGCGAGGAACTGGCCGCGGGCGGGCGTACCGCGGTCATCGCCGCCGTGGACGGGCGTGCGGCCGGGTTGATCGCTATTGCCGACGCTCCTCGCGACAGCTCAGCGGCTGCGGTGGCCGCGTTGCACGAGGCCGACATAGAGGTCGTCATGCTGACCGGTGACAACGAGGCCACCGCCCGGCGGATCGCCGATCAACTCGGCATCGACACGGTGATCGCCGAGGTGCTGCCGGGCGACAAGGCCGCCAAAATCGCCGAACTGCAGAGCGGCGGCCGTAAGGTCGCGATGGTCGGCGACGGCGTCAACGACGCCCCGGCCCTCGCGCAAGCCGATCTGGGCATCGCGATCGGCGCCGGGACCGACGTCGCCATCGAGACCGCCGACGTGGTGCTCATGCGTTCCGACCCGCTCGACGTCCCGACAGCGCTGGCCATCGGCCGCGGCACGCTGCGCAAGATGCGGCAGAACCTGGGCTGGGCCATCGGGTACAACACGATCGCGCTGCCGATCGCGGCCGGCGTCTTCGAACCCGCCTTCGGCCTCGTGCTGCGACCGGAGATCGCCGCCCTGTCAATGTCTGGGTCGAGCTTCATCGTCGCGGTCAACGCACTCGCCCTCAAAGGGCTCCGCCTGCCCCGCCCTGCCGCTGCCGGAGACTGAGCGCCGACGTGGCTGCGACCCACCGCTGGGCGCCGGCCCGGTCGCTACTACACCCCATAGTCAAGTGCCTTATGTACAGGTCAGGCCAGACGCCTATGACGGGATGCCGGGCACATCGACCAGCCACTTTTCCTCAATACCCCATACCCGTACAATCTTGGCTTCACGACTAAGGAGCATCATCATGGACCACAGTGGTCACCATCATCCGTCCTCCGAGCCCGCTCTCTCAGCGGAGCACGAGCACGCTCACCATGCGACTGGACCGGCCGGGCACGATCACCATGCCCCGCCCATGGCCACGTGGGGAATGGCGGCGCAGGCGACGCTGCACTGCCTGACCGGGTGCGCCATCGGCGAGGTGCTGGGCATGGTCATCGGCACCGCCGTCGGCCTGTCCAACCTCGCCACGGTGGTCCTCGCAGTGGCGTTGGCCTTCGTGTTCGGCTACGCGCTGACCATGCGTGGCGTGCTGCGCGCCGGGGTCGACTTCCGCACCGCGCTGAAGGTGGCGCTGGCCGCCGACACCATCTCCATCGCGATCATGGAGATCCTGGACAACTCGGTGATGCTGCTCGTGCCCGGCGCCATGGACGCGGGCCTTGCCAGTTGGCTGTTCTGGGGAGCGCTGGCCGGGTCGTTGCTGGTGGCCTTCGTGCTGACGACACCGGTGAACAAGTGGCTGATCTCACGGGGCAAGGGACATGCGGTGACGCACCAGTACCACCACGGCCACTGAGGACTGCCCACGGAGTGGCCCGCGTCATGTTGGCGCCGTGTCCGGTGTGGCGGGAGAGAACGCGGGCTGGGGTCTCGCAGATGTCAGCGCAGTCGAGGTCAGTGCGGTTCATAGATCTCCGAAGCGCACGCTGCGATCCCCGCCCGGCGATCACGCCCCTTACATGAGTTTGTCCGGGGTGATGGGGAGAGAACGGACGCGTTTGCCGGTGGCGTGGTGGACGGCGTTGGCGACGGCTGCTGCGACACCCACGATGCCGAGCTCGCCGATGCCCTTGGCGCCGAGCGGCGTCTGCGGGTCCGGCCGGTCGACGAAGCGGATGTCGATGTCGGGCACGTCCGGCTGAGTAGGCACGTGATACTCGGCCAGGCTGCGGTTGGCGATGAGGCCCGTGCGCTCGTCGAGCAGGGTCTCCTCGGTCAGCGCCATGCCGATGCCCATGATGATGCCGCCGCGCATCTGGCTGGTCGCCTGTTTCGGGTTGACGGTCCGGCCGCCGTCGAACGCGCCGACCCAGCGCGTGACGCGCGTCTCTCCGGTGTCCTCGTCCACTCGCACCTCGCAGAAGTGCGCGCCATAGGAGTAGGTGCCGCGCTTGACGGTCTGGTACGGCAGCGCCGACTTGCCTTCCACATCCATGGCCTCCAGCCCGGCTCTGGCCAGGATGCGCTCGTAGCTTTCACCCCCTCCCGAGCAGAACAAGCCGCCGCCACGGGTCTCGACCTCCTCGAACGACCGTCCCGCCAGCGGCGAGTCGGTGTCGCGGACGAGTTTGAGCAGTTCACGGACCAGTTTGTCCCGAGCGGACCAGATGGCCGAGGCAAGGGTCGTGGTCGCGGCGGAGGCGCCGGGGATGCGGGTCCTGGCCACGTCGGAGTCGCCTTGTTCGAAGCGCACCCGGTCGAGGGGCAGGCCGAGACGATCGGCCGTGGCCTGGCTCTGCGCGGTCGAGGTGCCGGCGCCCAGCTCGTTGGTGCTGCTGCGGATGGTCACGGTCCCATCGGCTGAAAGGCGCAGCTTTACCCCGGCGATGAGTACGGCGTCGGGGTTGATCGCCGCGGCCATGCCGTACCCGATCAGCCATCGCCCGTCCCGCATCGCCCTGGGTGTGGGCGTGCGCTGTGACCAGCCGAACCCGTCGGCACCGAGGGCGTACGCCTCGCGCAGGTGGCGGCTGGTGAAGCGGTTTCCGCTGGTCGGGTCGCGTTCGGGCTCGTTTCGGAGGCGAAGTTCGAGTGGGTCGAGGCCGAGTTTCCAGGCCAGTTCGTCCATGGCGGATTCCAGTGCGAAGGAGCCGGGCGCCACGCCGGGGCCGCGGAAGAAGGCGTTCTGGATGCGGTCCAGGCGTACCACTTGCTGAACGGTGCGGAGGTTGGGGCAGGCATACAGATGGCGGGAGGCGATGACGGCGGCCTCGGCGAACTCGTCGGTGCTGCACGACGACAGGGCCTCGTGCTCGAGCGCGGTGAGCCGCCCTTCGGCGTCGGCGCCGAGCGAGATGCGGCTGCGGGTCGGGGCCCGGCCGCCGGTCATGGCGAACATGTCGGCGCGCGAGAGGACGAGCTTGACGGGGCGGCCGGTGAGCTTGGCCGCCGCCACGGCGAGGGAGACGTGTGGCCAGGCCGTGGTCTTGCTGCCGAAGCCGCCGCCGATGAAGGGTGCCAGGACGCGTACCTTCTCCTCGGCCAGCGAGAACTTCTTGGCCAGCATCTCCTTGACCCCGTAGGGGTACTGCGAAGTGTCATGGACGGTGAGCCGATCGCCCTCCCACTGGGCCAGGGTGGCGTGCGGCTCCATCGCGTTGTGGTATTCGAGCGGGGTGGTGTACTCGGCCTCGATGGTGGCCGCCGCGTGGGCGAGCGCGGTGCGGGTGTCGCCGATTCTGGTCGCGGGCTCTTCCAGTACGGCGTGCGCGGGCGTGAACGGTTTCCCGTCGGCCATCGACAGGGCGGCGGGGTGTTGCCGGTAGTCGGCGTGGATCACTGAGGCCGCATGCCTGGCCTGTTCCAGGGTTTCGGCCACGACGACCGCTATGGGCTGGCCGTACCAGAAGATTTCGTCGGTGTTGAGCACGGGCAGGCTCATCGCGGCGGCGCCGAGCGGGCCCTGGAGGGTGGCGTAGGCGGAGGTGCGCTTCATCGCGGGCGCGTTGTAGTGGGTCATCACCAGCAGCACGCCGGGCGCCGGAGGGATGTGGATGGTGGTGATGCGGGCTCTGGCGACGGTGCTGCCCACCACGACGGCGTAGGCGAGGCCAGGCGGTCGGTGGTCCGCCACGTACTGGACGGCGCCAGTGGCCTTGGCGTGGCCGTCAAGTCTGTCGGCGGGGCGACCGAGTTCGGCGCGGTGGTGAGCTAGCGGGTCGGGCCTTCCGTCGGGGAGGAGTCTGGCCAGTTTGCCCATCACCTTGCCGGCAAAAGTGAAGCCGCGCGCTGCGAGGCTCATGAACGGGCTCCTTTCAGCGCTCGATGGATCAGGCGCCTGACCAGTTCGGGCTTGAACGCGTTGTGGCGGAGCGGGCGGGCGTCCGCGAGGGCCTGCTCGGCCGCCTGGCGGAGGAGATCGTCGTCGAGTGACGTGCCGGTCAGCAGCCGTTCAGCCTCGTACGCGCGCCACGGCTTGTGCGCCACCCCGCCCAGCGCCAAGCGAACGGAGGCCGCCAGCCCAGCCTCCATGCGGACCAGCACGGCCACGCTGACCAGAGCGAAGGCATAGCTGGCCCGGTCGCGGACCTTGAGATAGGCCGAGTGGCCGGGGAGGGCGGGCGGCAGGTCGATCGACATGATCAGCTCGCCGGGCCGCAGCACCGTCTCAACGTGCGGAGTGTCTCCGGGGAGGCGGTGGAAGTCCACCAGCGGTACGGGGTCACGACCGGCGATGTTGACCACGGCGTCGAGGGCGGCCAGGGCCACGCACATGTCCGACGGGTGAACGGCGATGCAGCCCTCGCTGGCGCCGAGGATGGCGTGCATGCGGTTGAACCCGTCCAGGGCGTCGCATCCGGCGCCCGGCTCGCGTTTGTTGCAGGCAGAATGCTGGTCGTAGAAGTAGCCGCAGCGAGTGCGCTGCAGCAGGTTGCCACCCACCGTGGCCCGGTTGCGCAGTTGCGGCGAGGCGCCGTTCAGGATGGCCTGGGCCAGCACCGGGTAGCGATCGCGGACCCGGCCGTCGCTCGCCACCCGCGTGTTGCGGGCCAGAGCGCCGATCCGCAGCCCGCCACCTGGCAGGTCCTCGATCTCGGCCAGCGGCAGCCGGCTGATGTCCACCAGCCGGTCGGGCGTCTCGATACCCGCACGCATCAGGTCGACGAGGTTGGTGCCGCCCGCCAGGTACTTGGACTCAGCGGTGGCCACGCCGATGGCCGACGACATGTCGGTGACGGTGACGTATGAGAAGGGCTTCACCGGCTGACCTCTCTCACGGCCGCGAGGATCCCGTTGTACGCGCCGCACCGGCACAGGTTCCCGGCCAACCGCTCCCTGATCTCGGCGTCCGTAAGCCCCGGCGCGCCCACGGCACTCGGCACTCCGGCCTCGTACTCGGCGAGCATGGCCACGGCGGAGCAGATCTGGCCCGGCGTGCAGTAACCGCACTGCAAGGCGTCGTGACGCACGAACGCCTCCTGCATCGCCCGACCCGCCTCGGCGAGCCCCTCGATGGTCGTGATCTCCGCGTCCTCGCACTGCACGGCGAGCACGAGGCAGGAGTTGACCCGCTCACCGTCCAACAACACCGTGCAGGCACCGCAGGCGCCCTGGTCGCAGCCCTTCTTGGTGCCGGTCAGGCCGAGGTGCTCACGTAGACAGTCGAGCAGGCTGACACGGGTGTCGAGCTCCAGCTCGTGACGGTGGCCGTTCACCGACAACCGTGCCTTCATGTACGTATTGCCAGGCACCAGACCCCTCCGAGTCCGAGCAGGCGTCCGGCTCGGGCCGGCGCGTTGGGCGTGCAGGGATGGCCGACGTCGTGGAGGACGGCGGTGGCGAAGTGCTCTTCGATGGTGATGACTTTCACAGGACACTCCTGGGCGGCTCAGTGGAGATGGACGCCCTCGGGCATCTGCGCCTTGCCCTTCGGGACGAGCACGATCGCGATGAGGACGGCGATGAGCGCCGTGGCCGCCGCCACCCCGTACGCCGTGGAGAAACCGCCGGCCGTGCCCGTCTCGATGCCGCGCGCGGCGATGGTGGACACGACCGCGACGCCGACCGATCCGCCGACCTCATGGAAGGTGTTGACCACTCCGGAGGCGAGCCCGGCCTCGTGGTGGGAGACGTACCCGAGCGCCGTGGTGGTGGCGGCCACGAACGTCAGGACGATCCCGCCCGCACCGATCGCCAGGCCCGTGACGACCCAGGCCGTGCCGTCCACCAGGGCGAGGACGGTCGTGCCCACGGCCGCCAGCAGCAGTCCGCCGGCGGCGGCTCCCCGCGCGCCATGCCTGTGGATGACATGCCCGGCCAGGTGCCCACCCGCCCCGCTCATGAGCGCCACCGGCACGAACAGCACTCCGGTGACCAGAGCGGACATGCCCTGCACCCGCTGCAGGTAGAGCGAGCCGAGGAAGACCATGGCCAGCAGCAGCGCCGTGCCGGCCAGCATCAGGAACGCACCGGTGGCGACCGGGCGACGGGCCAGGATGCGCACGTCCATCAACGGCTCGGCGGTGGCCCGCTCGACCACCGCGAACAGGACGTATCCCGTCAGGGCGCCCCCGAACGCCAGCAGGGTCGAGGGCGATCCCCATCCGGCATCGCCCGCGTTGACCAGGCCGTAGATGAGGGCCGCGGTCGATCCGGTGGCCAGCACGGCGCCGGGCAGGTCAACGCGCCGCCGCCGCGCCGGACGGTCCGCCGCCACCATGCGGGGCAACAGCAGCAGCACGGCCAGCCCGACCGGGACGTTGATGAAGAACACCCAGCGCCAGCCGGGCCATGCGGTCAGCAGCCCGCCGAGCAGCGCGCCCGCCGCGAATCCGGCCCCGCCGAGCGCGGCCCACGCGCCGAGCGCCTTGTTCCGTTCGGCGCCGTGGAAGGTGCGGGTGATGGTGGCCAGCGCGGACGGAGACAGCAGCGCCGCGCCCACGCCTTGGGCAAGCCGCCCCCCGATCAGTACGGGGCCGCTGGTGGCCATGCCCGTGACCAGCGAGGCGACGGTGAACAGCGTCAGCCCGGTCAGCAGCATCCGACGGGAGCCGAAGGCGTCGCCGAGGCGGCCACCCAGCAGCATGAGCCCGCCGAAGCACAGCGTGTAGGCGGTGACGGCCCAGGTCAGCCAGGTGCGGTCGAGGTCGAGGCCGGAGCCGATGCTCGGCAGCGCCACGTTGATCACCGTGACGTCCAGGATCAGCATGAACTGGGCAACGCAGAGCAGCACGAGAGCGGTCCATCGCCGCGGGTTCGGCGGCGCGTGGATGCCGGCGTCAGTCACGAGAATCTCCTAACTCGAACATGCTTGTACGAGTTACTGTAGCCGCAGATCCCCAAGAACTTGAACATGAATGTACGAATTAGAGCTACTGTGGACGCCTAGCCCCGACCCGCCGCCCTGCCGAGCCCGCTCTACCTGAGACGCTCCGTGAGATGCCGACCGCCCTCGACCAGCACGCTCCATGCGCCGCGCGACGGCCGTCCCCAGGCGGATTTGCGCCAGCTCTGTGGCGGAGTGGCCACACGGATGCGCGGCGGCGTTCTGCATCGTCAGCCGGCGCGGCGGCGATGTCGACCTGCCGCAACGGACCCTCGTAGAGTCGCATCGACGGACCCGGTCGGCTGCCCGGTGGCCGGGCAGCCGACAGTGACGCCTAGAGCCGCTTGAGGATCTTCCTCATCTGCTCCACCTCGGCCTGCTGGGCGGCCTCGATGGTCTTGGCCAGTTCCTTGGCCTCCGGATTGGAGCCCTTGGACTGCTCGGTATGCGCCATCTCGATCGCCCCCTCGTGGTGCGCGATCATGAGCTGGGCGAACTGCCTGTCGAACGCGGTGCCCTTGGCGTCCGCCAGCTTCTTCATGTCCTCCTCGGACATCATCCCGGGCATGTCATGTCCCATCCCGTGGTCCATGTCACCGGACGGCATCGGCTTGCCCCAGGCCGTGAGCCAGCCCTGCATGGTCTGGATCTCGGGGTCCTGAGCCGCCTTGATCTTCGCCGCGAGGTCCTTGATCTCCTTGTCCGACGCCCGCGTGTCAGCCAGATCGGCCATCTCGACCGCCTGCTGATGGTGGGGGATCATCATCTGCGCGAACATCACGTCCGCGTCGTTGAACGTCGCGCTCGGCTGGGCACTCGCCGTTGTGACGGCGCTGGACGTGGTGGACATGTCATGCCCGCCCATGGATGCGCTGTCCGTGCCACCGCACGCGCTCAGCAGAGCCAGCACAGCGCCCGACGTAACCACGACGGCGGAGAATTTCCTGATATTCGTGAACATGGTTGTCTCTCTGGTGAATGACGTACATGAGCCGACATCTCGGACAACCGGGAGGTCGTCCGCGGACGGTTCGGCCTATGTACGCATCACCGAGAGCCCAGCCAGGGTGGGCGCCAGGCGGCGTGGCGGCGGCCTGGCCACCCCACCGACCCATGGCGCCCTCCCAGGTGACCCACCCGGCCACCGGCGTCCCGCGGCCCACGTCGCCGCGATCAGCAGGGCGAGAATCGAGGTCAGCACGGCCAGGCACACAGCACTCGGGTCAAGCCAGGGCATGCTGGGCGCGTTCGCAGCCGAAGCCGCCCCGGCGGGCTCCGCGCCGCCATGTGCGCTTTGGTCCATGAACATGAGCGCGTACGAGCCGAAGGCGGCGGTCTCGCCGTGATGGGAGCTGAGGTGCCCGAGCGTGTGCATGCCCCAGACCCCCAGGACCAGCATCACCGGCAACAGCCACCGCAGGCAGGGAAAGGGCAGCCGCTGGACCAGCCCGTCCATGCGCCCCCTCCTCACAACATAACGCCAGCGCCGCACAGCCACCCGCACGACTACGCCCAATAGTAGCGAAAGACATGTAGCGGAACGGTCAGCCCTGCGCCGGACCGCACAGAGCGGCATGCCACCATCCGGCACTCCACCAGAGGTCAGGATCCGCCATCGAAAGCATCCTTGACACATACCCCCAGGAGGTATATATCTCTTCTCCTATACCCCCTATGGGTATATGAACAACAGTCTGGAGAGTGTCCAATGTCCGCACCATCACCACGGCGCTGGGCGGCCCTGGCCCTGATCGCCACGGCGCAGTTCATCGTCATCATGGACACGTCGATCATCGGCGTGGCCCTCCCCCGCATGCAGGAGGACCTTGGTTTCTCCCAGGAGAGCCTGTCCTGGGTCTTCAACGCCTACGTCGTCGCCTTCGGCGGCCTCCTGCTGCTCGGCGGTCGCCTGTCGGACCTGTTCGGCGCCCGGAGACTGTTCGGCACCGGCTGGCTCGTCCTGCTCGCCGGCTCACTGGTCGCCGGCGTCGCCCCCGAGGTGTGGGTCGAGTTGACCGGCCGCGCCGTGCAGGGCGTCGGCGCGGCCCTGATCGCCCCGTCCGCGCTCACACTGCTGATGATGCTGTTCGGCCACGACCCCAAGGAGCTCACCAAGGCCCTCGCCCTGTACGGCGCGGCCGCTCCGGCGGGCGGCACCGCCGGCGTGTTCCTCGGCGGCGTCATCACCGAGTACCTGAGCTGGCCCTGGGTCTTCTACATCAACATCCCGATCGCACTGGTCGCGCTGCTCGCCACCGGTCCCCTGATGCCCGCCGCCCCGCCTCGACGCGGCACCATCGACGTCATCGGCGCGCTGACCGTCACCGCCGGTCTGGGCGCCGCGGTCTACGCCATCGTCCGCGCTCCCGAGGTCGGCTGGGGCTCGGCGCAGACGTGGCTCGTGCTGGCCGGCGCCGTAGTGCTGCTGGGCGCGTTCGTCACCATCCAGGCCCGCCGCCGGGAGCCGCTCATGCGGCTGTCGATCTTCCGCACCCCGAACCTGGCCGCCGCCAACCTGACCCAGCTGCTGCTCGGCGGGGCCTGGATCCCGATGTGGTTCTTCCTCAACCTCTACCTGCAGCAGGTCCTCGGCTACAGCGCCTTCCCCAGCGGCGCCGCGCTGCTGCCGATGACCGTGCTCATCATGCTCGGCATGATCGTCCTGGCTCCCCGGACCATCGGCCGGTTCGGCCCCAAGGCGACCACTGTCACCGGCCTGGCCCTGCTCGCCGTGGGGATGGCCTGGCTGTCGCTGATCAGCCCGCAGGGCAGCTTCGCCGTCGACGTGCTGCCCGCCAGCCTCGTCGCCGCACTCGGCATGTCGCTGGCCTTCATTCCCTCCCTCGGCACCGCCATCTCCTCAGCGCGCCCCGAGGAGGGCGGCCTCGCCTCCGGCATCGTCAACACCAGCTACCAGGTCGGCTCGGCCCTCGGGCTGGCCGCGATGACCGCCGTCGCCGCCGCCAACGGCTCCGGCCAGCTGGGCAACCTGCCCGCGCTCACCAGCGGCTTCTCCGCCGCCTTCATCGGAGCCGCCGGTATCGCCCTCGTCGGCGCCCTGCTCGCCGCGGCAACCCTGCGCACGCGCGGGACCGTACACACCGAGTCCGCCGACGAAACCGCCGCCACGCGGAGCTGACCCAACGGCCGCCGCATGAAAGGAGAGCCCCCATGTCCGTACACACGCTCACCGGACGCCTGGCAACCGCCAGAGAGCCGCACCGACCACCTGGACGACCACCCGGCCCTGATAGACCTGGACCTGGATGAGATCGCTGACGTGACCGCGCCCGGCTCCCGAAACACGGGAGCCGGGCGGCACGGCTATCCCGGATAGTAAGTCCCGCCGACTGGCGCAAATTGCCGCTAACAGGCTAGCCACTCTCTTCACTTCTGTACTATTTCGCCCCAGGTTGGAGATTTACGAGGAGGCGTCGTAGTGGCCGTGCCGGCAAGGCTTGGGCAGACAGTAATGGCCATGGCGCTGACCCTGGTCGCATTGGCCACCTACCCCGGTGCCGCCGTCGCCGATCCCTCGCCCGCCAAGGCCAGGGCCAAGCTGGTGAAGCTGAACGAGCAGGCCGACCAGGTGGTCGAGCAGTACAACCAGGCCACCGAGGCGTTCAAGAACGCCAAGAAGAAGTACGACGCCCTCAACGCCGAGCTAGGCCGCAAGGACGCCCGCGCCAACGCGCTGCGCGAGGAGCTCGCCCGGCTGGCCGTCAGCGACTACCAACTCGGCCCCCACCGCGGATGGGAACAGTTCACCGGCCAGGCCGACCCCCAGACCATCCTGAGCACCATGGCCTCCGTCCAGGCTCTGGCGCAGGCCAGAGTGGCCAAGATCCGCGCCTACGAGGCCGCCACCAAGGAACTACGCGACCGGCGGAGCGAAGCCAAGACCGTGCTCGAAGAGGCCGAGACCGCACGCGGGAAAGTTCGTGACGAGAAGGCCAAGATCCAGAAGCTGATCGCCGAGCAGACCAAGCTCCTGCGGAGACTGGGCGGCTTCACGACCGGCGACCCCAACAGCGTCGGCATCCCCTACACCGGCCCGGCCTCCGGCAACGCCCGCGCCGCGCTCCAGTTCGCCTTCGCCCAGGTGGGCAAGCCCTACCGGTACGGCGGCACCGGCCCAGGCTCCTACGACTGCTCCGGCCTCACCCAGGCCGCCTGGCGCGCGGCGGGAGTCGCGCTGCCCCGCACGACCTGGACCCAATGGGGCTGGGGATCCGACCGCCGCGTCCCACTGAACGCGTTGGAGCCCGGGGACCTGCTCTTCAGCAAGGGGCTGGGACACATGGGCATGTACGCCGGCAACGGCAAGATGGTCCACGCGCCCCAGACCGGAGACGTCATCAAGGTCGTCGACCTCGACGACTACTGGCGCACCCGCCTGCTCGGCGCAGTCCGCCCCTAGCACTGGCCTGCCCGCGGCCCCATCATGACTCCCCGACGGCGCGGGACTCCACCACCTGCCATCGGCAGATCTTCTTGGAGACCAGGCCGGCCCCGATGCGCTGGTAGAACCGCTGTGCCGCCACATTGGTCTCGGCGACCTCCCAGCGGATCACCTTGCCGTCCGAGACCTCGGAGACCGCCCGCATCAACCGCTCCCCCACCCCGTCGCCGCGCTCCCCGGCGCATACGTAGAGGTCGTCCAGCGCGAGATAGTCGCTGCCCGACCACAGGCTGACCCTCTCGAGCCAGGACACGTAACCGATCGCCCGGCCATCCCGCTCCGCGATCAAATAGCAGATCTCAGGGCGCGTGAGCAGCTCCCCCAAGCGATCGATGCTCACGGCGATCGCGGAGCCCTGACTCTGGTGCCCAGCGAGCTCACGCATCAAGCCATGAACGATCGCTGCGTCATCAGCCGTCGCGCGACGGATCGACACCATGGTGAATCCCCTTCTCAGCCGGTGGGCGGGATGTGGCGCAGCTGGAGCAGCGCCAGAACCGCCGCGCCTCCAGCGATGACCGCCGCGATGACAGCCGCCACGTTGAGCCCGCCGGCGAAAGCCTCACGAGCGGGGGCGAGCACCGCCGCGGCAAGCTCGCCGGGGAGCCCCTGTGCCGCCGAGACCGCGCCGTCGAGGCTGTCGCGGCTGGCCGCGACAGCCTCTGGTGGCAGGCCGCCAGGCAGCTCGCCGCTGATCCGGGTGCGGTAGACGGCGGCGCCGACGCTGCCGATGATGGCGATGCCGAGCGAGATGCCCAGGTCGCTGCAGGTGGTGGCGAGCCCGGAGGCCGCGCCCGCCTTCTGCGGCGGCACCGAGCCCACGACGAGGTTGGTGGTCAGCGCCATGGACGGCGCGACGGCCGGATAGAGCACCATGAAGCCCGCGACCAGCAGCGGCAGCCCTCCGACCGCGCCGACCTGGGTGAGCATCAAGTAGCCGATCAACTGGACGGCCAGCCCGCCCGCGATGAGATATCCCGGGCGGACCCGCCGTACCAGGACAGGGGAGACCGTGGAGACCAGCACCAGCAGGGCCGCCCCCGGCAGCACCCACAGTCCCGCCTGCAGCGGGGACAGTCCCTCCACGAGCTGCAGGTACTGCGTGACCAGCAGGTACACGCCGCCGAGCGCGATCGCCGCCAGCAGGAAGACGCCCAGCGCGCCGCTGACCGCACGGTGGGCGAACAACCGCACGTCCAGCAGCGGCTCCGGCAGCCGCAGCTGGCGCAGTACGAACCACACACCGAATCCCAGCCCGGCCACGATGCTCACCAGCGCCGTCGCGAGCGTGCCGTCCTTGCCCAGCTCCTTGACGCCGTAGACGATGGGCAGCAGCGTCGCCAGCGTCAGCGCCACGCTGAACAGGTCGAGCCGGCCCGCAGCCGGGTTACGGGTGTCGGGCAGCAGCAGGAGAGCGCCGATCGCCACCACCACCATGACCGGCACGGCCACCAGGAAGGCCGCGCGCCAGGAGAACGTTTCCAGCAGCGCCCCGCCGAGCACGGGACCGAGGCCGGTGCCCACCGAAATGCCGCCCGACCACACACCGACGGCCACGCCCCGCTGCCGCGCGTCGGCGAACGTGGCGAAGATCAGCCCCAGGGTGGCGGGCATCTGGGTGGCGGCCGCAACGCCCAGGACGGCCCGCCAGAGGATCAGCAGAGCAGGGTCGGAGGTGTTCGCGGCGGCAAGCGAAACGACGGCGAAGCCGACCGCGCCGGCGATCAGCAGCCGGCGATGACCGATCCTGTCTCCCAGCGTGCCCATGGTGACCAGCAGCCCTGCCATCAGGAACCCGTAGATGTCGATGATCCACAAGGTCTGGGTGCTGGTCGGCCGCAGCTCCGCCACCAGCTGGGGAACGGCCAGGAACAAGATGGTGAGCATCATGAACAGCAACATGGCGGGCAGGACCAGCACCACCAGCCCCAACCACTGCTTGAGACCGGCGCGCCGGCCGTCGTCGACATCCGCGGATGACATGAACGTGTTCCTTTGATGAGTTCTGAGAGTGAGCCGTCCGGCACACTCCGCGGTTGACGATGTGCTCTCAGAGAGAAGGGCGGAGCTGGGGTTCGGCCGACATCGTCATGACCCGCGAGGGAAGTGACGTCGTCAACGTTAGAAAGGCCCGAGCGGCCGCCGAATCAGTGAAATCGCCGGTCTCAGGCCGGTCGGCCGGCGAGGACCAGCCGCATGAGCTCGGCCCGCGAGGCGATGCCGGCCTTCTGGAAGACCTTGCGCAGGTGGTAGTCCACGGTGCGCGGGCTGAGGAACAGTTGCGCGGCGATCTCCCGGTTGGTCAGTCCCTCTCCGACGGCCAGCGTGATGCGCAGTTCCTGCGGGGTGAGCGTGTTCAACGTGTCCGCCTCAGGCATGCGGGTCCGGGCCGACTCCCCGGTGGCGCGCAGCTCACCCAGCGCGCGGTCGGCCCAGGCGAGCGCGCCGAGGCGGCGGAAGGTCTCCGCCGCGGCACGCAGGTGTTCCTGGGCCTCGGAACGTCGCCGCTCACGCCGCAGTTGCTCGCCGAACAGCAGTTCCGTCCGGGCGTGCTCCAGCGGAGCGTCGGACATGGCGTGCAGCCGCAGGCCTTCGGCGTAGTGGACGTCGGCGCCGCCGTCGGTGCTGATCAGCGCCCGGCAGCGGGCCGTGAGGGCACCGAGCTCCGGTGAGGCGATGCGTTCCGTCCAGTGTGCGTAGCGGGCCGTGGCAGCGGCGGCGCGATCCCGCTCGCCGGCACGGACCAGGGCTTCGACGAGGTCGGGGACGATTGCCATGGCCAGGTCGGAGGGCGTGTCGGCGTCCCAGCCGCCGACCGACTCGAAGTGCCGCGCCGCTTCGCGATGCCTGCCCGCGACCAGCTCGATGAGCCCGAGCGCCCGCCTGGCGTAGAACCTGGCGTCGGCCAGGTCGCGGTCGCTCGCCTCGGCCAGCACGTCGGCGGCCAGCTCGCCGGCGTCCGGCCGCCCCCGGATGGCGGCGCACAGCGCGAGCAGCCCTCGGTTGCGGCAGGCCGTGTTCGGCTGGCCGACCTCGGCGGCGAACTGGCAGCCCTCCTCGGCGTGGGCCTCGGCGAGCTCCAGCCTGCCGCGCGAGAGCTCATCAGCGGCCTGGTACTCGAGGTTCCACGCGAGCGCGCCGAGTGAACCGCTGTTGCGCGCCAGCTGCCCGGCATTGCGGTACAGGCGCCTGCTCAGCTCGTGGTCGCCGAGCGCGCGAGCGATCGACCCGGCCAGGGTCATCATGATCGGATCAGTGAGCGACTCGACCGCTGTGCGGTCGCGCACCACCGGTCCTGGGTCGCGGCCCGTGCGTGCCCGCCCGGCGGCCCGGAGGAGCAGCAGCACCGCGTCCTCCGGGTCGTCCGGCGCCGGCGTGATCTCGTCGAGCCAGCCGGCGAGGTCGGACCAGGCCTGCGGCCGGTCGGCGCGGACACCGAGGTTGCCGTACATCGCGACGGTCGGGGTGAAGCGGCGCCGGTCGATCCGCAGCGCGCGCGGGATCCAGGGCTTGATGAGGTCCATCGCGTCCTGCGGGGAACCGGCGAACTCGGCCACGACGGCCCGCATGACGGCCACGGCGATCCGGTCCGTCTCGTCCAGGGAGGTCTCGCGCTCAGCTTGGTCCAGCAGTTCGGCAGCCGCGGCGGTGAACCCGCCCTGTGCGGCGGCGTGCGCGGCGCTCCACAGCCGCCGTCCCCTACCCGGGCCGTCAATCGTGAGGTCGGCCGCCCGCGACAGCGCGGCCATGGCCGCGGCGGGGCCCCCGCGCAGGGCCGCCTGTTCGGCCGAGCGCTCGAGCCGGTCGGCGGCGTGCTCGTCGGGCCCGACGGCGGCCTGCCCGAGGTGCCAGGCGTGGCGGTGCTGGTCGGCCGGGGTGTCGAAGGCCGCGGCGAGGGCACGGTGGATCGCGCCGCGCCGGTTGCCCGTGGCGCTGTGGTAGACCGCGGATCGGATCAGCGGATGCCGGAACACCAGCCGCGTCCCGTCGTACGTCAGGATCTCGTCGAGTTCGGCCCGGTGCAGCGGGTCGGTGGCGAGCCCCAGGGACGTGGCCGCCTTCTCGATGGTCTCGACGCTGCCCGAGCCGTCGGCGGCGATCAGCTGGAGCAGCGGCAATGATCCGGCGTGCCGCGCTCGGATCCTGTCCAGGAACGACCGCTGCAGCCGATCGGTCATGGCCGGCGGCTCATGTGTGCCCTCCGGCGGGATCCTGCTTCCGGCAAGCTCGAGCAGGGCCAGGGGATTCCCGCCGGTGACGGTCAGCAGGCGGTCCCGCTCGCCCTCGCTGAGCCGCCGCCCGCCTGCGCGCTCGGCCAGCAGCGCCCTGGCCGCTTCGGGCTTGAGCCCCATGAGCGGGATGCGGCGCAGGTCGGGCAGGTCGGTGCTGTGGCCTTCGTCGGCGCGCGCGGCCAGCGCCAGTGCGATGGGCTCGTCGTCCAGCCGGCGGGCGACGAACGCCAGGGTCTTCAGCGTCGGCCGATCCGCCCAGTGCGCGTCGTCGATGACGCACAACACCGGCTTCTCGCCGGCCGTCAGGGACAGCAGCGACAGGGTCGACAGACCCACCAGGAACGGATCGGGTGGCGCGCCGTACGCGCGCCCGAACAGGACGCGCAGGGCCTGCGCCTGCGGTCCCGGCAGCTCGTGGGCACGCCCGAGCACGGGGAGCAGGAGCTGATGCAGCGTCGCGTACGCGAGCTCGGCCTCCGGCGCGACACCGACCGCGCGAAGCACCCGGAACCCGGCGGCCCGCTCCAACGTGTGTGACAGCAGCGCGGTCTTCCCGATCCCGGGCTCGCCGTGCAGTATCACCCCGCCGCCGCGTCCCTCGGCGGCGTGCCGCAGCAACGACTCGAGCAGTTGGCTCTCGTCGTCTCTTCCCAGCACACGCCGAGCATAGAAAGCACCGGCACCTGTGAACAACGCGGGCGTATCATCCCCCAGGACCGGCGATCTCGCCGATGCGGCGGGGAGACGGGCCTCATGGCGTCAACCGCATCACCCTGACCCGTGGAATGGTGCACGTTCACAATAGGAACGCCAGAATACTTCGCCCCATCTGTGTCGGCGGCCCCCAAATTTTTACCAAGTCCCACAACCCCTACAGGCACGGCGCTTCAGTGCCGTTCAGTGGCCGGCATCCGCGAATCCAATTTGCCCTATTTGCGCTATCTATGGACATATGTCTATCTTTTGCCTCATCGCGACATAGATGTGACGAGCTTTCGCCGCATCGTTGCCGCTTGGTTGACCGGACCGTGCGCTTGCCCTCCGGGGCGGTGTACGGCCGCCGAATCCGCGCCTCGCGGAGCCGGGGACCCATCATTTGGGGTGAATCGGACGCCAGCCCAGGCTGCGCCCGTAGGGCACTTCCAGGCCCGAACCCGTCAGCTAACCCGGTAGGCGGCATGGAAGCAAGGAGTCAATGTCGTCATGCCCGAGCCTCGGCTTGCCGCAATCGCCCACACCCTCAAGAATCGCCTCGATCCCCACACCAAGCGCCTCAGCTTCGCCGTCGCCGGTGCGATCCTCGCCGGAACCACCGCCATCGCGGGCGTGGCCACCACGGCGTTCGCATCGGACGCCGGCCACGTCCCGACGCGCGAATCCCACCCTGAGAGCGGACCTCTCACCTACGGTCTGGACATCTCCAACTACGAGCCCCTGTACGACTGGAATGCCAGCGAGGCCCAGTTCGGCATCATCAAGGCGACGGAGGGCACGAGCTTCCGCGATGCCTCCTTCGCCAGGCACTGGCGCGAGCTGGGCAAGAAGGGCATCGTCCGCGGGGCCTACCACTACGGCCACCCCGGCAACGACCCCATCGCGGAGGCCGAGCACTTCCTGTCCGCGGTGAACTCGCAGCCCGCCAAGCCCGGCGACCTGCTGGTCCTCGACCTGGAGACCACCGACGGCCAGTCCGTCGCCGAGGTCAACGCCTGGGCCAAGGAGTGGCTGTCGTACGTGAAGACCAAGACCGGAATCACCCCGATGTTCTACAGCGGCTGGAACTTCGCCAACACCTACGGCAAGGGCCTGGCCGAATACCCGCTGTGGGTCGCCCACTACAGCAAGGCCAAGGGAGCGGTCACCCCGCCCGCCGACTGGAAGTCCTGGACCATCCACCAGTACACCGAGTCCCCCATCGACCAGAACGTCTCCGCGCTGACCGCCGACCAGTTGCGCGGCCTGGGCCGCCGCGCTGTCTGAGCAGAGCAAGGTGAGAACGGTGGACGCCGGTGAGGCGCTCGCGCGCTCCTGACGTCCACCGATTCGCCCCTCCCCCAGAGCGGGACCTGCGCGGGAGATCAGCCCTCGAACGACACGGTGGCGAACCGGTACCAGGTCTTGCCGTTCTCGTCCCCGTAGTGGATACGACCGGTCATGACCTTGCCGTACCCTGCCTGCCAGCTGTGGCTGCTCTCCTTGTACTCACCGCTGGTGTCCCCGTCTCTCAGCCGCACCTGCTGTCCCTGCCAGTACAGCGCGGCGCTGCGGTACCTCGTGTCGCCGTTCTCGTCGTCCTGGTGCCATCTGCCGACGACCACCTGGTTGTCGGGAGCACTGTAGTCGGACCTGCTCTCCCTCTGGGGGGAGGTCCAGTCTCCGGCGTGCACCTGGACCTGCTCGCCGTTGATCAGAATCCGGCTGCAGTAGTAGGTGGTGGGGGCATCCTCGTCGCCGTAGTGCGAGCGGCCGGTGAGCACCTGGTTCGGCGGGCAGGTGAACTGGGTGCCCCTCGATTCCCGCACGGTCTCGGTGTAGACGCGTTCCATCTTGATCGTCACCTCCGCCGAGGCAGGAGAGGCCATGGTGGTGGCCGACAGGGCGGCGGCCACGGCGACGACGGACAGGGCCTTGCCGTACGTTCTCATGTCTTCGGTTCCTTTCGAAGTGCGATCACGCGCGAGGCGGCGGCGGTCGGCGGGATCAGCCCGCGAAGGTCACGGTGGCGAACCGGTACCAGGTATTGCCGTTCTCGTCCCCGTTGTGCAGACGACCGGTCATGACCTTGTTCTCGTCCGCGTGCCAGGTATGGCTGCTCTCCCTGTACGCACCGCTGATGTCCCCGTTGGCCAACAGCACCCGCTGGCCCCGCCAGTAGATGGTGGCGGTGCGGTACCTCGTGTAGCCGTTCTCGTCGCCTTCGTGCCACCTGCCGGCGACCGCGTGGTGGTCGGGGGCGCTGTAGTCGGACCTGCTCTCCTTCTGGCGGGAGGTCCAGTCGCCCAGATACACCTGGGCCTGCTCGCCGTTGATGAAGATGAAGCTGCAGTAGTAGGTGGTGGGGGCGTTTTCGTCGCCGTAGTGCGAGCGGCCGGTGAGCACCGTGTTCGTCGGACAGGTGAACGGGTCGATCCACTCGCGCACCGTCTCGGCGTGGGCGCGCTCGACGTTGATCGTCACGGCCGCGGCGGACGCGGGTGCGGGAGCTGCCACGGTCACGGCCGCCAGTGCGGTCAGGGCGGCTGCCGCGGTGGATAACGCCTTCTTCCTCATGTGTGTGTCTCCTGCGACGCGTTTTCGCTTACCCGCGGAGCATCACAGAGCCCACTGGTGATCCACTTGTGCCTCGGTTGCGACGGCCTGCGCCGCGGAGATCCTGCCCCGCCTGCCCCCGGCTCCCCGAATGCCTCCCCGTGCCCCGCGGGCGAGAGGGCATGTCACCTATGAGGCGAGAGGGGTGATCGAGCGTAGCTCGGCCTCCAGCTCCCCCCAGTAGCCGTCCTGGAGTTTCCCGTCCTGGTACCAGCTCACTGCCGGGCTGGCATCGACGCCTCCATTAGACACGCGGTCCAGCCCGTCCGGGAGCATCTCGTGCGCAACGGCGACAGACCGGTTCACCTCGCGGAGGTAGTCGCGGGCCCGGTCGTGGGCCCCGCCCCCCGAGGGCCACATCCAGTTGGGCAGGTCGTCGTCGATCTCCAGGTCGCCGAGCTTGACAGTGCTCTCGAACTCCGCCTGGTATTGCATCAGCCTGCCGGAGAGCCAGGACAATGCCTGGCCGGTGGCTCCGCAGGCGTAGGCGAGGACACGCGCGTCCGCATGCATCACACGCAGGTACGCGTGCGCGTACTCCGACGTCCGTCCCGGCCAGGCGTCCGAGAACTGCCGGGCGCGGTCCTCGACGGTCTGCTGGAAGCCGACAAACAGGCTGGCGAGGTCGGAGCAGAGCGTGCCCCGCTGGCTCATCGCGTTCCAGTCGCCACTGTCCAGGTAGAACTTGACAGCCGGCGCGTCGTGCCGCGAGACGTCCTCCTCGACCCAGGGTTCCTTTGTCCACAAGGTCGCATACCCGTCGTCCTGCCGGTTGGTGAGCCAATCCGTCGCCGGGCGGTACGAGTCGAACAGCCCTTCCGCTCTGTCGTAGTTGACACCGCTGGCCAAGGCGAGGGAGCCGATGTTGGAGTAGTTGCGGTAGACGACGACGGCTGTGTCCCTGATCGCTTCCCCCAAGCCCATGAGGTTGTAGTCCAGCCGCACCAAAGAATCCCATTGCAGGAAGTTCGCGGTGTTACCGAACAACCAGTGGTTCATCGTGAAGTCCCCGGGCTCCCAGTTGACCAGGTTCCGCAGCGCATCGAACTGCTCCGGGAGGACAACAGGCAGCTTCCAGCCATCGCGGACGTCTTGGCCGTACAGGGCCTCGCCCTGCTTCAGGGTCATGCCGGCGTCGTCCTGCATCTCCAGGCCGATCTTCTTCAGCTTCGTGCGGTCGACGTCGATGTCTTGGACGGACGGCCACGAGCGGGACAGCTCCGGTTCTCCTGACCAGCCGGACCATGGTTGGGAGGGGACAGGTTCGCGGGCCATGCTGCGTCACTTTCGCGCGAAGGGGCGTGGCAAAACGATCAACATACTAGTGCTCCGCATCGGCGATGAAGGTGAGAGTCGACCTGCAGTCCTCCGCTTGGAGAAAGGTTCACGTCCTGGACGTGAAGGATTCGCGCGTGAGACACCTTCTGGCCATCCCGTCTGCGGAAAGACGACGTCGAAGCACCCTCGGCGGCCCTGCCGAGCCGGCGCCCGCGGAGCGTGGCGGCAGGACCAGCACATGGGAAAGCTCACCGATTAGCAGAAGATAAGCGCCTTCCAGCGGCGCGCTATCTCAGCGGCTCCAGGTTGGCCTGTACGACTCGCGTTTCGAGTGATCACTGCTACGAGGTCAGCATTCACGCGTCGTCGACACCGAGGTGTTCTTTCAGCCTGGACCAGCTCGCGAAGCCGTATGTGCAGGCGGTGACGAGCCGATGTCGGACAGGTCGAGCTCCCCCGCGCGTCTCGAGCTCACACCACCAGCCGTCCGCCTTGTGGAAGACAAATCCCGCTCAGGGAATACCCGATGCACCGAACCCGACGAGCCCGTTGGGACATTTTGAATGTCCGCCAAATGACCCGTCACTGCCCTGGATCGCTGTAGTCGAATGCTGAAGCATCGTGAGCAGCCCGGCATCATCGCACCACCATTCGGACAACCCACGGAGGTTCCCTTGGAAACAAGAACGAGAGACCGTCGCCCTGTCCGTCGGCGCCTAATGGGTGTGACACTCAGCGTTCTCTTCGCCGGCATCGTCACGGCCGTTGTCGCGTCACCCGCATCGGCCGGCAGAAACGGCAACATGTGGATCGGCGTGAATACCGACCCGGCGGGCACCGCTCGGGTCTCCGTCCAGCAAGTCGCCGGAGTCAGTGGTACTTACCACATAGACATCTGGTACGCGGCGACCGGGGCGCGGTACGGCGGGACCGGTGACTACTACTACAACGGCGGCACCAGGGAATTCCTGAAGGGCAGGAAATCGGAGGTCGCCGGTAAGCGGCTCTGCGCCCAACTCTGGTATCACAAGCCCGGCGGCGGCTATGAATCGCAGGGCCTTCCCTGCCACGATTACTGATACCGGCAACGTTGAACAGCCCGCCAGAGATGCACGCCGGCGGGCTGTTCAACGTCGGGCCGTACACGTGCGGCGCACCCTTGTTCGCCTTCACCTGCCGACAGACTTGGTTCTCATGGCGATTTCTGCTTGCCCGCGGCTGAATCTCGGTTAAGGCACTATTTCCGTAAGGGGCTGCAATGCGGTACCCACCCACGCGTCAGCGCAATCCACCAGCCCGTCAGTCCCCATGCCGCCCCCGCAGGGGTCATCGTCAAGGCGAGCAGGCCGTATCCCGTGCTTACCGAGCCCAGATTCCAGATCGAGCGCTTGAGTCCCATCAGGGCGAACGACATCACGATCCCGCAGTTGCCGGCCAGGGGGCCGTCAGCAGCGTCAGCAGGCTCAGGGTCAGGGTGAGTGGGGAGGTGGCCCTGGCGAGTTCCGGTGTGGCGGTCCTCCGGGAGATCCTCCGGGTCCGTGCCGACACAACCCCGCGACTCCCTCTCTGACTCCGCCGACGTTCGCACAGCCGCCCGACTGGGATACTCGGGGATCGACCTGAAGCTAATGGGCGAGCCCCGGGCCGGGCGGAGACTACGCTCGGCAGGAAGGAACCGCTGATCCGCCACACGTTACAGGACCTCCACCCGGACACCTCGCGGTTGAACGGGCTCGCCACCTGCATCAGGTGGCATGGTGGTGGGCGCAGGAGAACCGTGGCCCGGATGGCCGATTGCCATCGGGCAAGGCGATTGCGGTGCAATTTTCTCGCAGTCCCCGCTGGGGTCGATTCGACCGGTCCGTTCCTCGGACAGCTTCCCGAACATCCGGACCAACTGCGTGGGTCCGGATTTTCCGCTAGGCCTCGCGGCGACTCCTGGTGGGCTTCTGCGCGATGTCTCGCATCCGTGTGACGTGGGGATGCCAAGGCCGGTCCGTGGGGCCTGTGAACACGAGCCGACGGCCGAGTCTCGGTTCGAGCTCGACCATCATGAGGGTGTCGGGGAGCATGGTGGCGGCCAGTGAAGGCATGATCGCGACGCCGAGGTGCGCTTCGACCATGGCGAGGACGGTGCTGATCTCATGGACCCTCTGCGCGGGGGCGTAGCGGGCGCCTGTCATGGCGTGCAGCTGCTTGATCTGGGGCTCGCAGCCGCTGGAGGTCACCAGGAGCGGATCCGCCAGAAGGTCGTCGAGTTCGATGCGCCCGCTGGCAGCCAGGGGGTGATCTCGTCGGAGCACGGCCCGGAAGTCGTCGCTGGCCAGCAGCAGACCGCCCGTGGGGATCGGGTCGGGGTCGATGAGCACGGCGGCGTCGACGGCTCCGGTCGTCAGCCATTCCTCGAGCTCGGCGTCGCTGCCTTCGAAGAGCCGGATGTCGACCCCGGGGATCTCCGTACGCCACAGGGCGAACAGTTCGGGAATGAGCCGGTGGGAGACGGTCGGTGACGCTGCCACCCGAACGAGGCCGGTGGCGTCCCTTTCGTTGTGGGTCTCGATGGCGGCTTCCAGCGCGCGTGCCGCCGCGAGCACGCTGCGGGCGTGTGGGAGGAGGGCCTCGCCGAGCACGGTTGTGGTGATGGCGGGGGAACGGCGCACGAGCGGGGCTCCGGTGGCGCGTTCGAGCGCGGCGAGTGTATGGGAGACGGCTGACTGGCTCATCCGGAGGTGGTCGGCTGCCGCACCGAAGCCATCGTGGTCGATCACGGCCGTGAACACCTCCAGCTGGCGCAGGGTCACGCTCATGCATTTACCTCATAAACAGATGAGCTTGATTTATTTGCTTCATCTCTGGAGTTTACCGAGACTGAGCAGGTGACGGCAGCGATCAGCGACGGCACGCGTCCACGAGACGACTCGAATCGAGGAGCGCAAGCGTGAACGGCATTGCCGGCAGAACCTGGGCATGGGCCCGTCTGGGCGTACTGGCCCTGCTGTGGGGGTCGACATTCCTCTGGATCAATTGGCCCTGACCGCGCTATCTCCTGCACAGCTCACCTTCGCTCGCTGCGTACTCGGGGCGCTCACCTTGATGGCGTTGTGCCTTGGTGCGCGTCAGCGTCTCCCTCGTGGACGCGAGATCTGGGGACGCCTCTTCGTCGCCGCCTTCTTCTGCAACGCCTTGCCCTTCTTCCTCTTCAGCATCGGTGAGCAGAGCGTTGACTCCGGGGTGGCCGGCGTGCTGAACGCGACGACTCCGCTGTGGTCACTCCTGATCGGGATCGTCATCGGCACCGAACGCGCAGTCGACCCGGTCCGCCTGGGCGGACTGCTTCTCGGGTTCGCGGGAGTCGTGGTGATCTTCGCTCCATGGCAGCATGCCGGCTCTGTCGGCTGGGGAGCGTTCGCCATCGTCGCCGCGGCGGCCAGCTATGCCATCGCCTTCGTCTACATGGGACGAAACCTCGTTGGGAAGGGTGCCGCCACGATCTCCCTCTCCACGGCTCAACTCTTCGCGGCGGCGGCGCTGACGGCGCTGACCTTGCCGGCCGGTGGCCTTGCGCCGGTCCAGGCCGAGCCGCGGGGCTTGATCGCCGTCATCATCCTGGGGATCTTCGCCACTGGAATCACCTTCCACCTTACGTTCCGGATCATCGCGGACGAGGGCGCGACCAATGCCGCGACAGTCGGCTACCTGCTGCCGGTGGTCTCAGTGGTACTGGGAGCCATCGTGCTCGGCGAGGGTTTCAGTGTCCGGGTCGCCGTAGGAATGGCCGTCGTACTCATCGGTGTCGGTATGACGCGTCGTCGGAAACCGGCCCTCGAAACCTCGCGTACTACGAAAGAAGAGGATGTCCTTCGGTGACGACAGTGACAGTGAGCATCTCCCCGGCGGTGTCGCTGCGAGCGGAAGCCATCGTGATCGGTGTCGCCAAAGGCCCCCACGGGCCGGTGCCGGCACCCGGCGCAGAGGCGGTGGCCAAGGCGTTCGCCAGTACGTTGGCCGAGATCCTCGGCATGCTCGGCGTGACCGGTGCTCGGGGCGAAGTGGTCAAGCTGCCGTCGCCCGACGGCGTCGAGGCCGGCGTGGTCGTCGCGGTCGGCCTTGGCGACGCTGTCAACAGCGGCGCGTACGATGCCGAGACACTGCGCGAGGCCGCAGGCGTGGCCGCCCGGAGCTTGGCCGGCATGAGGAAGGCCGCCCTGGCCCTTCCTGTCGAGACCGCCGAAGCCGCGGACGCGGTGGCCTTGGGCGGTTTGCTCGGCGCGTACGCCTTCACCGCGTACCGCACATCCGGCAACGCCAAGGGCCCTGTCGGTGAGCTGGCAATCCTCACCCATCACCGGGGCCACACGATCGCCAAGGTCGCGGCAGAACGCGCCACTGTGATCGGCCAGGAGCTGAACCGTTGCCGGGACCTCGTCAACATGCCGGCGAACGACCTGTCCCCAGAGAGCTTCGCCGCCATTGTGCGGGCCGTCGGTGAGGAGTACCGGCTCAAGGTCGACGTCCTCGACGACAAGACGCTCACGGAAGGTTCATTCGGCGGCATCCTCGGTGTCGGCCAGGGGTCGGCCAACCCACCCCGGCTGGTGAAGATCGCCTACACCCATCCGGAGGCGAGGACCAACCTGGCCTTCGTGGGCAAGGGCATCACCTACGACTCGGGCGGCATCTCGTTGAAGCCGGTCGGCTCCAACGAGATCATGAAACGTGACATGTCCGGCGCTGCCGCCGTGTTCGCAGCCGTGGCGGCGGTGTCCCGGCTCGGCTTGCGGATCAACGTCACCGGCTGGCTGGCACTGGCCGAGAACATGCCGTCCGGGTCCGCCATTCGCCCCGGTGACGTGCTGCGGATGTACGGCGGCAAGACCGTCGAGGTGCTCAATACAGACGCCGAGGGACGGGTGGTGCTCGCCGACGCCCTGGTGCGCGCGGGCGAGGAGAAGCCTGACGCCATCGTGGACGTGGCCACCCTGACCGCGGCCATGAGAATCGCACTGGGCGACCGCATCTTCGGCGTGATGTCCAACAACGACGACTTCCGTGACCGGGTCCTCGACGCCGCCAGGCGGGCCGGCGAGCAGGCTTGGCCGCTGCCGCTGCCCGCCCACCTGCGCAAGAGCCTGGACTCCCGGGTGGCCGACATCGCCAACACCGGCGTCCGGATGGGGGCCGGCCTGGTCGCCGGCCTGTTCCTCAGGGAGTTCGTGCCAGACGGCACCGACTGGGCTCACCTGGACATCGCCGGACCGGCCTTCCATGAGGGCGCTCCCTACGGCTACATCCCCGAGGGCGGTACCGGATCCGCGGTGAGAACCCTGGTTCAGCTGGCGGAGGACATCGCGGGCGACCGCAACCCGGCCGACAGATGACAATCCACGACGAATAGGGGCCGAAGACCCGTATGACCCTTCCTGACTCCGCCGCACCCTTCGGCCACTACTCACTGGCCACGGTCACGCCGGACGGCACCATCTGGGTGTCCGCGCAGCTTCCGGTGGGCAGCGGCATCTCCGCCGACTCCTCCGTTCCGCGGCAGGCACGACAGGCATTGTCGAATGTCTTGTCGATCGTCGAATCCTACGGCGGCAGTCTCGAGTCCATTGCCAAGGTCAACCTCTACCTGACGGACATCTCTGACTGGGACGCGGTCGACACCGTCTTCGCCGAGGTGTTCGGCGACCATCTCCCAGCGCGGACCGTGCTTCAAGTCGGCGGGTTGCACCACGGCTTCGCGTAGCAGCAGACGCTGTCTCCTGGCGAACACGATGATGACTCCCGATCGAAAGGGCGGCCATGAGGATTCTCTACCAGGTCGATGCCTTCACCCTTACTCCGTTCACCGGCAATGCGGCCGGTGTGGTGCTGGAGGCACAGGGCATGACGGACGCCGAGATGCTTGCGGTCGCACGCGAGCTCAACAACTCTGAGACGGCCTTCGTGTTGCCCCCGGATGGTTCTGACCATGATGTGCGGGTCCGCTTCTTCACCCCGACGACAGAGGTTCCGACTTGTGGGCACGCCACCGTGGGGGCACACTTCGCCCGAGCCGTCGAATATGACCTGCCGTCGTGCTCATTGGTGCAGAAGACCGGCACGGGGTTGCTCCAGCGGGTGGAAGTTCACCGAGACGGCGACCGGGTGCGGATCGGGATGCACCAGGGCGTGGCCGACTTCGGCCCCGAACTGGACCGCCACCAGGTGGACAGGCTGCTGCGCGGTCTTGGCGCCGGCGCAGGCGACCTCGCCGACAACGGTCCCGTCCAGGTCGTTTCGACCGGTCACTCCAAAGTGTTGGTGGAACTGCGTGACCGCGCCGCGGTAGACGCCTTGAAGCCGGATCCCGCAGCGTTGACGTCGCTCAGCCATGAAGTGGGTAGCAACGGCTTCTTCGTCTTCACCCGCGCCACCGGTGACACCGGCCTGCTCACTTGGTCGCGGATGTTCGCACCCGCGATCGGCATCACCGAGGACCCGGTAACCGGCAATGGGCACGGCCCGCTCGGCGCGTATCTAGTGCGACACGGCATCGTCCCGACACTGGACGGACGGCTCACCTTCACCGGGAGACAGGGGGAAGCGATGGGACGGCCCGGCGATGTTCGCGTTCATGTCGAAACCCAGCACGGCGGGAGACTTCTGGTGTCCATCGTCGGCGACGCGGCAACGGCATTCCGGGCTGAGCTGAGCAGTTCCCATCCGCAAGCCAAGGGGGCTGCAGGCACGGCTGGCGACCATGGCGCCCGGACCACTGTGCCGGCCCGGACTTCCGCGGAGTGATCCCGAAGGAGTTCGACGCTCGTTGGACATGGCCGCTGTGGGCCGACGACAAGAAGATCGAGCAAGCGGCTTGGACAGGTGCGAGGCCAACCGTCAAGGGAGAGACGCACCCGGGGATCACACCCACCGCCGTCCTGGCCCGGCAAGATCATCAGCGCCCGCGGCCCAGGTCCTGATGCCGACGGTGGGGCGAGCCTGCTGGTGCTGATGGCCAGGTCCCGCCGCAAAAGCCAGAGAACCTGCGCCGGTGTTCCACCCCTCACCCGAGGCGATCGCGCGGATGACCGCGTTATTTGCGCCGCGTTGAGGAGTTCCGGTTGCGGACGAGCCAGAGGACGCCGCTGCCGGGACCGCCCCCGCGGCCACCGCCGGGGCGCCCGGCTTCGGCTACCACAAGGTGCGCGCCGGCATCCCCGCCCACGCCGCCAGGTTCCACGTGGAAAGCCCCGACCTGGCCGCAGGCAGGTTCCCCGCTGGGGCCTACTCCAGCGGCTTCGGCTGCACCGGCCAGAACACCGCCCCCACGCTGACGTGGTCGGGCGCCCCGGCCGGGACCAAGAGCTTCGCGGTGACCATGTTCGACCGGGACGCCCCGACCGGCAGCGGTTTCTGGCACTGGACGGTCCGCGACATCCCGGCCTCCGCCACTTCGATCCCCAAGGACGTCACCACCGGGACCAACGACACCGGCGCGGCCGGCTACCTGGGCCCGTGCCCGCCCGCGGGCGACCGCCCGCACCGCTACGAGCTGACCGTCCTGGCGCTGGACGTGGCCGACGCGGGCGTCCCGCAGAATGCCACCCCTGCCCTGGCCTCCTTCGCCCTGTCCGCCCACGTCATCGGCTACGCCCGCATCACCGCGACCGCCAAGCGTTGAGGATCGCGACCGATTCGAAACCCCTGAAACGACGAGATCCCGCCTGCGTCTCAGGATGGCAAGGTCACGTGGCCGCAGGAACAAGCAAAAAGCCAGGTCAGACGGTATCTAACCTGGTTGTTGCGATGGTGCCCCCTGCAGGATTCGAACCTAATGACTCCGTACGACCCCGAGTTTCGCCGACTCGGGCGCTCGCTCCAGATGCCTAGATTCGAATCGGAGCTTGACTCCTGACCGCAGGCCGTGCGCATGGGGCGAGGGTCTGGCGGGTAGCGGTCGACGGGGACCGAGCCAATGCCTGAGTTGATACCGGACCTGGAGTCCTGTGCTAAGGCCGTGCACCTCGCTCCCTCTCGGCCGCCACCCGCCAGACCGCTTCTTTTCGTCACGATCGTGGCGTGAGCCAGCCGCAGGAGACACCGCTCGTATCTACCCGGGCGCTCGAGCCCTTGCGCAGAACGCGGGCCTGCGGCGGGCTGGGGCCACGAACTGCTGATCGGATGTCGAGCCGTCGAGCTCTCTCATTAAGGCGTGGCGTGCCCCTGCGCGGCTCACTTGGGCCAATGACGAACGAAGGAGGCTCCGGTGACGGTGACATGCGGAATCGACTGGAGCGAAACGCACCACGACGTCGCCCTGGTCGATGAAAGCGGCAAGCTGGTGGCCAAGCGGCGCATCAGCGACGATGCCCACGGCTGGCGGGTCCTGGTCGAGTTGCTGGCCGAGCACGGCGACCGTCCCGACCACCCGATCCCTGTCGCGATCGAAACCGGGCGTGGGCTGCTGGTGTCCTGCCTGCGGGCCACCGGGCGCAAGGTGTATGCGATCAACCCGCTGGCCGTGGCCCGTTACCGCGAACGCCACACCGTCGCCCGCGCCAAGTCCGACCACGCCGACGCCATGACCTTGGCCAACATCCTGCGCGTGGACGCGGCCTGCCACCGGCCGCTGCCCCAGGACTCCGAGCTGGTCCAGGCGATCGCCGTGCTGGCCCGGGCACAACAAGACGCCGTCTGGAGCCGTCAGCAGCTGGCCAACCAGCTGCGATCCCTGCTGCGCGAATACTTCCCCGCGGCATTGCAGGCCTTCCACATCAAGAACATCGGCCTGACCACCCGCGAAGCCCGCACCATCCTGCAGGCGGCGCCCACGCCCACCGCGGCCGCCAAGCTCACCGCCCGCAGATTGCACGCCCTGCTGCGCGCCTCGGGCCGGCAACGCAACATCGCCACCTGGGCTGAGCGGCTGCAGGCGCTATTCGGTGAAGAACACCTTCGCCAGCTCCCACTGGTCGAACAAGCGCTCGGCCGCCAGGCCCAAGCCTTGCTGTTGCAGCTGGATGCAGCATGCCGCGCCGCCGACGATCTCGCCGACGCCACCAACGAAGCCTTCCACCAACACCCAGACGCGGCCATCATCACCAGCTTCCCAGGCCTGGCCGACCTCACCGGCGCCCGCGTGCTCGCCGAACTCGGCGACGACCGCCACCGCTTCGCCGACGCCCGCGCGCTGAAGGCCTACGCCGGCGCAGCACCGATCACCCGCGCCTCCGGCAAAAGCCTGGTCGTCCACCACCGCAAGTGAAGAATCAGCGCCTGGCCGCCGCCGGCTACGTCTGGGCCTTCGCATCCCTACGAGCACCAGGCCCCCGAGCCCACTACGACCGGCGGCGCGCCGAAGGCGAGCGACACTCCAGCGCACTACGCAACACCTTCAACCGCCTGCTCGGCTGCCTTCACCACTGCCTACAAAAGGGCGTGACCTACAACGAAGATGCCGCCTTCCAACCACGATCGAAGGCCATGGCTTGACAACTTGCGCAGATCGGATGTCTGCGCACCCGGCTCCGGAGAGGGTTGCAGATGGTGCCCTTAGGCTGCATGCGACCTGGAGAAACGCTAGCCCCTAGATCATCAGTGTCGATTACGGCCCACAATGGGCCCACGATCATGACAGGCAGATGAGAGGTGCGCGCGCTGCAAAGTGCGCAGCTCACGGCCTAGAGAATGTCGCGCATCGTCGCAGCATGAAGATCTTGGAGCTGCCTAACTGCGACCACCAAGGATTTCACAGAGAAACACTTGCCCAGGCGCAGGACGCCCTGGCGCTCTGCAGCGGCGTCGGCCACACCGCCGGACAGGGCAACGCCCTAAACAACATCGGCTGGCTGACCATCGAAATCGGCTATCACGAGCAAGGACTCGCGCTCTGCCGCCGCGCCCTGGACATCGCCCGGAAAGTCGGGAACAAGTACGGCGAAGCCGCCACCCGCGGCAGCCTCAACTTCGCCCACCAGCACCTCGGCAAGGACGACAAGGCCGTAGAGCATCCTTCGCCCGCGCAGCCGAGTTTGTTCGCAGAGCTGGAGGACCGGAGCGAGCAGGCGGCGAGCCTCAGCAATCTCGAAGACACCTATGACGCTTCCGGCGACCACGGCCAGCCCCACGCCGTGTGGCGGGAAGTGCTGAAAATCCTCACCGAGCTGGACCACTACGACGCACACGCGGTGAACGCAAAGCTCTCATGAGCTCGATCTGGTCGGCCAGGGCAATCCGGAACCGACAGCCTGGCATCCATCGCCAGGCGACAGATAACGCCGAAACTTCTGCGTCATCCAGCATGTAAAGGTCACGCCCGCAGGACCGCCTTCGGCGAAGGGTATCTCCCACGTTGATACCTTCGTCACGGATCATCCCTTTCCCGTTACTGAAAACGATCTTTACTTTTAGTCCGGCCTTATGTGATGATCACTTCGTTTTGCCACACACGTTCGAAAGGTTGTGAGTGAACACACGCCAACCAGCGTCCGGCTTATCCAGCCGGACGCGCCGCCGCGCTGCCCTGATCGCTGCTCTGGCGCTGCCCATCTCGCTGATGACAGCACCGGCGATCGCCCAGGGCCCCACGCCATCTCCCGCCACCCCGCAGACTGTCCCCAGCACGCCGACGAGCGTCGCACTCACCCAGGCCAAGAAGGACAACAAGCGCGTCGAGATCGAAGCGCTGCGCTCGGAAACGGGCACCTACTTCGCCAACCCGGATGGCAAGACGCTGCAGGCCGAGCTGTCCAGCACCCCAATCCGGGTCAAGAAGGACGGCGCCTGGCAGCCGATCGACACCAGGCTGATCGAAAAGGACGGCGTCCTGCAGCCCAAGGCGAGCCTGGGCGACCTGACACTGTCGGCCGGCGGCGGCACCAACGCAGTCACCTACACCGACGACAAGGGCAAGGCGTCCCTTGCCGCCCCCGCCACGCTGCCCAAGCCGGTGGTCAAGGACAACACTGCCACCTACCCCGACGCCTACGGCCCGGGCGCCGACCTGGTGGTGACCGTCACCCCGAGCGGCTTCCGGAACGATGTGGTGATCCGCCAGCGGCCGGCCAAGGAGCTCAAGCTGCGGGTGCCGATGCGCCTGCCCAAGGGTCTGAAGCTTGGCAAGGGCGCCGACAAGACCCCCGGCGTGCTGGACGCCAAGGGCAAAGAGGTCACCGACCTGTCGTCCGCGACGATATTGGACGCCGCCGCCATGTCCAGCCCCGACCAGGGCCTCGTCGGCAAGGCGAGCACCGCGGTCGACGGCGACAGCCTGGTCCTGACCGCGCCATCCGACTTCCTGGCCGATCCCGCCGTCACCTACCCAGTGACGGTCACCGCCGCCTCGGAGGACTGGGTGGGGACCGGCATCGCCGGCGACACCCACGTCAGCAACGTCCGGCCCAGTGGGCGCGACAACGCCACGCTGCAGTGGCTGCTGGCCGGCCGCTCGCACAGCGGCACCCAGACTCACCGCAGCTACATCCGATTCAACATCCACGGCACACCGCTGGAAGGCGGCACCGTCGAGAACGGCGACCTGCGCCTGCACAACTACAACTCCCACACCTGCGACGATGAGGCCAGCGCCGGCATCGTCGCCCATCGCATCACCACCCCCTGGACGGTGGACACGATCACCTGGGACAACCAGCCGTCGGTGACCATCAGCGGACAGGTCGGCAACAGGGCTGCCTACAGCTCACAAATCCCCTGCCCCGAAGGCGAAGGCGAGCTGTACTACTCCATCGAGCAGATGGTCCAAGCCTGGATGAACGGCGAACCAGACGAAGGCGTCCGGCTCATCTCACCCACCGAAACCGTCGCGCAGAACTGGCGCTACTACCGCTCCGACGAATACGGCGGCTACGACACCTACCCCTTCACCCCCCGCGGCCCCGTCCTCATCATTAAGTACACGCCAGCACCGACGGAGACGGAAGCCGTCTACTACTCCTACGAAGGACCAGAACTCACCGAACCGCCCACGTACGAGCAGGCCGTGGCAATGCGGGCGCAGACACACCCTGACGGTCCAGATCCCTCACCGGTGACCTACGAGCAACTCCAAACCCTCGCCGAGACCCGCAGTTCCGTACCCACGTACGTGAAAGCGGACGACCTTCCCGACGACAACCCCCAGCCTGATCCGGACACCACGGCTCCCAGGGTGGGGATAACGACTCCGCCAGCAAATGCCACGGACGTCCCGACGAACGTCCAGATAGCGGCGTACTTCAGCGAGACGGTGAGCGATGCAGCCATAGTGGTGAAAGACGCCCAGGGCGCCAAAGTGGCCGGAAACGCGAGCATCGATACGGAGAACGTCATACTGACCTTCGCTCCGAGCGCCCCACTGGCCACCGGAAGCGTCTATACCGCCGAAGTCTCCGGGGCCAAGGACGGGGCAGGCAACGTAATGACGCCCTACTCCTGGTCGTTCACCACCGGTGGCGGGACCGACACCAACCCTCCGGCCGTGACCGGGATCGTCCCAGCACAAGACGCCGCGGACGTGCCTGCGGATACTACGGTGAAGGTGACGTTCAGCGAAGCAGTGACCGGTGTGCAAGTCACCGTCAAGGACCCTGCGAACGCACCCATGCAGGGCACGCTGGACCCTCTCGGCGGCTACGCCGAGTGGGTCTTCACACCCTCCAAGCTCACCGCCCAGACCACCTACCAGGTCGAGGTCGCCAACGCCAAGGACGCCACAGGCAACGTGATGGCGCCCTTCACCTGGTCGTTCACCACAGGCGCGGGGGCGCCGCCTCCAACGCCCGGGCTGGTAGCGGCGTACGGCATGAACGAAGGCTCGGGAACGAGCGTGGCCGACTCATCCGGGCAGAACAACGCCGGGACGGGGAGCAGCACCACTTGGGCCAACGGCAAGTACGGCAAGGCGCTGTCGTTCAACGGCTCCTCCAGCTGGATCACCGTCCAGGACGCCGCGTCGCTACGTTTGACCACCGGGATGACGCTCTCCGCCTGGGTAAATCCGGCCACAGTAGCCAACTGGAGCAGCGTGGTGGCCAAGGAACTGAGCGCCGGAGGCGTCTCCTACACCATGTACGCGGCCAACGGCAGCTCGGCTCCATCCGGCTGGGTGCAAACCGATCCTGCGAGCCATTCGACTGTCACTGGAATCTCACCATTGCCGGTGAACACCTGGAGCCACCTGGCACTGACCTACGACAGTGCTGCCCTGCGGTTGTTCGTCAACGGCCAGCAGATCGCCCAGACCGCCCTGAGCGGCAACCTCTACAACGACGGCAGCCCGCTGCGGATCGGCGGCAACAAGATCTGGGGCGAGTACTTCAGCGGCCTGATCGACGAGGTGCGCGTCTACAACCGCGCCCAGACCACAGACCAGATCCAAGCCGACATGAACACCCCCGTCGGCTCCACCACACCGGGACCCGATCCCACGCCCACCCCAACACCAACCCCCACCCCAGATCCCACGCCCAACCCGGTGCCCGGGCTGGTGGCGGCCTACGGCATGGAAGAAGGCACAGGCACCACCGTCGGCGACTCCTCCGGGCAGAACAACACCGGAGCAGCCACCGACACCAGCTGGACAACCGGTAAGCACGGCAAGGCGCTGTCGTTCAACGGCTCCTCCAGCTGGGTCAGCGTCCCGCACGCCCCGTCGCTGCGCTTGACGAACGCAGTGACGCTCTCGGCCTGGGTGCAGCCCACGGCGCGGGGCTGGAGCACCGTGCTCATGAAGGACTACAGCGAGGGCGGCTCCTACGGCCTCTACGCCTCCAAAGGAACAGACACCCCGGCGGGTTGGTTCCAAACTGCCGACTACGAGGACGGCGGAGCTGAAGGTCCCAGCCCACTGCCGCTGGATCAGTGGAGCCATCTGGCGGTCACCTACGACGGCAGCTTGACTCGCCTGTACGTTAACGGTATCCAGGTTGCGCAGGAGTCCGTCTCTGGCGAGCTCGTCGACGACGGCGGCGCGCTCCGGATCGGCGGGAACACCGCCTGGGGCGAGTTCTTCAGCGGGCTGATCGACGAGGTCCGCATCTACAACCGCGTCCAGACCGCGACCGAGATCCAGACCGACATGAACACCCCTGTCGGCGCGGCGGCATCGGGTGCGGCAGCGCCGCGGCTGCAGAAGAGCTCCGCTCTCGAGATTCAGAAGCTCGCGGTCAACGACAGTCACACCGTGGATGGCGCTACCGTCACCTCCACCCTCACCCCCCGCCTGACTACCTGGCTGTCTGCCGGGCGCGACGGCGAAGCGAAGGTGGAAATGGAAATCGCCCGCAAGCCCACCAAATCCGTTAAGACGGACAAAGCAACCACGGACAAGCGGCTGATCTGGTCCAGCCAGGCCACTGCCAAGCCCGGCGATTCCCAGGTAACGCTACAGGTACCCAAGGGCAAGTTGCGGAACGGCGAGACGGTGAGATGGCGAGCCCGAGTTATGGCTGGGAGCATAAACGGCACCTGGTCGACCTGGCACAATCTCGCTTTGAGCGAGTCCCCGCAAGAACAGGCGACGCGTGGAGCCGACGCCTCCGCAGCGACCACAGAGCCGCCGGAGTTCACGGTGGATCACCTCACCGCGGAGGAGTGCGAGAGCGACAGGCTGCCGGATGGCCGCTACGTATGGAAGGACGTCGCGCTGACCTTCACGTGGTGTTACACCCATTGGTACGGCGTCACCTTCTATGCCAAAGTCTGGGATCCCACTGCGAGTAAGTATGTAAAATCCCCAGTCGGCTGGACGCAATTCCGCGGGTCAACGGTCATCAACACGCGTATCGGGCGGAAGAACAACGACGAGGCATGGGACGACCCCAACCGCAAGAGCCGCGACATCGACGTGTGGATGAAGATCAACCGCATGCGTACCGTGGGGAACACACAGAACGCAACGATTCGCACCTACGTCAAGCTCGCCGGATCCCCTTCTAGCTCACAGTGCCAGCCCATGTCCACGGCCGAAAGGCAGTCGTCACTGCCTGGCTGGGAAAGCGACAAGTATGCACACTTCATAATTCAATCCAATAAAGGAAGCATAGGCCCGAATTATTTGGGGACATGCACTATCAGCCCGTTCATCGAGGTCGCATCTCCACTCGGCGACGAAGACTTCGACCAGTTCAACGATCCGATGCAAATCGCTTGTGACACGGAACAGGCAAACTTCAACTACGTAGGTGGTTGCGTCTTCCAGAAGGCCAGCAGGATCCTGCAATACGAGACGACCAGCGTTGCGCATGGGGCGGTCGCACGGCACATCAAGGACGCCTACTACAACCCAGCGGCCCCGGGCACTGCACCCGCAATCAGCAACAAGGTCGTGCCGGGCAATTTTACGGCGCCTCGTGATAGTGGCCAAGGCCAACCGTTGCACCGAACCACCGACGCAGCCTTACGAGCCGATACCACGACTCAGATACAAAAGGGCTGCAACACGCTCACCTTCTATGTAGCACACGAATGCGACGAGTATCCGTTCAACTCCACCTGGGAAGGCGGTGGTCGTAAATGGAAAACGCGGCAGCCGCTGTCGGACAACTACTCGGTCAGATATGTATTCCATTCGGCGAACGAGTCCGCCGGAACCAGCCTGAACTGGTTCTATTGGCGCTACCGGATTATGGATGGATCTCCATTCTGGGTTATGATCACCACAAACAATAACCCCGTAGATAAGTGACGCGCGACGGGAAGGGATTATCCTCCCTTCCCGTCGGCTTCCACGCAAAGTACAACGACAAGGATCTACAGTCGATGTTCGACATTACCTGGATCGACTTAATCTGCCTCACCGCGGTAAAAGGCCACGACATGGAGTCGGTCCGTCGGGTCATCGGTGCGGAAAGTGAGCCCAGCTCTAGCGACGACCCGCGCCTCAACAGCAATAACCCTCCTGAAGACGCAATGATTTCTGAATGGGGGGACGGTATCCTCGTCTGCCAGCTCGGCTACGGAACCCGATGCGCTAAGCCCCAGACGTTGGCTGCCCTGGCGACCGCCGGACACTCAGTCATGACCACCTGCTGGCATGACCGAGGCATTAGTCCGGCGTTTCCTGGATGGCATAACCTTCTCGCGCTCGCCGCAGACGGCCGCCTGCTGTCCGCGCTCGACCCTTCGAACCACCAGCAGCAGCGGCTCGGCTACGACACCTCGGCTCTCGACCCCTACCTCGCCGGAGCTCGCTTTGACTACGAGACGATCCCCGTGTGGAGCCCGGCGGGCCAGACAATCGGATACGGCGCCGGCGGTTCCACCACCGTGGCCCACTGGCGGTATGCGTGCCTTTCAGCCTTGGAGAGATTCGTGCAGGCCGAACTCCATGAAAATATCGTGAGGTCTGCCATCCCAGGCCGCAACTTCTTTCTGAGCGGCCGCCTGCCGGAACCGCCGATGCCCGTGCCGGAATTTCTCAATTTCTCCAGGGAAGGTTGAACGATAGCGCGCTTTGGGATCCGCTGGTCAGACCCGCCCCATCTTGCCGCTGTAGACAAGCGTGAACCGGGCGGCCGGTACCACGATGTCAGCCGTCTCCACCTGCGTCTCTCCCGCGTAGTAGGTGCGCTGGATCGTAACCATGATCGAGCCTGGCACATGCCGTAGCCGCTCGCATTCCTCAGCCGTCCCAAGTCGCGCCCCGACTTCTTCCACCCAGTCGTCAACAGGCATGCCGATACTCAGCATGCGCTCGGCTACTCCGCGTCCGGCCAGCATGCCATCCTCCGGCAGCACGACTGGCGTCCCACGCGTGACCGCAAGCGTTCCCAACTGGTCGAGAGCATGACCGGCTCCCCATCGGCCGAGAAGACATAGTCAGTTCGAACGACGTCTTCCACATCGGCCGTGGGCTCACCGAGGCCCAGGCGCTCGCGGATCTCTGACGGAGCCTGAACCGTCTGTGACTCGTAGGTCCAACCGGCCTCGCGGCCCTGCCGTTCCATGTCCTGCATGAACGGCGAACCGTACGGCGCCGCTCGATACCACGCACGGATGAGGCGTTGCGGCTCCCGAGGCAGCCGAACGAACGTGCCGGCCCCAGATCGTGCGACGGCGAGACCTTCGGACACAAGCACTTTCAGCGCCTCGGAGACGGTGGAGCGCGAAATGCCGAGGTCGGCCGCGAACCCTGGCACGGAGGGCAGCGCCGCCTCGCCGTTCGAGGCTTGGTCAGAAGCTCTTTCCTGGCCCACAACCTACGAGCTTCAACGAGAACGGGCGGGACTCCGTGAGACTGGAGGCCCGCCCGTTCGTACGATGTTCGCCCTGCTCAGCGGCCCAAACCGCTGGTCAAGATCGAGTGCCCCCTGCAGGATTCGAACCTGCGCACCCGGCTCCGGAGGCCGGTGCTCTATCCCCTGAGCTAAGGGGGCTCAACGAGTGATAAGGCTATCAGCATCGCGACACCACTCGGCACAGGATAAAGCTCCTTGTACGCATCCCGCGAAAACCGCACGTGGCGGCCCTGCCACAGGTTAACTTTGCGGCCGTGGGCGAGGTTCTTGGGAAAGTACTGGTCGTCGACGACGACGAGGTCATCCGTCAGCTCATCGCGGTCAATCTGAACCTGGAGGGGTTCGAGGTCGCGACCGCCACCGATGGGCAGGACTGCCTTGATCGCGTGCTCGACGTCATGCCGGATGTGATCACGCTGGACGTGATGATGCCGTGCCTGGATGGATGGGCGACGGCGGAGAAGTTGCGCACCGAGGAGGCCACCAGCCATATCAAGGTCGTGTTGATCACAGCCCGGGCGCAGGACGACGACAGGAGGCGGGGGCTGGGGATCGGGGTGGACGCCTATCTGACCAAGCCGTTTGATCCGGCTGAGCTGATTCAGGTCGTGCGGGATCTGGCGGCCGGCGGGCAGGGCTGAGGTGGGTGGTGGGTGTGGATGCGCGGCTTGAGCGGGCCAAGGTGTTGTACGAGCGCGCCGTTTTCGGCGGTGACGTGGGCGGGCTGGAGGTCGCCGACCGGGAGTTGAACGGTCTGGAGGCCGATCTGGCGCTGGCTCGCGGTCGCGTCGCCCACGCGCGGTTTCTCGACGGACAAGGCGAGGACGCGGAAGAGATGGCCCTGTTCGAGCGGGCAGCGGAGCTCTATCGGCTGGTCGGCGACGTACGGGGTGAGGGCGAGGCGCTGTTCTGGGTGGGGGTCTTCCATCAGGTCGTCCGGCGCGACCATGAGGCCGCGCGGGCGGTTCTCGAGCGCTCCCACGAGCTCGCGACCCGGGCCGGCGACAAGCTGACGCTCTCGTACGTCCTGCGCCACCCCGGCATCGCCGAGCACGTCGCCGGGCGGTTGCAGGCGGCGCGGGAGCGGCTGGAGGAGTCCGTACGGCTGCGCAGAGAGATCGGGTTCCCGGCCGGTGTGGCGGCTAATCTGGTGGGGCTGGCCTACATCGCCGTTGCGGAAGGTCGGCGTGATGACGCCGTGGCGGTGCTGGAGGAGGCCGGTGAGCTTGCCGGGGCCAGTGGCGCCGCAGGCGTGATGCGGACGATCGAAGAGGCGCGGGCACAGCTGTAGCGGATTTTTTGACGCGCTGCTGCCGAATTCTTTGCGTACGCTGGCCGTACCGCTGGTCTGAACGCAGAAAGGTCTAACGTGCGCAGCTCTGTTTTCGGCAATCTCGACTCCCAGTCGCTGCCCCCGGGGTTCGCCCTCCAGAACGGCAAGATGCTAAGAGTTCAGCTGCCGCACGAAGTCCTGGCCAAGCAGGGCTCCATGGTCGCCTTCCAGGGGCGGATGGACTTCGACTACGAAGGCGGAGGCGTCGGCAAGCTGCTCAAGAAGGCCATGACGGGCGAGGGCGCGGCGCTCATGCGCGTGCGCGGCGAAGGGCTGCTCTACCTCGCCGACAATGCCGACGACATTCACCTGTTCTATCTGGAGAACGAGGGGATCACCGTCAACGGGCGCAACCTGCTGGCGTTCCAGCCGCAGCTCACCTGGGACATCCAGCGCGTGCAGGGCGCCGGGATCGCGGCGGGCGGGCTGTTCAACACGACGGTCACCGGGACCGGGTGGGTGGCGGTGACCACGCACGGCACGCCGGTGCTGCTCGACGCCGCCCGCATGCCCACGTACGCCGACGGCCAGTCCGCGGTGTGCTGGAGCACCGGGCTGCACGTCGGCGTAAACCGGACGATGAAGGCGGGGGCGCTGATCGGGCGCGGCAGCGGGGAGGCCATGCAGCTGACGTTCAACGGGCAGGGATTCGTGCTGGTGCAGGCCAGCGAAGGGGCGCCCATCGTCACCGGCCAATGAGCGCCCCGCGCGGCCCGGCGGAGGTCAGGAGCAGGTCGGCGTGGGAGCAGCGTTCGTGCCGCTCCAGGAGGCGATGAAGCCGAACGTCGTCGACGCCCCGGGCGTCAGCGAGCCGTTCCAGCCCACATTGCGCACGGTCACCGAAGAGCCGCTCGTGCTCAGCGTGCCGTTCCAGAGCTGACTGATCTGCTGCCCGTTCGCGAACGTCCACTGCACCGTCCACCCGCTCAGGGCCGCGGCGCCGGCGTTCTTGACGGTGACCTCGCCCTGGAAGCCGTTCTGCCACTGGTTGGCGATCTTGTACGTGGCCGTGCAACCGCCCCCTGGAACGGTTGGCGTGACGGTAGGCGTGACCGTCGGCGTGGAGGTGCCCGGCAGGGCGCTCACCAGGGCCGGGTACCACTTGTCGGACATCTTCTGGTCACCCGCGGCGTTCGGGTGCACGCCGTCGTAGGTGTCCGCGCTCGTGCTGAATCCCGTCCACTGGTCGACCACCGTGATCGGCGACTGCTGGGTGGTGGTCGCGGCGGCCCAGGCTGGGATGGCGTTGTTGAAGTTCACGGCGCGCTGGCCGCAGTCGGCGCAGTTGGACGGGGTCATGGGAATGATCTTGGCGACGATGATCTTCATGTTGGGGTTGCTGGCCCGCATCTGGTTGACGAGCGTCGTGAACGCGCTGAGGATCGTCGCCGGCGCGATGTTGCTCCACACGTCGTTCGTGCCGAGGTGCATCAGGACGATGTCGGGTTTGGTCGCGGAGAGCCAGCCGGGCAGCTGGTTCTGGTTGGCGATGTTGGTGGCAAGATAGCCGCCGTGGCCCTCGTTGTCGCCGTCGTGCGAGACGCCGCAGCCCTGCGTGGGGAGCGTGCCGACGAAGTCGATGTTGGTGTGGCCGGTGCTCTGGAGCCGGTTCCAGAGCAGGGCCCGCCAGCAGCCGGGGGATCCGGTGATCGAGTCACCCAGGGGCATGATCCTGGTGGCGGCGGCGCCGCTGGCCTGCGTGGTCATCGCGAATAACACCGCCGCGGCCAATGCCAGCATCGCCGCCAGCAAAGTGCTGGTCCTGCGCATCGTCTGCTCTCCCGTCGTAGCCTGCGCAGATCGTAAGAAGCGCTCCTACGACGGGAAAGGCGACTCGGTACGCACAGGCCGATGACCTGTGAAGACGCCGTGTAACTTTCAGGCCTGCCCCCGGCGGACCACCACCAGCGGGCAGGGCGCGTGGTGGAGCATGGCCTGGCTGATCGAGCCCATGAGCATCCCGGCAAGCTGGCTGTGCCCGTGCGAGCCGACCACCAGCAGGTCCGACCCCTTCGCCGCCTCCCTCAGCACCTCGACGGGATGGCCGTGTACGACCTCCGTCACCACGTCAACCCCGGGATGCCGATCCCGGTACGCGGCCAGCAACTCGTTCATTTCCCGCAGCGCGTCCCGCTCGCTGTCGGGGTCGGCGGGCTCGAAACCGCTCGGATGCGGCCAGGCCCACGCGTGTACGGCGCGGAGCCGCGCACCGCGCAATGCGGACTCGGCGAAGGCGAAGTCGATCGCCGGCCGGACTCCTGGTGAGCCGTCGACCCCGACCACGACCTCGCCCTGCGGCCTCGAAGGGCGCTCGCGTACCAGGACCACGTCCGTGACCGCGTGCGCGGCCACCCCGTACGCGACGGAGCCCACCAGCAGCCCGCGCATGCCGCCGATCCCCCGGCTGCCGACAACCAGCAGCTCGGCTTCTTCCGCGGCTTTGACCAGGGCGGATCGGGGGTCGCCCGGCAGCAGGAGGGTCTCGACGGTGATCTCGGGCCGCTCGCGGAGCGCCCTGTCCCGCGCCGAGATGAGCACCGTCTTCGCGCCCTCGCGCATCCACCGGCCCACCTCGGCGTAGCGGCCGTGGGTCTCCTCGCACACCCACTTCGGAACGGCGTGCGCCACGGTCAGCGGCGCGCGACGCAGCGCCGCTTCCGTGGCGGCCCAGCCGGCGGCGTCCAGCCCCGTGCGCGAGCCGTCGACGCCCACGATGATCATGGAACTAGCTCCTTAGGCGAACGCGTAGCACTCCACCTCCGCGCGGCGGAACAACAGTCCCCTGGCCGTGGAGTCGCGGAGGCACTGCTGCTCTGCCCGGCTGAGTTTGAGCGTGCCGCAGACGGTCACGCCGGAGTAGGTGCGGCAGTCGAGCTTGTTGTTGATCCTGCCCACGCGGTATATCTCCCTGACCGCCGACCGGCATCTTGCCTTACCGGTGTTGGCGTAACGGCACTGGGAGATGAGGGTGTCGTACTGCTGCTGACTCACTTCTTGCTGGCCTGTACCGTCCGCGAAGGCGGCGGTCACGCTGGACGTGGCCAAGACCACGAGTCCTGCGACAGCTGCGATCTTTTTCATAGTTCCCCTGATGGGGACCATACCGCCGAGGCTGCTCGTCAAACCTCGGCGGACGTCATCCCGGGCGGAGGCCCGCCCGGCTCCCCGGGACCAGGCTGGCTTATCGGGAGAAGGCGCGACAGCGAGAAGACCGCCAGGCGTCGACCGCCCCGGTCATCCTTTGACCGACCATTGGATGATCAAGGGAGTAGCTTTGCCATCCTCGCCGCGTGGTCAGGGGATGGGGGCCAGCATCCGGTGGGGCGACTCGAGGGCGCGGCTGACCGCGTCGTTCCTGTTGCCCTCGAGGCCGGGGCCCGGCCGTACCTCCACCTCGTCCAGCGGGACGTGGCGGCCGCAGGCCGGGCAGTGCGCCAACTCGAGCCTGGTGTCGCAGGTCACGTGGTGGAACAGGCGGCGCGGACCGCGGTCGCTGAGATGCCGCTCGCCCCACTGCGCCAAGGTCAGCATGGGGATCCAGAGCTCGCGGCCCATGGGGGTCAGGACGTACTCGTCGCGCGGCGGGGTGTCCTGGTAGCGGCGCTTGGCGAGGACGCCGGCCTCGACGAGGGCGGTGAGCCGCTGGGAGAGCACCGCTCGGGGGATGTCGAGGTGGGCGAGGAAGTCGCCGTAGCGGCGCACGCCGTACATGGCGTCGCGGACCACGAGGAGCGTCCACCGCTCGCCGATCACCTCCAGAGCCTTGGCCAGCGAGCAGTCCTGGCCGTCGTAGTTCTTGCCGAGCGCCATGGAGTCCACTTTAGTTCATTCATTGAACCGTGCTAGCGTGCGCGGCATGAGTTCAATGACCGAACCGACTGTGGAGCGGGGGGCGACGCTCGCCGTGGCGTCGTCGGCGCCGCTGCTCGTGCTGATGAACTACACCGTGCCGATGGTGACGCTGCCGCAGACGGCCGCCTCGCTGGGCGCGGGGCCGACCGGGCCGGTGTGGATCCTGGGGGCGATCGCGCTGGGCTTGTCGTCGCTGTTGCTGGTCTCCGGCGGGCTGGCCGACGACTACGGGCGCAGGCGGGTGCTGGTGGCGGGCACGGCGGTGCTGGCCGGTGCGAGCGTGGTGGCGGCGGTGAGCACGTCGGTGCCGGTGTTCGTGGTGGCCAGGCTGGTGCAGGGCGCGGCGAGCGCGGCGATGCTGGCCGCGAGCCTGGGCATCGTGGGTCATGCCTACCCGGGAGGGATGGAACGGGTGCGGGCCAGCGGGCGGTACGGGGCGATGATGGGGCTGGGCACGGCGCTCGGGCCGCTGGTGTCCGGGGCGCTGGCGACGGTGGCGAGCTGGCGGGCGGTGTACTGGCTGATGGCGGCCTGTGCGCTGGCGTTGGCCGTGGTGTCCGCCCGGGTGCTGGAGGAGTCGCGGTCGGCGCTGCCGCGCAGGTTCGACGTGCCGGGGGTGGCGCTGCTCAGCCTCGGCGTGGCCGCGCTGGTCGTGGGGTGACGGAAGGGCGGGTCGGGTGGTCGCGGCCGGTCGTGCTGGGCGCTTTCGCGGTGGCGGTGGTGCTGGTGGGGGCGTTCGTGGCGGTGGAGCGGCGGCGGGAGGAGCCGCTGATCGACCTGGAGCTGTTCCGGCGGCCGGCGTTCCTGGTGGCGACGGGCGGAGCGCTGGTCGTGGGGGCGGCGGTGGTCGGGCTGCTCAGCTACCTGCCGAGCGTGCTGCAGGCCGTGCACGGACTGACGCCGCTGGACGCGGCGCTGCTGTTCTGCGTCTGGTCGGGCCTGTCGTTCGTGGCCTCGCTCCTGGCCAGGCACGTACGGCTGGGCACGGCTGCGCGGCTGGCACTCGGCCTGGGGCTGAGCGCGGCCGGATTCGTTGGCCTGCTGGGCGTGGGCGGCTCGCTACCCCTTCCGCTGGTCGTCGCCGGGCTGGCGGTGAGCGGGGCCGGATCCGGGCTGATCAACTCCTCGATCACGCAGCTGGCGATCGACAGCGTGCCCGCCCACCGGGTGAGCATGGGCTCCGGGGCCAACAACACCGCCCGCTACGTCGGTTCCTCGCTGGGAGCGGCCGCGGTGGCGGCCGTCATCGGCGCCTTCGGCTGGGTTCAGGGGACGGCGATCTCGGTGGCGGCCTGCATCGTGCTCATGGCCGTCACGGCGGTCGCCGCTCTGGCCACGCCCGCCCGGCTCCGGCACGGACACCGATAAACCGTCCGTGCAATCTCATCCAGATGGGGTAGGGCCTCCGTTGGAAGATTCCTTCGACCGTCTCGAAGGAGGTTTGGAATGAGCACACCGGAAGTCGGCAAGACCGTTCAGGACGTGATGCACCGCGGAGCGGAATGCATCGGCGAACACGACAGCCTGCGCAGGGCTTCGCAGATGATGCGTGACCTGTCGGTCGGCGCGCTGCCGATCTGCGGGGACGACGACCGGCTCAAAGGGATCATCACCGACCGGGACATCGTGATCAAGTGCTGCGCCGAGGGCAAGGACCTCGACCAGACCACGGCGAGCGAGCTCGCCAAGGGGCTGGTTTGGGTGGATGCCCACAGCAGCGTCGAAGAGGCGCTGCAGAAGATGGAGCAGCACCAGATCAAGCGCCTGCCGGTGATCGACAACCACCGGATCGTGGGCATGGTCAGCGAGGCCGACCTGGCAAAGGAACTGCCGGACAACAAGCTCGCGGAGTTCGTCCACAGGGTCTACGCGCCCTCGTAGACGACCCCCGTCCGGACCGATCACGCGAATGGGGCTCCAACTGGGGCCCCATTCGCCATGAAAAGAGTGCAACCTTTCGCCCCTTGGGTCGCGTTGGAAACAGGCGAAAGGAGAGCACATTGGATCGTCACGACGGCTTCCGCGAGTTCGTGCTCGCCCGCCAGCAAGCGCTGATGCGGACCGCGTACCTGCTCGCAGGAGACGCCCACCTGGCCGAGGACCTGCTCCAGAGCGTGCTGACCAAGGTCGTCGGACACTGGTCCAAGCTGTCCAGGGACGGCAACCCCGAGGCGTACACGCGCAAAGCGCTGGTCAACCAGTACATCTCCTGGAGGCGCCGGCCCAGTCCCGAGTTGCCGAGCGCCGACCCGCCCGAGTACGGCGCCTCCCATGACGAGGCCACGCTCGACCGGATCGTGCTGCGCCAGGCGCTGGCCAAGCTGACCCGCAAGCAGCGGGCCGTGATCGTGCTGCGCTTCTGGGAGGACCTCACCGAGGCGCAGACGGCCGACGCGCTCGGCTGCTCGATCGGCAACGTCAAAAGCCAGACCCATCACGCGCTGGCCCGGTTACGCGAGCTCGCGCCCGAGCTGACGGACCTACGCATCCAGGAGGTAGCCCGATGACCAGGCTGCGCGAGGCACTGAAGAACCTCGCGGAAGATGCCCCGCCGGTGAACCTGGCCGACGTGGCCATCGCGGGGCACCGGCGCAGGCAGCGGACCCGGCTGGCGGTGACCGCCGTCGCGACGGCCGCGGCGCTGGTGGCGACGACGGCGGGCGCGACGGCGTTCTGGCCCCGTGGCGGCCAGGTTGCCACGCCGCAGCGCGTGGGCACGGTGCCCGAGCTGCCCGACGGCAAGGTGGGGGCGATCAGCCACGCGTACCAGCCGCCGTGCTACGTATCCGAGGATCGGCGGGTCATCGACTGCCGCAAGGTGGAGTGGCAGGTGGTCACCCGCACCGGCACGACCTACCGGGTGCCGCAGGCGCTGGTCACGACCTCCAAGGGCAACGACATACCGGTCGCGGTCAGCCGGGACGGGCGCATGCTCGCCTATTACAGCCGTGCAGCCCAGGCCCACGTGGTCCGCGACCTGGTGAGCGGCCAGGAGACGACCTCCCCCGTCGCGGTGAAGGAGGACCAGATCAAGATGGGCAACCAGCTCGTGGTCTCCGACGACGGCCGGTACGTGGCCTTCGACCCGCACGTGAATCACAAGGAGCCGGGCCTCCTGATCGACATGCGCACCGGCAAGACGGTGTCGATCCCGCGCGAGTACGAGCCGATCAGCATCAAGGACGGCGTCGTCGAGCTGGTCCGATACGTCAAGACCGACCTGTGGCTGATGCCCGTCGCCGGCGGAGGCAAGCCGGTGCGCTTCGAAGGCGCGTACATCAACTTCAGCGAGCTCGCTCCGGACGGCCGCACGGTGGCCGCCAGGTATTTCAAGGATCTCGAGGCCGGCACGCCGCTGCTCAGCCTGCTCGACACCAAGACCGGGCGGACCCTGCGGAAGGTGCCTGTCCGCGGCCTGCCGAAGCACAGCGGCATCTTCCGCACCTCCGTCTGGCAGAGCCCGTCCGAAGTCGTGGTCCTCTCTCTGGCCGGGAAGTCCAACAGCACCTATCTGGTCAACGTCAACACCGGAAGGGCCCGGCACCTGGCTAACTACTCCCCCAAGCTCATGAACCGCCTGATCCTGCCTGGAACCGCGGGCGGGAAGTAGCCGCTGTTCGGTCTCACCCGACCCGGGGCAATCTCACCGATCATGAGGCATTCGCTCGAATGCCTCATATGTGTAAGCCGACTCGCAAGCACGGGGGGCGGTGAACCTCGGATCGACCTCCCTGTAAGGTCGCCGATATGCAGATCATCAAGGGTGCGGGTGAGTGGGCGCAGCCGGCTGCCGGGACTGCCAACGACTGGGTTGAGCAGCTCAAAGTGCCAGACCTGTCCATTGGGACGTACTGCATCCCAGCGGGCGGGGTCGACACCCAAAGCCCGCACACCGAGGACGAGATCTATGTGGTGACCGCAGGTCGGGCCCGGATCGTGACGCCGAGCGGCGAGGCGGAGGTCCGCCCCGGCGCGGTGATATTCGTCCCCGCAGGCGAGGAACACCGCTTCGTGGACATCGCGGAAAATCTGGCGCTGCTGGTCGTGTTCGGCCCTGCCTACGGCTCGCGCGCGGACTCCCGGGCTTGACCCGCGCTCAGCACCCGTGAAACGCAGATCTGCCTCATGATCGGTGAGACGACTTCGGCTTCGTGAGTCTCACCCGATCTAAGGCACCGCAGGTCAGGGCCTTTTCTGTACCTCAAGTCCAACAAGACAGGACAGCCGCGAGGGCGAAGCCGGCCGCCGTCAAGGGCCAGGCGCAGCTGTCGGCGGCGCCTGGCCCCGGAGAGGCGCCGCCGAGGGTCGTCAGATTCGGTCGGCGGCGATGAGGAGGTACTGGAAACTGCCGTCCCGGTACGCCTCGAGAAAGGCTTCCTCGATCCCGGTCGCCAGCTTGGTCTTGGCGCGGAGCTCCCAGTACGGGATGGTCGCGGCGGTGAGGTCGATGACGTTGATGGGGACGAGGCGGTTGGCCGCCAGTTCCTTGAAATAGGTGCTGCGGGGGTGGATGTCGCAGATGTAGTGGGCGTTGATCTGGCTGACGGCTCGGGACGGCAGGCCGTAGGCGTCGTTGTAACACCCGGTGATGCACACGTACCGGCCGCCGCGGCTCAGGAGGCGGGAGTGCTCGGCGAACAGCAGGGAGAGCTCGACGTACATCGTGCTCTCGTTGTTCCAGATGGCTTGGAACGATCCAGTCTCGAATCCGGTGTCGAGCATGTTGCGGAAATGGAAGCGCACCTTGTCGGCGACACCGCGCCTCTCGGCCTGCTCGTTGGCGAAAGCGACCTGGGACTCGGAAATGGACACGCCGTCGACGTGGCAGCCGTACCTGAGGTTGACCAGGAGGCTGGAGCCGCCGCGGCCCGAGCCCGCGTCCAGCACCCGGTGGTCCGGCCGCAGCGGGCCGAGCTTGCTGATGAGGGTGTCGGCCTGCGCGTGCTCGAGCCGGTGCAGCTCCTCGATGACGCGTTTCTCGCGGTTCTCCTCCGGGCCCTCCAGGACCGACCAGTCGGCTTCTCCGATGCCGTAGTGGTGGTGGTAAATGCCGTCGACCTCGCCCAGGCGCAGGTTGACGGGGTTCTGCTCCGAGTTCCAATAGTCGGCGACCGAGTGCTGGTAGTAGGTGCTGAGGACGGGTGTGGCCGTCATCGGCGGGACTCCTTTCTCTATGACTGGTATCTGCTGCTGGTGCTGTGCCATTCGAGGCAGCCGGCCATCCACGCCTGCGCCCCGCGCAGGAAGCGCTTCAGCTCGAGTGACGGGACGGTGGCGAGTTGTTGCTGGCTGGCTTCGAAGCCTCGGACGAAGTCGTTGTGCATGGCGACGGCGAGCTCGGTCGCCTCGCGGGTGGAGCAGCCCTGCTCCGCGGCGATGAGCAGGATCACGTTGGAGTCGGGGAGCTCGTCGGCCGCTTCCCTGGCGACCGAGTGGAGGTCGTTGACGAGCACGCTGGCGGTGCCCGCCTGCATGAGCGCGGTGTGGAACCTGCTGTCGAAGAAGAGGTTGGCGGGCAGCTCGTACCCGCCGACGATGTCGATGAGGGTCATGGACGTGTAGAAGCTGTCGTGCTGCCGGGCCGCGAGATAGCGCCACACGGGCGGCGGCGTCTCCAGGTAGCGCCAGGCCGCGTACGCGGTCCAGCTCACGTACATCTGGGATGTGATGTTGCAGACCCGCCCCACCTGCGAAGGCGTGGCGTGGCGGCGCACGTGGCCCGCGGCCGATCTCAGCGAGACCAGGACCGGGTCCGCCTGGATCGCCTCTTCGAGCTGCCGGGTGTAGTCGCCCGCGGGCGGGGGCGGGTCCATGGCCGACGTCACGAGGGCGAGCCGGGGCGGGAGCTCGGTCGGCGTCGCGCCCAGCTCGGTCTCGTCGGCGTAGTAGTCGTCGGCGGCCCACCAGGCGGCGTTCATCTGGGCCGCGACCAGCAGCAGGTCGGAATCGTCGGTGTCGGGGTGGGCGAGCATGGCCAGCCGCCCGTACCCGGTCGCGTGGAACTCCGCCAACCGCCCCTCGTGGATGCCGACCCGCTCCGCCCAGGCCAGCAGCCGCCGGTCCACCTCGTCGGCGAGCTCCTGGTCGTCCCTGACGGTCTCGGGGCAGTACAGCGGCGGGTACGACCCGTCGCCCCACGGCCGTTCCCGGTACGGCAGCGGGGCGAGGCTGTGCCGGTACATGGCGCCGCGAAGCGCGTGCGCGGGGTCCACCGGGGCGGGCCTGGGGGGCTCGTGCCCGTCACTTTCCGCGGGCCATGGCGCGGTATGGCGCTCCACCGGCGGCAGGCGCAGCGCGGAGGTCCCGAGGCCGGTGGGGCCTGCTGCGATGTCGGGCATGACGCCGCCCCCTTCCTAGACGCGCGGGGCGGCGATGTCGACGTTCTCGAGGATGCCGATCGCGTCGGGCACCAGGATCGCCACCGAGTAGTAGGCGCTGACCAGGTACGACATCACGGCTTGGGCGTTGATGCCCATGAAGCGCACGTTCAGCCCCGGCTCGTGCTCCTCCGGGATGCCGGTCTGGTAGAGGCCGACGACCCCCTGGTCCTCCTCCCCCGTGCGCAGCGCCACGATGGAGGTGGTGTGGTGTTCCGAGATCGGGATCTTGCCGCAGGGGAAGATCGGGACCCCGCGCCAGGCCGGGATCTCGTGGCCGTCCACGTCCGCGCTGCCGGGCACCAGCCCGCGCTTGTTGCACTCCCTGAAGAACGCGGCGATCGCCTTGGGGTGGGCGAGCAGCAGCCGGGTCTTGCGCCGCATGCTGATCAGGTCGTCCAGGTCGTCGGGGGTCGGAGGGCCCGACCAGGTGCTGATCCGCTGGTCGTACGCCGTGTTGTGCAGCAGGCCGAACTCGCGGTTGTTGAGCAGCTCCCACTCCTCGCGCTCGCGGATCTCGTGGACCGTCAGGCGCAACTGCTGCTCGAGCTGGCTCATCGGGTCGTTGTAGAGGTCGGCCACGCGCGTGTGGACGCGCAGGACGGTCTGCGTGACGTTGAGCTCGTACTCGCGGGGATGGAGGTCGTAGTCCACGAACGTGCCGTCGATGACCGGCTCGCCGACGTGCCCGGAGGCGATCGCGACGGCCGCCTCGCCGCGGCGGTTGACCGGCTTGCGCATCTCCTCCAGGTAGCGCTCGACGTGCGCCCGCAGGGCGGGCGACCCGTCGAGCAGCCGCTGGAGCTCCTGCCGCGGCGACACCAGGATCGTGCCGGCGGTGGCGGCCCTGACCGTGTACGGCCAGCGCGGGCTCTCGTGCTCGAGCACCTCGTCGCCCAGGTGCTCGCCGTCGGTGGTGACGCCGAGAAGCTGCGTCTCCCCGTAGTCGCCGACGGCCATCCGGTTGAGCCGGCCGTGCGCGATGACGTACATCTCGGTGATCGGGGTGCCGGCCTCGGCTACGACGTCGCCCGCCTGGACCTCCCGCGGCGCGAACGTCGAGGCGATCGCCGTCAGCACGTCGAGGTCGTCGAAGCCGCGCAGCGGGGGAAGCTCAGGGAGCGTCTCGGGGATGATGCGCACGTCGTCCGCCCCGTTCAGCACCACGCTCACCCGGCCGTGCCCGACACGGTGCGTCAGCCTGCGGTTGACCCGGTACGTTCCGCCGCGCACATCGACCCACGGCAGCCTGCGCAGCAGCCAGCGGGAGGTGATGGCCTGCATCTGCGGGCGCGTCTTGGTGGTGGTGGCCAGGTTGCGCGCGGCCCGAGTGTCCAGGCTCAAGCGCGGCTCCGTAGACATGTTCCCTCGCAATCACTCGCGTGTGACAGCTGGTGCACAACCGAACGTAATCAGCCGAGCTCATTACGTAGAGTTGCCTGACGGTCACCTAGCGCTTACCTCGGTGCGAGAGTGATCTAGCGAGTAGGGGCGCGCCCCAAGGGCCTTCCTCACTCGTTGTGCTCTGCCCGGCCCTGCCTCCAGTAGCCCATGAAAGCCACCGCGCGCCGGTCCATGCCGCGGTCGGCGACCAGGTGCCGCCGCAGGGCCCTGATCACCGCCGCCTCGCCGGCCAGCCAGGCGTACAGGGGCTCGTCGCTTCCTTCCTGGGGCACCTCCCAGAGCTCCTCCGCATCGACGTCCACGTCGTCGAAGGTGTCCGGCGCGGCCAGGGACGGCAGCAGGCGGTCGGCGGCCGCCCGTACGGCCGGCTCCAGCAGCTCTCCGCGCTCTCTGTCGCGCCTGGCCAGCCACTGCACCTTCACCTGGCTGGCCGTCTCGACGCGGAGGAAGTCCTCCTCGCAGGGGACCTCCATCAGCGCCGTGCCCTCAAAGTGCGCCGGGAGCCGTTCGAGCGTCGCGCAGATGGCCGGCACGGCGGTCTCGTCCCCCACGAGCAGCACGGTCTTGGTGCCCTCCGGAGGCTGGAACACCATGTTCCCGTGGCTCCCCGGATGGCGGGCATCGGGCCCGAACAGCACCGCGACGTCATCCGGCCGCACGACCTGTGCCCACCGCGCGACCGGCCCGTCGCCGCCGGGGTGCATGACCACGTCGACGTCCACCTCGCGGTCGGCCTGCCGGACCAGCCTCGCCGTGTACGTCCGCAAGGGGTTGCGCTTGTCGTCCTCCAACTGGCGCCACCTCAGGAACCAGTCGGGGCCGGTGGGGAGGTGGGCCAGGCCATGGCCGGGGAGGGGGAGGATGAGCTTGATGCGCTGGTCATAGCCGTTGTCGGCGAACAGGTGCAGGTCCGCTCCGGTGAAGGTCACCCGGAGGAACGTCGGGCTCAACCGTTCCAGTCTGGCCACGCGGACGTCGAACATGCGAAAGGGCTCCACCAACGCCCGCCTCCAAGTCTATTAGGTGAGGCTAACCTAACTCATCCTGCCTGCCGGCGAAAGGCAGGAGGTGCAGACAGCCGCACCCCCCTACGGCAGCGGGCCGCGCCCCCGGCTCGTCGCGACGCAGGTGCTGACGGCCGCCTGCGGGGTACTCCTATGAGGCGGACGGTGCGGCCGTGCTGGGCGCCGTGGTCGCGCCTCCGTTCGCGGCGGCTGCCGGACCAGGAAGGACTTCATGCCGACACCCACCGGCCCCGGCACCGGCCGGCGGCCGCCCTACTTCGGACAGCGCGGCTACTTCGCCGGTCGCGCGATCTCCGAGCTCGCGCAGGAGCTGCGCGCGGGGCGCACCACGTCGGTGGAGCTCACCAGGCACGCGCTCGAGGCCGTCGCGGCGCTCGGCCCGGCGCTCAACGCGTTCATCTCCGTGGACGTGGAGGGCGCGATGGCCGCGGCGGGCCACGCCGACGGCGAGCTGGCGCGCGGCGTCGACCGGGGCCCGCTGCACGGCCTGCCCGCCGCAGTGAAGGACGTCATCATGGTGGCGGGCCTGCCCGCGACCATGGGCTCGCGGCACTTCGCCGATTACGTCCCGGACGCCGACGCCGCCTGCGTGACCCTCCTGCGCCAGGCCGGGGCCGTGATCGTCGGCAAGACCAACACCCACGAATTCGCCTACGGCCCGACCGGCGACCGCTCGGCCGCCGGCCCGTGCCTCAACCCGCGGGACACCTCCCGCATGCCGGGCGGGTCCAGCAGCGGCAGCGCGGTGGCAGTGGCGGCGGGCATGGTCCCGCTCGCCCTCGGCACCGACACCGGCGGCTCGACCCGCATCCCCGCGGCGCTGTGCGGGATCGCCGGCTTCAAGCCCGCGTACGGGGCGATCCCGGCGGACGGCGTCTTCCCCTTGGCGAGCTCCCTGGACCATGTCGGCCTGCTCGCGGGAGACGCGCAGGACTGCCTCATCGCCTACCGGTCCCTGGTGCCCGATGGCGCAGGCGCGGGCGCCCCACGTGCGGGCTGGCTCGATCCCACGGCCTTCTTCCCCTGCGAACCGCAGGTGGTCCGTACGGCACGCGAGGCACTGGAGGCCGGGACCGGCCCGCTGGAGGAGCGCCGGCTGTCGCCGGAAGACGCCGGCGAGCTGCACGAGACGTTCACCGCGATCCAGAGCAGCGAGGTGGCGGCCGTGCACGCGGAGCGCATGGCGGACAAGCCCGCCCTGTTCGACAGCGAGGTGCTCGAACGCCTGCGTGCCGCCGCCACGGTCCCCGGCTGGCGGTACGTACGCGCCATGCGGGCCAGGCCCCGGCTGGCTGGAACGGTCGCCGCGCTGTTCGAGCGCTATGACGTGCTCGCGATGCCGACCGTCCCCATCACCGCCCCGCCCCTCGGCCGCAGGGAGGTCGAGGTGGACGGCACGCTCGTCTCCGTACGGGACGCCCTGCTCTCGCTGACCAGCCCATGGAGCCTGCTGGGCCTGCCCGCGCTGAGCGTCCCCGCGGGAACGGTGGACGGCCTGCCGGTCGGACTCCAGCTCATCTGCCGCCCCGGGCACGAGCATCTGCTCTTCCACATCGCCGCCCAAAAGGGGCATTGACGAAAAATCCTTACATGGTACTCATAGATCAAGTCGGAAAGCTTCAGGACCCTCCAGATGTCCAGAGCTCACCCTAGGAGGACGCGCATGGCGCGCACCCAGCCCCCCGACACCCCCATCGACTTATACGCCGCAGTCCGAGGAGAGGTCTCCTGGTTCTGCTGCGGCACCGCCTGGGGACCGTGCAGCACCACAGGCAAGGGCGCCTGCGGCACCTGCAACTCCGGCAGCCTCCAGCACGCCTGGCCCAACACCTCCGACGCCTGCTGGGCCATCACCCGCCCCGACACCTGCGGCTTCAACCTCTCCCGCCGGACCTGCGGTTTCCAGCACCGCACCACGAACCTGTGCAGCGGCGTCAGCGTCGTCACCTCCATCGCCGACTGCGGCCCGCAGACCGACCTGTTCTGCGGCGAGCGCAGCTGCTGCGGCTCGACCTGTGCCACCGACCGGATCATCGACCTCACGCCCGCGGCGTACAGCAAGATCGCCAGCCTCTCCACCGGTCTGCGTCCCTGCTCGATCGACGCGGCGTGAGGGGGGACGATGACCAGCAGAAGAGACATGCTCAAGTCCGCCCTGCTCGGCGGTGGTGCCACAGTCGTCGCCGCGACCGCGCTGGGCTCGCTCGGCCCGGAGGCGGCCTTCGCCCGCTCGGCGCCCGACGTCGAGCCGGGCGCCCCTGACCCCAACTTCGCCGAGGGCAGGATCCGTTCGATCAAGGACAACACGCTCCTCGTCCTGGGCTCCAACATGGTGTTCCACAGCATCAAGATCGTGGACGGCACGAGCCTGTGGAAGCTCGGCCCCGTGCCGTTCGACGAGGCCAAGCCGGGAGACGGCCTGTACGCCCGCGGCGTGCGGATGCCGGATGGCGTGCTGGCCGCCGAGTCGGTGTGGCTCAACATCGTCAACATCAAGGGCCACATCAAGAACATCACCGACAAGACCCTTCACCTCGATCACAACGGGCAAGAGGTGCTGTGCCATGTCGTGGCCGGCAAGTCGGTCGCCGTCCACTCCGAGTCGCCGCCCACCGCGGACCTGTCCATGCTGAGGGTGGCCCAGCACGTGCAGATCCTCGGCGCCTGGCGGCCGGACACGAACGAGGTCGACATCGCAACCGTCTTCTCCCCCCACTAGGAGCAAGCCAGATGCACGGGATCGCCGCGACGCAGCCGTACGTGATCGCCCTGTTCCTCGTCTGGGCGGGCCTGATGAAGCTGTTCAGCCGCAGGATGCGGGCGCGGGCCGGGCAGACCGCCCTGGCCCGGCTGGTCGGCGCGGCGCGCGCGGTCCCGGCGCTCCGGCTCGTCGGACTGGTCGAGCTCGCGGTGGCCGCCGCGCTGCTGGCGCCGCCCCTCTCCCCGTGGGCGGGTGCGGCCGCCGCGCTGCTCTCCGCCGGATTCCTGGCGTATCTCACCTATTCCTACGTGGCCGCGCCCACGGCGTCGTGCGGCTGCCTGGGCGCCCACTCCCGCCCGGTCGACCTGCGTGCTTTCGCCCGTGCGGGTCTCCTGCTGGCCGCGAGCCTCCTGGCGATCCCGGCGGATCCGCACGCTCCCCTCGTGGCGCTCGGCCTGGCGGAGGCCCTGGCCCTCCTGGCTCTCTCGGCCGAGCTGGACCGCCACTGGCTCACCCCCTTGCGACAGCTCCTCGTACGGCTGCGCCGCCCGCTCGCCGTGCCGCCGTCCGAGCACGTCCCGCTTGGCACCTCGCTGCACCTGCTCTACCGCAGCCCCGCGTACTGCTCGGCGTCGGCACAGCTCACCTCGGACGTCCAGGACACCTGGGACGAGGACGGCCTGCGGTTCGTCGTCTACGGGGCCCGCGAACGGACGGCCGTCTTCGCCGTCCCCCTCACCGGCAACGACCCCTCGGCCGTCCTGGTCACCCTCGTGGGGTCATGACAGAAGGGTGCAGGTGTGCCGGGTCAGCGCAGGGTCACCGTGCCCGCAGGGGTGTCGAGCACCGCCTCCAGCGCAGGTTCCGGGCCTTTTGCCACCTCCAGCACAGCGTCCAGCGCGGCAAGATCGTGGTGGAGCGCCTCCGGATCCGGGTGGATGGCGGTGAAGGAGACGAGGCGGAGCTGCGGGAGGCCGGAGGCGGCCGGGTGGGCGGTCTCGCCCCAGTCGATGAGGAACGGCACCGGGCTGATCGCCGCGGGGTCCTCCCGCCTGGTCAGGCGCCACTCCAGCAGCGTCCCCGCGGGCGTGCGGCGAGAGAGCGGCTGCACGTCGCCGGGGTCGTAACCGTGTTCGCGCGCCTGCCGTACCGTCGCGTCGATGTCGCCTGCCCGCACCGCCCACGCGGCCAGGCGGGGCTCGGCGAGCGTTTCCAGGCCGAACGCGCGGGGTCGCGGACCCGCTGCCTCCGGGTCCGGGCCGATGATCTCCAGGTACGCGGTCGGGCCCAGGCCGACCAGGTAGTTGGCGGTGCCGCCGGGGTGGCGCCCGCCCGCCACCGGGGTCACCCCGGTGCGCTCCGCGAACGCGGCGACACCCGCGAGGAGGTCCGGCACCGCGTGGACGAGGTGGTCGAGCTCCGCTGTCATGCCGTCGGCTCCTTGACCGGCTCGACCGGCTCGCCGAGTGACAGCATGAGGCGGTTGGCCCAGTTGAAGAACGCCGCCGCGTGGATGACGTCGCTGATCGCCAGGTCGTCGAGGCCGGCCGCGCGCAGCGCCTCGATGTGGCCGGCGTTGAACTCGGCCGGGGTGGCGGCCAGGGCCACCGAGGCGTCGATGATCGCCTGCCACTTCCCGTCCTGGGGTGCGTTGACGCCCTCGTCGAGCAGCCGCTGCACGTCCTCCGCGCGCTTGGAGTAGTGGGCGGCGAAGCGGGCGTGCACCGAGGCGCAGAACACGCAGCCGTTGCGGCGCGAGGTCGCCGTCGCCGCCAGCTCGCGCTCGGCCCGCGGCAGTCCGCCGTCGGCGTTGTAGAAGATGTCGTTGTCGGTCTTCGTCCTGGCCTGCAGGATCGCCGGGTCACGGGCCAGGAGCAGGAAGTACGGCGACTTGGCGCGGGCCTTGTCGCCCAGCGCCTCGTAGTGCTCGTCGGTCAGCTCGCCGGTGGCCAGCGGCGCCAGCCACGGCTCCCAGCCGAGCTGCTCTCGCGTGAACGCCAGTCGGGTCATGAGGTCGGTCCCTTCTGCAGGTGACGCAGCCCGGCCACCACCCGGATCTGGAAGGTGAGGAAGGCGACGAGCTGGGACAGCGTCACGATGCCCGTGGTGCTCCACCCCGCCCGGGCCAGCGCGGCGAGGGACTCGGGACCGGCCTCACGGGGCCGGAAGACGAGCAGGTGGGCGTGCTCGAACGCGGCTGCGAGCCGTGCGCCCAGCTCACCCGGGCGTCCCGCCCGGTAGCGCAGCCCCTCGTCGCTCTCCACCGACAGCGGGCCCTCGCCCGGATAGACCCCGTACGGCCCGGTCGTGGCCCCGGCCGAGATCTCCGACTCCACGGCCTCCAGCAGCGCGGGCGAGAGCTCGGCCAGCCGGTCGGCGTAGAAGCCCGCGACGGCGGCGTCGTGGTGCAGCCCGGCCACGAAGGCGGCCACCGCGTCCCGTTCGACGAGCGTGATCTCCTCTTCCGTCTCGGGGCTGAACAGCGCGTCGTAGCTGCGCTGCGCGTGCTCGCGGGCGGCGGGCCGCCGGCCGCGCAGCCGGTCGAGGGGCGAGCCGGGCTGTATGCCCGCCAGATGGTCGATGACGTCAGTGATCATGTGGAGCTCAATTCTGTGGAGGGGACCCAGCCGAGCGCGGGCGCCACCTCGGTCGCCAGCAGCTCGATCGAGCGGAGGATCAGCGGGTGCGGCGGGTCCACCGAGTGCACCTGGAGGACCAGGTCGGTGACCCGTTCGAGGGTCGGGTCGGCCTTCAGGCTCTCGATGACGTCCTGCGGCGTCCCCACGTGCACGTCGAACGCGGCGATGCGCCGGTCGAGGTCGCTGTCCGGCAGCTCGAACGGCAGCCGGCCCCGCCCGAGGCCGAGCTCGGCGTACCGCAGCGCCTCGGCCCTGCTGTCGGCCACGAACGCGGTCCGCGAGGCCATGATCCGCGGCGCCGCGCCGGGCGGCAGGTTCTCGAGGTACGCGTCGACGACGGGCCGCTGGATCTGGGACAGCGTGGCCTGCGGGTCGTCGGCGGGCCTGGGCTGCGTGCGCGACAACATGAGCCCGTGGCCGGCCTTCCCTGCGCGTACGCCGCCCCCGACCGAGAACGTCGCCTGCCACACCGCGTCCAGCAGCCTGGGCGCGGCCGGGTAGAGCCGGTTACCGCCGCCGAGATCGCCCCCGGACCAGGCGTTCAGCAGCACCGCGAGGTGCTCGGCGTAGATGGCCGAGCGGTCCGCGCTGTCGTGCCCGAACGGCGTGAACGACGAGGGCGTCCCGCCGCTGCCCACGCCGACCTCCAGCCGCCCGCCGGTGAGCAGGTCGAGCACGGCGGTGTCCTCCGCCACCCGCACAGGCTGCTCCAGCGGGAGGGTGATGATCCCGGTGCCGAGCCGGATCCGGCTGGTCCTGGCCGCCACCTGGGCGAGGAACACCAGCGGCGCGGGCAGGCCGCCCTCCGCGCCGTCGAAGTGGTGCTGGGCGACCCAGGCCGTGTCGAACCCGTACGCCTCGGCATGGGCGATCTGCTCAGCGGCCAGCCGGTAGCGCTCGCCCGCCGGCGCGTCGTCCAGCAACCGGGTGAAGAAACCGAGCCTCACAGCGCCGGCTCCGGGATGGCCGCCAGGAGTTCGCGAGTGTATTCGTGCCGGGGGTCGGTGAAGACCTGCCGGGTCGTTCCTGATTCCACGATGCTTCCCTTGTTCATGACGGAGACGGTGTGCGAGATCTGCCGCACCACCGCCAGGTCGTGCGAGATGAAGAGGTACGTCAGCCCGAGGTCGCGCTGGAGCTGTTCGAGCAGGTCGAGGATCTGCGCCTGCACGGTGACGTCGAGGGCGGAGACGGCCTCGTCCAGCACGACCACCTCTGGCCCGGCCGCCAGCGCGCGGGCGATGGCCACCCGCTGCCGCTGCCCGCCGGACAGCTCCCGCGCTCTGCGCGTGAGCACATCCTGCGGCAGCGCCACGCGTTCCAGCAGGTCGAGCACGCGGGCCCGCCGTTCGGCCCAGTCGCCAAGCCGGAAGTTGCGCAACGGCTCCGCCACGATGTCGCCGATGGACTGCCGAGGGTCGAGCGACCCGTACGGGTTCTGGTGGACGAGCTGGACGTGCCGGCGGAACGCGCGGCCCTCCCCCGCCCCGGCGACGCTCACCGTTCCCGACGTGGGCTCGGCGAAGCGCACCACCATCCGGGCCGTGGTCGTCTTGCCCGAGCCGGACTCGCCCACCAGCGCGTGCGTCGTGCCGCGCGCCACCTCGAACGAGACCCCGTCCACCGCGCGGAACCCCTTGAACTCCTTGACCAGGTCGCGCACCACGATCGCGGGCTCGGCGCCGGCGGGAGGATCGCGGAACGGGGACGCCGACAGCGCGGGGGCGTCGTTCAGCAGGCGCTTGGTGTAGCCGGCTGCCGGGGAGGCCACCACCTCCGCCGTCGGGCCCTGCTCCTCGATGCGCCCGCCCTTCATCACGACCAGCCGGTCGGAACGTCCGGCGGCCACGGCCAGGTCGTGGGTCACCAGCAGCAGCGCGGTGCCGGACTCCGCGCGCAGGTGGTCGATGAGGTCCAGGATGCGCCGCTGCACGGTCACGTCCAGGGCGCTGGTGGGCTCGTCGGCGATGATCAGGCGGGGTTCGAGCGCGATCGCGATGGCGATGAGCACGCGCTGGCGCATGCCGCCGGACAACTCGTGCGGGTACTGGCGGGCCCGCCGCTCCGGCTCCGGCAGGCCGACGCGGGCGAGCAGGTCGACGACCCGGCTCCGGATCGCCCGGCGGTCGCCGCGCTTGTGGATGCGCAGCACCTCGGCGATCTGCGCGCCGACGGTCTTGACCGGGTCCAGCGAGCTGGACGGGTCCTGGGGGATGAGGCCGATCTGCGCGCCGCGTACCGACTCCATGCGCTTGGCCGACCAGGTCGCCAGGTCGGCGCCGCCGAGCAGGATCCGGCCCGCGTCCACGGCGCCGTTGGCGGGCAGCAGCCCGATGACGGCGTGCGCCGTGGTCGACTTGCCCGATCCCGACTCGCCGACGACGGCGACGACCTCGCCGGGCTCGACCGCGAACGAGACGCCCTCGACCGCGCGTCTGCCGTCGTAGGAGACGGCCAGGTCACGGACTTCCAGCAGGCTCACTCGTGCCTCCCCAGCGAGCGGCTGATGCGGCCGGCGGCGAGCACGACCGCGACCACGACGGCGCCCGGCAGCGTGGTCAGCCACCACGACGTCGCCAGGTAGTTGCGCCCTTCCGAGATGAGCAGACCCCACTCGGGCGTGGGCGGCTCGGCGCCGTACCCGAGGAAGCCGAGCGTCGAGATGGCCAGGATCGCCATGCCGAACTGCAGCGCCGCGAGCGCGATGACGGGGCCGAGCGAGTTGGGCAGCACGTGCCGCCACAGCACGGTCAGGAACCGGCCGCCGCTGCCGAACGCCGCCTCCACGTAGTCGGTGCGCCGCACCCTGACCACCTCGGAGCGCGACAGCCGGGCGAAGGCCGCGACCGAGCCGACGCCCACCGCGATGGCCACGTTCACCGTGCCGGGACCGAGCAGGATGATCACGGTCAGGGCCAGGAGCAGCCCGGGCACCGACAGCAGCACGTCCACGATCCGCATGACGGCGTCGTCCAGCACGCCGCCTGCGGACCCGGCCAGCAGTCCGAGCAACGTGCCGGCCACCAGGCCCACGGCGACGGCCACGAACGCGCCCGTCAGCGAGTGCACGGAGCCGTGCACCACCCGCGCGAACAGGTCGCGCCCCACCGCGTCGGTGCCGAACAGGTGGTGCGCGCTCGGCGCCTGCAGCTTTTCGGCCGGCACGCCCGCGATCGGGTCGTAACCGGTGAAGACGCCCGGCGCGACCGCCCAGAGCACGACCAGCGCGATCAACAACCACGCGAGCACCAGCCCGCCCCGCCGAGTCACGCGGCCGCCTTCAGTCGCGGGTCGAGCACCGGGAACAGCACGTCCACCACCACGTTGGCCAGCACGAACACGGCCGTCGCGAGCACCACGATCGCCAGCATCACCGGCGTGTCCTGCGCGTTGACCGCCTGCTCGGTCAGCCGCCCGATGCCGTTGCGCCCGAAGACCGTCTCGGTCACGACCGACCCGGCGATCAGCTCGCCGAACGTCAGCCCCGCCACGGTCAGCGTCGGCAGCACCGCGTTGCGGGCCACGTGCCGCCACAGGATCCACCGGCGCGAGGCGCCCTTGGCCGCCACCACGGGCACGAACGCCTGCGTGGAGACCTGGTCCATGCTGCGCGCCAGCACCTGGGCGATCGGCGCGGAGATGGGCACCGCGAGCGTGAGCACCGGCAGGAGGAGCTGCTGGAGCGGGCCTCCCCCGATGACGGGCACCAGCTTGAGCCGGAAGGAGAACACCTGGATGAGCAGGATGCCCAGCCAGAACGCCGGGACCGACACGAATATCGACGGCACCGACAGCAGCGCGTTCCTGATCCAGGAGGTCCTGCTGTAGCCGGCGGCGAACGCGATCAGCACGGCGATCAGCACCGCCAGCACGAACGCGGCCGAGGCCAGCTTCGCCGTCTCCGGCAGCGCCTCCCCCAGCCGCTCGACGACCGGCGTGCCGGTGTCGATCGAGTAGCCGAAGGAGCCGCGCAGGAAACCGAGCAGGGTGTTGAGGTAGTCGAGGACCGGCGGGTCGCCGGCGCCGTAATATGCCCGGATCTCGGCGATCTGCTGCGGGGACAGGCCCAGCTCGGGGTTCTGGAACTTGATCAGGACCGAGTCGCCGGGGAGCAGCTGAAGCAGCACGTAGCTGGCCGTGAAGGCGATCCAGAGCACCAGCGCCGCCTGCCCGACCCGGGCGAGCAGGTACCTGGTCACTGCTCCGACTTCCAGACCGAGTAGAACCAGGGCCTGGCGACCGCTTCGAAGGCCACCCCCTGGACATGCGGGGCCCCGCCGTACACCTGCGGCTCCTCGAAGAGCGGGATCGCGTACCCCTGGTCGAGCACGTACCGCTGGATCTCGGCGACCTTGGCGTTGCGCTTGGCGACGTCCGGCTCGGCCGACTCCTCCTCGAGCAGCCGGTCCAGCTTGGTGTCGTCGGAGAGGAGGACGTCGCGGTTCTTGCTGTGGAAGTGGCTCTTGATCACGTCCTGGTCGGCGCGGCCGACCATGCCGTGCTGGATGGCGGTCTTCTCGGCGTTCTTGATGTCCACGGCCTGCGTGCCCGCGTCGGCGGGGCGGATCTCCAGCTTCACGCCGAGCTTGGCCCACTGCTGGCCGACCAGCTCGAGCGTCTGCTTCGACAGCGGCTGCGGGCCGGAGACGAACACGCCGAGCCGCAGCGGCTTGCCGTCCTTGACGCGGACGCCGTCGGCGCCCTTGGTCCAGCCGGCCTCGTCCAGGAGCCGGTTGGCCTTGCCTGGGTCGTACCCGAGGTCCTTGGACAGGTCCACGTAGCCCTGCGCGAGGTGGCTGAGGACCGAGGTGGCCGGCGGGTAGCTCGCGGTGAAGAGGGTGTCGACGACCTCCTTGGCGTCCGTGCCGGCCTGCAGCGCCTTGCGGACCTTGACGTCCTTCAGGATGCTGTTGCGCGGCCGCAGGTAGAGGCCGTTGTTGACGCCTCTCGTCGGCTCCGCGTAGATCTGGAAGCCCGCGTCCTTGACGGTCTTCTCGTCGTACGCCTGGACGTACCTGACGAAGTCGGCCTGGCCGGAGGTGAGCGCGCCGACGCGCACGTTGTCCTCGGGCGTCACGATGATCTTGATTTCGTCCAGGTACGCCCGGCCCTGGTGCGCCGAGGACGGCGGCGCCCAGTTGTAGTCCTTGCGCGCGACCAGGTCCACCTCCTTGTCGACGACCTGGTTCTTCAGGGTGAAGGGGCCGGAGCCGACGACGTTCTTGAGCTGGCACTGCTGCTCGTACGGCAGCGAGATCGTCTTCTTCGAGACCAGACCGGCCCCGATGACCGAGGTGCCCTGGAGGAAGCCGGGGGACGGCTTGTCGAAGTGGAAGCGCACGGTCAGCGGGTCGATGACCTCGCTGCGCTCGTAGTTGTTGACGAACTCGGCGACCGGGAGCTTGAGCTTCTCGTCGCCCAGGCCGTACACGTCGAAGTTGGCCGCCACGGCGGACGCGTCGAGCGGGCTGCCGTCACTGAAGGTCACGCCGTCGCGCAGGTGGAACGTGTATTCGGTGGCGTCCTTGTCGATCTCCCACTTGGTGGCGATCCACGGCTCGATCTCGAGCGTCTTCGGGTTCTGCCAGGTGAGCTTGTCGGTGATCTGGTTGAGGATGCCGCCGTTCGGATAGAAGCCGGCCGCCGGCAGGTACAGGCAGGTGGGCGGCTGGTGCTCCAGGTAGGTCAGCGTGCCGCCGTACACCGGCTGCCCGCCGCTCTTCGCCGCTCCGGCTGCTCCGCCATCGCCACAGGCGCCGAGCAGCCCCACGACGGCGAGCATGGCGGCTGTGGTGCGCAGTCTGGAGGATGACATGGGAGATCTGCCCTTCGTTGTACGGGAGCCATCGGCGCAAACCACTATAACCTACCTAGAAAGCATGAAATATACCCAAGAGCGGCACGCCCCCAGAAGTGCGGAGGCGTGCTAGGCGGGCTCGGAAGCGGCCACGACGTCGGCAAGGGTGATCTCGCCCAGCAACGCGTCCTCGTGGCTGCGTAGCTGGGCCCAGATCGCGGCCAGCGGCGCGGCGGCCTTCGGGAAGGGCCGGGTCGCCTGCTCCACCCCTTCGGTGACGCGGATGACGTCGGCGAGGGCGATCTCCTTGGCCGGGCGGGCGAGCCAGTAGCCACCGTCGGGGCCGCGCTGGCTCTGGATGAGGCCGGCCCTGCGGAGCTGGAGCAGGATGTTGTCGCAGAAGCGGCGCGGGATCTCCTGGGTGGCGGCGATCCATTCCGCGTGCACCGGGCCGTCCGCCACGGCCAGGGCGAGCATGGCGCCGAGAGCGTACTGGGTGCGGGCAGAGATTCTCATAGGCATCAATGCGTCGGGCTCGGCTTCCCCAGGGGAAGCCGAGCCTGCGCGCGTGGCCTCAGGCGGAGGCCGTCTCCTCCTCTGCCGTCGCACGGGCCTGCAGCTCGGACTCGACCGCCTCGACCGACTCGTTGGCCTTGTCACGGCGGTACTCGCGGAGGGACCAGGCGATGGCGGCCACCCAGATGACGGCGATGACGATGTACGCGACCGCCTGGACGCCGCCTGAGGCCTTGATCCAGTCGCTGCGCAGCAGGCTGCGCACGTTGGTCAGCACGATGACGCCGCCCACTGCCGAGCCGAGGATGCGCGGCGGGATGTGCCGGACGAGCCAGGCGGCGATCGGCGCGGCGATGACGCCGCCGAGCAGCAGCACGGCCACCCAGGCGAAGTTGATGTTCTCGGAGCCGATGCCGACGAAGAAGCCGACGCTGGCGGCGATGGCGACGAGGAACTCGCTCGCGTCGACCGAGCCGACCACCTTGCGCGGCGCCAGGCGGCCGCTGGCCAGGATGGCGGGGGTGCCGACGGGGCCCCAGCCGCCACCGCCGGTGGCGTCGACGAAGCCGGCCAGCAGGCCGAGGGGGGCGAGGAAGCGCCTGCGCAGCGGCTTGCCCAGGTTGCCGCGCGGCAGCCCGAAGGCGGTGAAGCGGATGAGGATGTAGACGCCGAGGGAGAGCAGGATGAGCGACATGACCGGGGCGGCGACCTCGGTCGAGAGGCTGGACAGGAACGTCGCGCCGGCGAAGGCGCCGATCGCTCCCGGGATGCCGATCTTGGCGACGACCTTCCAGTCGACGTTGCCGAAGCGCCAGTGGGAGATGCCCGAGGCCAGCGTGGTGCCGATTTCCGCGAGGTGGACAGTCGCCGAGGCGGCCGCCGCGTTGGTGCCGATGGCCAGCAGAAGCGTGGTCGACGTGACGCCGTAGGCCATGCCCAGGCTTCCGTCGACGAGCTGGGCCGCGAGACCGACCAGCCCGAGCAGGATGAGCGCTCGCACAACCGCCCCTTTCCTATCTTTCCTACTATACAAGTAGGGTTAAGGATTATTTAGTTTCAAGATCGAGTCAAGTCGTGGAGCGCTCTGCGTGCGGGGCCGGGGGCGGCCGGCCCCGGACGTCAGGCCGCTCGCAGCGGGCGCAGGGCGCCGCCCCAGGCGAGGACCTGGTCGAGCACGGCGCCCAGCTTGTCCTCGTGGACGGCGGCGGGCTTGAAGTCGGCCATGTTCTCGAAGTCCGTGAAGAGCGAGAGCGCCACCTGCTGCGCCACGGTGGCCACGCTCACCTGGGCGAGGATCTGGCGCAGGTGCTCGACGGCCCGGGCCCCGCCGTCCACCCCGTACCCGACGAAACCGGCCACCTTGTTGTTCCACTCGGCGTACAGGAAGTCGACGCCGTCCTTGAGCGCGCCCGGGATGGAGTGGTTGTACTCAGGCGTCACGAAGACGAACGCGTCAAAAGAGGCGATCTTCTCGGCCCACCGCTTGGTGTGCTCGTGCGCGTAGTTGCCCATGGCAGGGAAGTTCGGCTCGTCCAGGTGGCGGAGGTCGTAGTCCTTGAGGTCCACCAGTTCGTACTCGGCGTCGCCGCGCTTGGCCGCCAGGTCGTGGACCCACTGCGCGACGGCCTCACCGTTGCGGCCGGGACGGGTGCTGCCCAGAATGATGCCTACCTTGATCATGTCTACGGTCCTCACGGTCGGTCGGAAAGGGACTCCAACCACCGTATGGGCCGCAGCTGAGATAACCAATGCGTCAATGTCTACACTTTTTACGCGAGAGTCTCAGCGGCTAGACTTCACTCCATGGACGTGCTGAGCGACGTCGTCGCCCACATGAGCACCGGCCGGCCCAACTCCGCCCGCATCACCTGGCATGCCCCGTGGGGGCAGGAGTTTCCGGCGGTGCCCGGATCCGCGGGGTTCCAGATGGTGCTGCGCGGGTCCTGCTGGCTCATCCCGCCCGACGGCGAGCCCGTGCCGCTCAGCGTAGGCGACGTGGTCTTCCTCCCCCACGGCGACGGGTACGGCCTGGCCGACAGCCCCGGCACGCCGCTCGCCCTACCGGCCTGCAATCCGTACCTCGACTTCGAGCTGTTCACCTCGGCGACGTACGGCGGCGACGGGGCCGAGACGGTCACCCTGTGCTGCGGCTACCAGCTCGACCCCGGCAGGACCCACCCGATCCTGGCCTCGCTGCCCGGCGTGATCCACCTGCCGACGACGCTCGGCCACCGCCCGGAGCTCAAGGCCGCCGTCGACCTGCTGGCCGGGGAGATCGACAATCCCCGGCTGGGGGCCGACACCGTCGTGACGTCCCTGCTCGACGTGCTCCAGCTCTACATCCTGCGCGCCTGGTTCGACCAGCAGTCGATGGCGTGCGACGAGTCCGGGTGGGCCGCCGCGCTGGCCGACCCGGCCATAAGCCGCGCGCTCGACGCCATCCACCGCGCCCCCGACCGCCGCTGGACGGTCGAGTCGCTCGGCGCCCACGCCGGCCTCTCCCGGGCCGGCTTCGCCCGCCGCTTCACCGGCCTCGTCGGGCAGCCGCCGCTGGCATACCTCACGTGGTGGCGCCTGGCCACGGCCGGCCGCCTGCTGCGCGAGTCCGACGCCTCGGTGGCGGAGGTGGCCCAGCGGGTCGGGTACGGGTCGGAGTTCGCGTTCGGGAACGCGTTCAAGCGGCAGTTCGGGGTGTCGCCCGGCAAGTACCGCCGGCAGACCTGCGCCAAAGCTTCCTGAATTAAGGGGCTAGTACTCCAGTGACATTTCGCGATCATGGCTCGGATCTGCGCTGGTAGTGGCAGCGTCGGGCGGTGGCTTGGTGTCGGCGGCGCCAGTCTGACCAGCGCAGGACATGGGT